>NZ_JAMQPV010000001.1:1500000-1717500 GCF_026151395.1 Leptospira limi
CGCAAGGATTCTGATTCTTCCCCTTCTTCTTCCGATCCGTATAATACGGCTAAGGTGGATACCATCACTTCTCTTGCGGCAAAAGAAGTGAGGATCGAAATTCCGATTTTCCAATCAAATCCCATAGGTGCAATGGCAGGTTCCATTACCTTACCAACACGACCGATATAGGAAGTCTCAATGGGACTTGTTTTCCAAACATTCTCTTTATATTCCGCTGGGAAGTGGCTTAAGAACCATAATAATACAGAGATATAAAGAATGATTTGGCCCGCTGTTGCTAAAAACGATTTTACCTTACCATATACGGTGAAGAATAAACTTTTGAATGAGGGAATGTTATACCTTGGCAGTTCCATCACAAAGTAAGATGCATTTTCTTTAAAAACTGTTTTTCTAAAGAGTAATGCAAATGCAAAACTAACCGTCATTCCTAGGAAGAACATGGAAAATAAAACAAAGCCTTGGACATTGAAAATACCAAAGATTGGCGGATAACTAAAAACAGTTCCAACAATGAGAATATAAACTGGATATCTTGCTGAACACATGATGAGTGGAGATACCATAATTGTTGTTAAGCGGTCTGATTTGTTCTCAATCGTTCTTGTACCAAGGATGGCAGGTACAGCACAAGCAGCCGAAGAGAGTAGAGGGATAAATGATTTTCCGGATAAACCAAATTTTCCCATAAGTCTATCCATGAGAAAACTAGCACGAGCCAAATAACCAGATTCTTCTAGGATTCCAATAAATAAAAAGAGTAGGGCAATTTGAGGTACAAATACAACCACGCTACCAACTCCACCTAAAATACCTTCAACGAGGAGGGAACGAAATGGTCCATCTGCTAGATACATTGATATGTATTCTTGTAATTGTGTAATTCCTACCTCAATCAAATCCATTGGGATTTCTGCAAAAGTAAATAGACTTTGAAATAAAATTCCCATCAAAAGGAAAAAACAAAAAAATCCAAGAATGGGGTGTAAAAAAATAGAATCCAATTTTTCACTCCAACCACCATTTTTCGAAATTGGAGATAAAATCGTATCAGATATAATTTTTTTGATCAAAATCGATCTATGAATCATCTCTTCTTGGTAACCAAACTGGTATTTGTTTGATTGTAATTCTTCAGATAAGATTTGTTTGGTGGAGTCGGGAAATTGGTTTAGGTATCGATTGTCTTGTAAGTGAGTGTCGCCATTCAAATATTTTAAGGCTTGTGATAAAAAGAATTCTGCTTCGTTGGTATTGATGTTGAGTTGTTTTTTAAGTTTGTTAAATAAGGATTCTTCTTTTGATTCCCACGTCCAAAGGCGTTTTTGTTTTCGAAAAGAATTTTCATTTGAGAGAAGATTTTTTAGTTCTGGAATTCCTTCTCCCGATTTTGCATTTACGAGAACAATTTCTAATCCTAAAGATTGTTTTAGCGAATTCAGATCAAATTGGATTCTTTTTTTTTCTAATACATCTTTCATGGTGAGAACAACCAAAGTAGGTACACCCATATCGATGATTTGTAATAAAAATTGTAATCCTCGTTCTAAATTAAGTGCATCAAGTACGTAAATGACTACTTCATCTTCTTTTCTTTTGAGTAAAATTTCGTATGCAATTTTTTTATCTTCTGCGATTCCGCCAAGACCGTATGTTCCTGGTAAGTCGGTGATTTTAAGTTCTAAATTTGGTAAAGAAACGAAACCTTCTTTTTTTTCAACAGTGACTCCACTAAAGTTTCCTGTTTTTTGTTTTAGGCCAGTAAGTTGATTGAATAATGTGGTTTTCCCACAATTTGGATTCCCGACTAGGTAAATGTTTTTTTCTTTCATCATTTATTTGGTTTTTAGTAAAATCGCTTCTCCGTCTTTCATTCGAAGCCCAATTGTGGTTCCACCAAGTGAGCAGATTAGTTTACCAAGGTACTTCGATTTGGTCTTTAATCGAATTTCAGCACCAGGAAAAAAGCCTAGTTCCAAAAGTTCTGTGAGCATTTGTTTTGGCAATTGGTCCATATTAATGGACTGGATGATAGCTGAATCACCCTCGTGTAAATCGAGTAATGTCATGTTTTCCCAATTACAAAGTTTTGCGAGTCTCGAAACAAATTGATCTCAGGCGCCATAGATTTTACATAACGATCAAAGTATAACATTTGTTTCATGAGGAGTGCAAATTCTCTCGGAATTTTTAATCCATTTTTTTCAGCTATTTCCTTCATTTCGAACATGATTCGATTCACCTTCGATTCATCAAACATTTCGTTTTCTGTTAAATGTACATAGACAGATTCTAATTCATTGAATACAGAATCTAATTCTTTGGCTAGTAGAGTTGGGTTCACTCCACTATCTGTTGAATCCATTTCCACAAGTCCTTTGGCTACGAGTGTTGGTTCTCCAATTCCAATGCCTTGTGTGAATAACATAAGACCACGCCAGATTTTAGGAGAGATCCTTCCAACAATCCCAAAATCAATAAAACCAATACTTCCATCTTTCAGGATCATTAAGTTTCCAGCATGTACATCTGCATGGAAAAAACCCTGGTTGGATAAAGAAGAAAACCAAATTTCCAGAGCATCACTTAGAACCTTTCTCGGATTGTCTGTGAATTGTTTTAAACCTTTTTCATCTGTGATTGGAACTCCATAAAAACGTTCCATCGTTAAAACCTTTTTTGTGGAGAGAGTATGATACACACGAGGAACTCTTGCCCTTGACTCTTTTGCCTTTAAAAGATACGTTTCAAACTCTTCGATGTTTTTTGCTTCTTGGATAAAATCTATCTCTTGTAAGATAGAAGTTTGGAATTCTTGAAACATCGCAGTGAGTCCCGATTTTTTAAATTCAGGAGCAATGACTTCTAAAACTTTAGTCAGAATTCCTAAAATCTGCATGTCGGTTTTTAAAGTTAGGTGGACATCAGGTCTTTGTACTTTGACTACGACATCAAGACCTTCTTTTGTCACTGCCGCATGGACTTGGGCGATGGAAGCAGAGGCAAGGGGAGTTTCATCAAAACTATGAAAGAGAGTTTCTAGTTTCCCACCTAGCTCCCGTTCGACAGAGGAGCGGATTTCTCGGAATTGTACGGGTCTTACGGAATCAAGACAGGCTTGCATTTCTTCCACATACTCGATGGGAAAAAGAGATGGGGCACTTGCTATGAATTGTCCCAGTTTGATATAGGTGGCACCTAATTGGGAGAAGGCTTCCCTGAGGGAGATGGCGATTTCTCTATGGTTTGAGTTTCCTTTTGCCAGTTTTGTTAGGATACCCAGGAGTCTCGTAGAAAACACAAAACTGGAATGGGCCACACGAAGGCTTGAGTGGAGACCGAAAGAAACAATTTCGGAAAAAGAGTCCATAAGCCCTAATTTGTGACCTAAATGGGGATTGGAAACGACAAAATGGACTCCGAACCTACAATTGAAATAGAGTTGCAGGATTAGGTCCCAACCAAAAACTTATCAAATCGCACCCATGAGCCAAGAAACTGTCCTGTACCAAGAGTTAGAGAAACTCGATCTCAACGAGATCAAAAAAATCGCAAGCCTTTGGAACATCCAAAAGATCCCAGGAAAGGACAAAAAATCGACCATTTTGGGTCTCATGGAGATTTTCCAAAACGAATTTTACCTAAAAGGTGTTTTGGAAAAGTTCACTCCCCTCCAAGTGAACATCCTCACCTCTATTTTGAAAAACAAAGGAGTGATGACCCTCGGAGAAATCTCGAGAAAAGTCAACATCCCTCCCATCAATGTGGAGATGGAACTAAACGTTCTTCGCAAGTATTACTTATTATACCAACGAAAAAACCGCGAACGCCTTACTAATAATTTAGATAAATACCATACCTATGATGAATACCAAAAACTCATCAAAGTAGAAACAAATCCTAAGGGTGAAAAGTTTAAGTATTCCATTGAGAAAACTCTTCACAAAGCAACTCTAGGTGAACTTCCAGAGGAATGGAAGGAAGCAGTAGGTGCAAAAAAAGGCGAACACATTGAAACCTTTTTAAAGAATGCACTCAGTGCTGAATTTTTACAAAAACTCATCGATGAACTTTCTGATTTTGATAAAGATGTATTACACCAAATTTACATCCACGGTGGTGTGATCGAAGCTGATACCATCCGCAATTATATCACTGTCAATCGTGGGAAGTTTGAACAAACAATTCCTCACCTAACTTCACTTTATTTAGTTCGAGATTTGTATTATGTGGAAGACAAATTCATTCGTGTGATTGTCATACCAAAAGAGATTCTCGACCATTTACAGTTTTCACCAATTTTACCTCCTGTAAAAAAGGGAACTCGTGTTCGTCAGGAAAAAATTTCTGCAAACGGACTCGATTTTTTCTTAAACGTAAAAAAACTCATTTCTTATATTTCCAGAAAAGGTTTGAACCTAGCAAAATCAGGAAAAATCAAACAAGCAGATCATAAAAGGACAGAAACAGAACTTTTATCACCTGACATTGAAATTTTCCCTGAAAAAAGCCAAGTTTATCAAATTGAACTCATTCTCCCCATCTTAAAGCTGTTAGGTTATGTAGATATTAAGGGTGAAAATGTTATCTTAATCCAAGAAACAGATGAGTTTCTAAAAAAAGACATTTTTGAAATCATGAAACTTGTCATTCACGAAGTGAATGAAGCAAGGACTCGTAGATTAAACCCAGCAGAAGTATTTACGGCTACTGAAGTTCCTTTTTATGAAAAAGGTATTTTGGATAAAACTGTAAAACTCATTATGGCACACGGAAAAATCAACACTTCAGTGATTTTTTCCCATATCATTCGTGACCATTTAGTATTTTCTCCTACTTTCCAAATCAAAACATATGAAGAAGATTTGGCGGATCTCAGAAAAGAGATCATCTCTGCCATTTTTTACTTACAACTTTTTGGTCTTATCGAAGTTGAATACCCACAAAGGAATCTAAGTTTATCAGAACTAGGACTCCATTACTTCAACCATGAGCCACTCGTAACGGTAACAGAAAAGGGTGGGATTACCATCAACCCAGACTTTTCGATCATTGCGTTCCCTGACCGTGTTTCTTTACATGGAATTCATTTGTTGAAAGCTTTTTGTGAGCTTAAAGATTATGATCGTGTTTATACGTTCTTACTCACAAAAGACAGTTTCCAATTAGGAATTTTACTGGGTTACGATAAAGAAACCTTTATTCATTTCCTACGTGAGTCTTCAAAAGCTGATCTTGCACAAAATTTACTCTTCTTACTCGATGATTGGGGAAACAATTTACCAATTGTAACGATCACCGAAGACTCGGTTCTCCTCAGAACAAAAGATTCTCAAGTGATGGAACTTCTACTTGGTCAGATCAAAGGGAAAAAATTTGTATTAGAAGAAGTGAGTCCAACAGGGATCATCATTGAAAAATCAAAAGTAATGGAAGTGATTGCCATTGCTGAAAAACTCAATATGATCATTCGTTTGAATCGTTAAAACCTTTCCTTCATCCATCGAGTATGGTTTCGCATTAGAACCATTCAAAAAAAAAGACCAACGATTGTTGGTCTTTTTTTTTGCTTTCTGTTTGGTAGAAGGAGAATCAATATGGGGAATCGATTACTTTTTTTCACCAGCTGTCATTTCTGGATCAGTGACTTTGATTTTGCTTTTAAAATCCCATTTGCGAAAAGGGGACACAGCATCTAATCTTTCTTGAGTGACAAAGAACAAACGTTCTCCATATTTCACAAGTCCACCCTTGTAGTATGCATATTTCGTTTTGTGGTCAACGGTTCCCACTTCAACTACCTTATTCCAATCTTCGCAAGTCTTTAACGATGGTACCTTTCTAAGATACAACTCCTTGATTGAGTTTTCTTTGACTGCATCGCGAAGTATTTTTTCCCATTCCATATTCGAATAGCCTTTCTATCCTATGCTAAATTTCAATTTCATTTTTCTTTTTATACGAGTGGAATGCTCTAGGACTCGTGAAAAATGCAAAAAATAAGCCAAAAAGAGCCATGAACCTCCAAGGATAGGGGCCAATTTGCAAATAAGGAGTCTTTCTTTGAGTGGGAACGGTCACCACATCAAAGTAGGCGATAGCTTTTTGAAAGATCGGTATTTCCCCCATCATCTCTCTTCCCCAAGGATCATAGGCTGTTGTCATACCAGATACAGCGGCTCGAACATAGGGCCTACCTGATTCAATGGCTCGTAACCTTCCCGCTCCAGCATGTTGTTTTGTTTCCGTCTGGCTCTCAAACCATGAATCATTTGTGAGGTTGATGATCAGTTCTGAAGGGGAACGTTTTACCATACTTCTGACAAATTCTGGATACAAAACTTCATAACAAATAAGAGGAGTCAATACTACAGATTCATTGGATTTGGTTTGAATGGTTTGAGAAGTAAATTCGTTGTTTGGGATATGGTGGCTTACCTCAGGGAATAATTCTTTTAAGAAAGGTAGTGTTTCTTCAAAAGGAAGGTATTCTCCAAATGGCAATAGGATATGTTTGAATCGCCTATCTGTTTGTAAGGTGATCGGATGCAAGGTGCTAAATGAATTTCTGGATCCTTGATCCCAGACGAGTTCATTAAAAAGTAATGGGGAATTTGCCTTCTTGACAAGATTTGTTGTGATATCGACAAAACTTTGGCTATACGTAGAGTTTGTATGTTCGGATGCCAAGGTGCCTAAAAAAGGAATGGAAGATTCAGGTAATACAATCACATCAATTGGTTTAGGTGCATTGCGTATAGCTTCCTCTGAAAGATTATACACATCTTGCAAGGTTTTTGTCATAAAATCAAAGTTTTCTCTGATTTCATTTTTCGCATATGGTGTGTTTGGTTGGACTAAAACCATATGAAGGTTTTTCCCTGATGGGATCGTTTCTGCCAAAAAATATAAATTGGTAGAGAAAATGAAAAGAATTGGGGCCAAGTATAAAACTGATTCTTTCCAATTTGAAATTTTATGGCTGACCATCAGGTAAAGTAAAGATACAGATACAACGGAAACTACACCAAGCACCTCGGTACCAAAACGTGCCATTTGTCGCCAAAGGATTTGGTTTCGGAACAGATCACCCCAATACACAGGAAAAATCATTGGGCAGAGCCAATCTGAAATGAGAAACAGAGAAGGGAAAATCAAGAGATAAAACTTTGTTTCACCTACCAAACGATATTTGTGAATCAAATAAGCAGAAAAAAATACTACTCCAATTTTATAATACGAAAGGATCGCGTACAATAAAAAGAGAATGCATGTAACAAAGTTTCCTTGTGCAGAAATATTTTTGATCGCATTCCACATCCAATAAAATGAAGTACAAGTTACCAAAAAGGAAAATAGAACTGTACAATGAATCGCAAATCGGAATGTTCCCACTCGAATGATTTCTTTTGTGACGAGGAGAATGAATAACACACTCAAAAACCCTGCGGTGACAAAACCGTAGGGCTCAAGTGAGAGTGCAAAACATATTGCAGCTAATACAAGGTATGTGAAGTGGGAATTAATTCCCGGAATTTTTGAGTGAATTCTCATATTCCAATCGACGAGTGTATTCTTCTGCGAGTTCTTTGTTACCTAAAGTTTTAATGCGAAGTTCCATCAATTTTTTCTCTTTTTCCGCATTTGATAAATTTGGATTGTTTTTGAGTAAGTTTTTTTCTTCAATTTCTAGTTTTGAAATTCTTTCTTCCTCTTCTTTCATTTCTCTCAAAACTTTTTCCATTCGGTCATTACCATCTTTCCCAAAATAACGAATTCGTACTTCACGTTCTTTTGATTCGCGTTCTGTGCCTGAGAGTTTGACCAATTCGTTTTGTCTGAGGTCCATTTCCGTTTCAAATTTATCATATTGTGGTTCACGATTCACTACGGCGTTGTAATAATTACCAAAGGATTTTTTGCGATAATCTTCGTACAATCGAATTCGTTCGTCCGCTTTTAGGTTTTTAGTTTCCTCTAAAAAATTCTTTCGATTAAAACTAAAATCGGCAGTGGCTTCTTCCAATCCAAATATCAGATCTGCATCGTCTTTGGAAAAATACTTCCTTCTCAGTTGTTTGATTTGTTCGTAACGTTCGGCATTCGTGAAAGACTTGGAACTAGGATCTAATTGTACCATGGCTTCTTCGTATTTCAAATAATTGGTAAGTAAGTTTAATAGTTTTTTTGCATCTTCACCAGAATACTCATTTTGTATAAAAGCTTTGATGTATTCGTGGCATTGTTCCCTTGTGCTACCTTCTGGGCATTGCCGGCGTAAGTTCCATAATTCAGAAATTAAGTTTAGATCACCTGACTTTGCTTTAGCGATGATCTCGTCAAATCGCAAAAACTGACCATCGGGTGAAAAAATTGATTTCGCTGATTCTAAATAAAAAGGATCCACGGAAAAACCATCACTTTGGGTGCGAAAAAAAGACTCAGCTTTGTCATTTGGGTTCTCTTCATTGGAAGATCCAAAATCATTCGGTTTTGTGAATTGATAGATCACAAATACAAAGATAATAACAATGGCGCCGAAACTTACGAAACGAAGGTATTTTGTATGCATAGAGATAGTGGTGAAGTAAAGTAAAGGTTAGAAAATGGGATCTGAAAACAAAAAAACCCAAGGCAAAGCCTTAGGTTTTCTAAAAAATTAACAGAAGTAGATTATTGGTTCGCCTTCATATTGGAAGCCATATTCATATAAAATCCTTCTACATCATACCATAAACTTCCAGATCGAAGTGTATTCGACACTTGTAAATGGTCAACTCCAGTGGTAAAGATTCCGTAAGAGGGACCTCCTTTCCAAGTTCCCCATTTTTGAGAAGAAAGTGGAACAAGACCATCATTTGTTGCCCCTTGTCCTTGGAAAAGTCCACCAGCAGCACATGCAGGGTGCAAAATTCCCATCAGTGGGTGTTGGATTAAATCAGGAAGGGTGATATAAGAACCATACGAGAAATACTTCACACCTGATTGATTGGGAGTGTAAGAGTTAAATGTAGATAAACCTTCTTTGGTAAGAGAAGATAAAGCTGCAAGTGCATTCTGTTGGTTGGTTCCACCATAAACTACTTTCACAAGTGTTTCTACAATGCTTGCCACAAATGGTTGGATCCAACCTGGAAGGACAGTTTTAATGATATCTGCAATTGGTGAACCATAATGAGGAGTATTGAGTGTTGTGAGGGTTGCCACTCGACTGGAAAGTCCTAAGTTGGAAACCATATAACGACTATCGAGACCACCTTGGGAGTGGCCAAGGATATGGAATTTGCCAGAGTAGTTAGTGGCTGCTGCATAAGTTAAGATAGCGGCTTTTAATTCAGCTGCTCTCACTTCATTGGAGTTAGCTGCTGTTTTTGATGGAGCGTATACAGTAGCTCCTTGGCTTCTGAGGTAGTCATCTGTTCCACCCCAATAGTTGACAATACTAATGATCCCACCAGAATTTTCGCCCCATCCAAAAAGGCCATGTGATAAAATGATCGGGTAGGTTCCCGCAAGTGGTTTAGAAGAAGAACCAGAACTCGCAAGAACTGGGGTTGCCATCATGGCAGTCACAAAAAAGGCCAAAAGACTTTTTCGAATCATAAATATTTCACCTCTGAATTTTCTAAGATAAAATTGTGTCAATTTGACTTAAGTGGGGCAAGAAAATTTTTTTATGACAAATAAAAAAATGGTAAAAAAATGTCATAATTGAACATGTTCAAAAAGAGAAACATGTTGTGCCAACAATTTGAACGTGTTCAATTCGTTGGAAATCGGACATTCTGTTCTCAATTTAATTAGACCAAACGATACAATGCCAAACTCTATGAACGTACAACTCAAACTAGGGGTGAATCAAACATTCACAAAAAGGGAACAAACCAAACAAAAGATTTTTCGAACGGCAATTGTCCTATTTCAAAAAGAAGGGTATGAGACAACTACAATGCGAATGATCGCAAAGGAAGCCAAAGTTTCATTGGGACTTACTTATTACCATTTCCAATCCAAAGAAGCTTTGGTATTAGAATTCTATAAAAGTTCTCAGAAGGAATTGATCAGACAATCGGAATTGTTTTTCAAAACAACAAAAGATTTTAAGGCGCGTTATAAGTTTATCGTCACAACACAATTAGAGCTTTTTTCCCATCATAAAAAATTCTTACAGGTCCTTGCAAGACAAGCTGGAGATCCAACCTATCCTCTATCACCATTTAGTTCTGAGAGTGAGAGTTTACGTGAAGAAGCTGTAGGAATCATACGTCTTGCGATGATGACTTCTAATACAAAATTACGAGAGGACTTGAGTAAAGTTTTGCCTGATCTTCTTTGGATGCAACAAATGGGGATATTGTTTTTTTGGTTAAGTGATCCTACCAAATCATTTCAAAACACAAAATTGATGATCCATGATTCTTTGGATCTGACTTTTAAACTCATCAAACTTTCCAATTTCCCATTGTTCAAAAGTGTAATGGGACCCATCTTTCGGATGGTCAGACTTGCAAAATTGAAATCATAAATACTCTCGAAAACACTACTTGTCAAATACGGAAAATTTGGTAGAGTCTAAGCCCTATGTTATGGAATCCGAAATTTAGCTTCCAATTCCTTTTCACAATTTGTTTGGTTCATCTCATTTGTTTGACACCAGTGCTTGCAAAAGAACCCAAACTCCTTACTTCGCCCATCACGGATGAAGTTGGAATCTTAAGTCCCTCACAGATCACTCACTTACAATCGGTTATATCCGAAATCGAATCAAAAACTGGCGCACAAGTATTTTTATACATCATTGAAAGTTTAGTGGGAGAAAATTTAGAATCTTATTCCCTTCAAGTCGCAGAACGATCAAAAATTGGCCAAAAAGGAAAAGACAATGGGGTGCTAGTGCTCCTTTCGGTAGGTGATCGTAAGGTAAGGATAGAAGTTGGTTATGGATTAGAGGAAACTTTAACAGACGCATTGTGCAATCGAATCATCAAAAACATCATGATTCCCGAATTCAAAAAAGGAGATATTCCAAACGGGATTCTGCTTGGTTATGATGCAATTGCATTGATACTATTTGGAGATGCTGATTCCAATCCCAATTTACAAACGAATTTTCCAGATGGCATCGGTACAACTATTTCCAATGACAATACAGTAACAAACATTGGAATTTCGATCGTTGTGATCGTAGTTGCTGGTATCGTATATTTCCTTTTGACTGATAGGAAAAAATTCAAACGTAAAATTTGGTTGGATGTATTGTATGGTGGAGTTGTCGTATCAGGACTTATCTACTTCTTACCAGATGCAGTTTTTTATTTTTTCTGCTTTGGGGTGATCGCATTCAATTTATATCTATTGTATGGGCGTTGGGACTTGTTATCGTATCTCTATTCGATCCTTTCGCTTCTTTTTTGGATCCCATTTTTACAATTCAGTTTTCATACCGAATGGATTGTCCTCTTTTGGATCATTGGTGTCATTGGATCCATCCTTTTGGTCATTAAACTCGCATTAGATGAAGTATTGATAACTTCCTACAAGGCGTTTGCCAAAAAATTAGGTTTTACTGGCAGTGGACTTTTTTTCCATACCCTTGCCATCCTTAGCTTATGGTTTAGTATTAATTCCTTTCTGAACCAAAAATCAATTTTTTACATAGTCTATTACCAAGGGCTTATTCTTTTTACCTTGTATGGATTTTCCATTTCAGTCTTCCAAAAACATGCCATCCGATATGGAATCTGTTTTCTCTTATGGTTGTCTGTCATTTATGGATTATACTTTTTTGGCCAATCCCATGAAAACATAGCTAAACAAATTGATTATAATACCTTATTCCAAAGTTTCCAATGGTTTTGTTGTTTGGTATTGGGTTTTGTCTTAGCAAATTCAATTCATGTGAAATCTTGGAAGACTAGGTCTTTGAAATATGGACTCATTTCTCTAGTTTGGACTTTTGGGTTTTCCATTGAATGTATCCTCGGATTCAGTGATCACTTTTCGGTAGCGATCTTTTTCTTGTCTTACTTTACCTTACTTATTTTGCATTTCTTTTATACAATTTGGGAAGAAAGTGACAGTAGTTCCTATTCCTCTTACTCATCAAGTTCAAGTTCTTCTAGTTATACAAGTTCATCAAGTTCCTATCGAACCAGCTCAAGTTCTAGTTCAAGTGGTGGTGGCGGAGGAAGTTTTGGAGGAGGAGGGAGTTCTGGAAGTTGGTAGTAAGAAATGATTGTTTATGAATTAATAACTCGCTTGCGGTAACGGATGTAAAACGGCTCGAAACTTGACTTGTTCCAAAATTTGACAGCTTCTTCGTTTTTTAAAATGGCTCGGAGTTCAATGGCGGGAATGTTTTTTTCCAAACACCAAAGATCCACATCTTTTAAGAGTTCTGTCATATACCCCTTTTTCTTTTTTCCTAGTTTGGTGACAGCAAGGTCAATGAAGAGACTTCTTTCTTCTTCGAGGTGAGGTTTTTCTTCAATCCTACCAATGACGAGTGAAACAAGTTCCTCTTCCACAAAAAATCCACGCATGTACACTTTCCCAGTACCGATCAATTTAAAATAGATATCAGTGAATTTGGTGGCAGCACGAGGACGAATGTGGAATAGACCATCTAACTCGAGTTCGTTTACCTTTCGGAAAAATTGATTCACGAGTTCGATGGTTTGGTTTCTATCGGATTCTATAAGATCTCGGATCAACTATACCATTCTTTGGATGAGGTAAGATTTGAGTTCAGAAACTGGAATTCTTTCTTGTTTCATCGAATCCCTTTCACGAATGGTAACGGTCCCATCACTCATGGTATCATAATCGACTGTGATACAAAATGGAGTTCCGATTTCATCATGGCGGCGGTAACGTTTTCCAATCGCACCACTTTCATCATAGTCAACATACCAATGGTTTCTTAAGTCTGCATAAATTTCTTTTGCTTTGGCATCAAGTCCGTCTTTTTTCATCAATGGGAAAATCGCAACCTTCATGGGGCTCACTCGTTTTCCAAAACGCAATACAGTTCGAATGTCATCTTTTTCTAATTTTTCTTCTTCATAAGCATCACATAACACGGCTAAGAAGAAGCGGTTGAGTCCAAGTGCTGGTTCGACAACATAGGGAAGGTATTTTTTCTTTTGGTCTAAGTCGTGATACTTCAAATCTTCAGAAGAAAATTTCTCATGTTGGGTTAGGTCATAATCAGTTCTGGAAGCAATGCCCCAAAGTTCTCCCCAACCAAATGGATATTTGTATTCGATGTCACTTGTGGAATCACTATAAAAGGAAAGTTCTTCCTTCTCATGTTCTCTCACTCGTAGGTTTTCTTTTTTTAAACCGACTACATTCACAAGCCAGTCCATACAGTAGTCTACCCAATACTTGAACCATTCTTTTTGGGTTCCAGGTTCACAGAAAAATTCCATCTCCATCTGTTCGAACTCACGAGTGCGAAAAATAAATTGGCGTGCCATGATTTCGTTACGGAATGATTTCCCAATTTGAGCAATTCCAAAGGGAATTTTTTTCCGCGCAATTTGAGTTACATTTTTAAAATTGATAAAAATCCCTTGGGCCGTTTCTGGACGAAGGTAAATGTCAGTCGCTCCTTCTTCAGAAGCACCATGAGAAGTTTTAAACATCAAATTGAATTGTCTTGCATCGGTGAAACTACCGACGGTTCCACAAGTAGGGCAGGCATAAGCTTTTTCGCGGATTGTGTTTGTTAATTCTTCTAAACTTTTCCCAGTTGCCGCACCTTCTCCTTCTTTATCCTCTAAAAATTTGTCCACACGCACTCGGGTTTTGCATTTTTTGCAGTCCATCAGTGGGTCATTAAAATTGGAAATATGGCCAGAAGCCTCCCAAACACGAGGGTGGAGGAGGATAGAAGAGTCGAGTCCCAATACATCATCCCTACGGTGGACAAAATACTCCCACCAAAGGCGTTTTAAATTATTAAGGACTTCAATCCCATTTGGACCATAGTCAAAGGTATTGGAGAGGCCTCCGTAAATTTCGGATCCTGGGAAAACAAAGCCTCTTCTCTTGGAGACTGCGACTATGGGTTTAAGCGACTGTTCTTCTTTCTCTTTCGGCTGTGCCATATCCGCCAAATTTTTTGTTTTCCATGAAAATTCAAAGTATTTTCCTTGAGATAAGACTAAAGAATGGATTCGGCAAACTCTCAATACCTCTCACCCTGGGCGAAAAAGTCCTTAACGTTTTTCCTTTGGCTCTCTCCGCTTTTCAGTTTGGGACCTTTTTTAGCCTTTGGTATCCTCTTTGCTTTCCCTAAGGAATTTCGCCTCCGCTTAAGAGCAATCGCGGTCATCACAGTTTACATTCTCAATTGGATTTTGTTTTACCCTGTTGAGTTATTACATCGTTCCAGTATGGAATGGGAGGGAATGATCAATGCTTATTTAGCGCAGGATGGAACAACCTTCCGTTTGAAGTTAGGATTCTTTATTTTTTGTTTTTTTCTCCTTCTATCCAATTACTTTCACAGCCATTTTCGGAATCGTAAACGAGAATCGGTAAGACAGGTTCGCGCCAACAGAGACTTTCCAAGTTCTCAAATCCGAACTGAGATGCGAATTCGAGATTCTAAATTTGATACCATTTTGCTTGTGCTCGTCCTTGCACTCGTATTCCAATATTTATTTTTATACATTACCGAATCTCTAAACCCACAAAAGAATTTATCGCCACTTGCACCTCTTTACGATGTTCACCAGTTTGTATTTAATTATTCGATTTCAGTTTGTATTTTATTGTTTAGTTTTAATCGAAACAAAATCCCTTCACTACTTGCGAAACCTTATCTTCGTTATATGGAAGGAATTCGCATTCGTGAAAGTTGGAAAAAAGCTGTTAAAACTGAAGGAAAGTTTCCACTTCGATTAGAACTTTTCATAAAACAAAAAGCAAAGTTCCGTGATCAATTATTACCTGGGTTTGGTCATATTTATGTTTATGAATATTGGCGTGGATTTCCCATTTTATTCCTAACTCTGTTATTATACTTGTTTTCTGCGGTTTGGGTCTTTTCGTATATCAGTCCAATTTTTGGGATTCAGTTCCTCGCAGGTTTTGGATTAAAACCAGGAATTCCCGACAAAGATTTTTTTATTTCTTCACAAAACATTGCGTATGCGGCTTTTTCAGTCGCTGCACTAGTGGGATTGTATTTTTACTCTGCCATGATTTTAGAGAAGTCATTCAGTTTAGAAAATTTAGGAATTAAAAAAGACAAAGATGGTGAATCAGAACCTTTTTTTAAACCAGGACTACGAAAAGGATTTCGAAATGTCTTACCACTTTCATTACTCTTCCACTTGGTTTTACTTTGTTTGGTCTTCCTAATTCCTATTAGTATCCAACGTGGTAAAAAAAAGGAACAATCTGCACAAAAAAATGACCACTTTCGACCTGAGAAGATGGAGTTTTATTTCATCGATCCAAATGTCCCCGATGATACGAAAGGTTTGAATGGGGGAGTCATCACCGGAAACGAAACCGAAAACAAGGAAAAGGGTGAAAAAATTTCCAATGAGAAGGTAGCAGATAACGGACCTGTGAAAGGTTATATCAAAAAAATCCGTGGAAAAAAAGTTCCTCCCACTTATTCCAATTATATCTCCGCAAAAATGAGGATTCCTGAAAGTTATATGGACTACTGGGCCAAAGCTCCTCATCCTTATTCGAGTGTTGTTGCGTATACAATCACACAAGATGGTGATGTCATAGACGTAGAACTTGTGGAAGCATCTGATTACCCAGACCAAGACTTAAGAACCTTACAACTTGTGGAAAGTTTGGGACCTCTCATGCCACCACCAGGGACCAAAAGTGACATTCGTGTTACCGAACTATTCTGGAATGGACCCATTGACCCTGAGTTTGTTCCTACACCTTTACAAAAAGAAATGATCAACTTATTTGACGGCCGTTATATGGAAGAGATATCTGAATGAAAGAAATGGGAGCCTTTGATTATTTGATTGGTGCGGCCACAGTGTTTCCATGGGCAGTTGTCATTTGGAAAGCTTACAAGCCAAAAAAAGGGTGGCAAGAAGTCATCGGAATTCTCTTTGCCTTGGTATTTGGTTGGCTATCTACTGATTTAATTTTAAGATTACACCCCATCCTTTGGCCAGAGACAGATTTTTCTCCGAAAAAAAAGGTAAGTTTACTCACACAAACTGCTCATTTAGCGTTTATCCAAGCAGGAATCACCGAAGAAACGTTCAAAATTTTCTTTATTATGGTTTTGTCTTTCGTTTTGGGATATGATCGTAAAACAAAAGAATTTTCGCCGAGTGTTGTTTTATTTGGCGGATTTGTGGCAATGGGATTTTCCTTCGTCGAAAACACACATTATATCTTCCGTGAACCAGAAGAAAAAAAATTAAATCTTTTTATCGCAAGAACCATTCATTCCTCCAATATCCATCTTTTGATCAATTTGTGTTTTTCTATGTTCTTATTAAAGAGTAACTTAAAACAAGATGTGGGTGCTAAACGATTGATTGTCATTTTTGGATTCGTACTTGCTGTTTTGCAACACGGGGTGGTAGATTTTTTACTCATCCCAGGTGCCACCATTGGACTATGGATTTCAACTGCTTTGTTTGTTGGGATATGGGTTTGGGTGGTCACCGATTGGAGAATTTACGTTATCGAAAAAAACAGACAATCGATCACAAATCTACCAAGCGAAGTACCTGTTATATGAAGAATTGGATTGCCATTTTCATTTTCCTATCTTATTTACAAGCAATTGATGCTGCACACCCAAAGTTGAATCAACCTGCCATCAATAAATGTTCCAAATTCCTAACAGGTATTTTTGATAACAAATGTCAGTCGGGACATAACTCCCGTTTTAAACGATTTGCAACATACCAAGTACAAGAATATAATTCGATGTATCTCAAAGAAAAAATTGTTTGGAATGGACCTTGTTCTTTTACACTTACCTTAATGGAAACAAATGATCCTGAAATTTCCGATTTTATTGGGGGTACGATCAAAGTGAAGATGGTTAAGGTAGAAAAGAATCAATACCAAACTTTAGAAGAGGGAAGTTCTGGCAAAATTTCTTCGTGTATCGAAACTAAAATAGCTGAACTTGGATCAAATAACTAAGTAGTAGATAAAAAAACTCGAATCCCTGCTTCCGAATATTCTTCCCAATCAGTTTGAAAACTTCTAATTTTAGGTATCTCTGGATGGTTCCAAATTTCAGCCCAAAATTTAGGAACAACTTCTTCAGGTGGGCCTGGTTGGATTGCAAAATAACGGCCGTTTTGTGGTGCAATTTGAATCAGTTCCATCCCTGGGAGTGGTTTTGCATTCGGATCTACAGCATAACCTAACAAAAAATCATACGCACCATTTTCATCTGATTCATAGGAAGAATATACGGCAAACAGAGGATCTATCTTTCGTAACATCTCCATTTTTTTAGGAATGTCTTCTTTATAAAATTTGGAATAAATGGCTGGAATTTTGACTTCTGCATCTCCAGGGGCATTGGATGTTCTGATACGAAGTCCCATAACCGTAAATTTTTCTGTTTGAACAAGTGGTTCTGACAAATTAGCCATAAGGAAATGCTTTTTGTTTTCCAAAAAAACGCAATCTTTTCTTCTATAAAGGTTTGACTTCCTACTCTCTTCCGTACACATGGTAATTACTCCTGGTGATTATGGAGAGAAGGCCATACCCGTTCCCATTCCGAACACGGAAGTCAAGCTTCTCATCGCCGATGGTACTATTGGGTTCGCTCAATGGGAGAGTAGGACGTTGCCGGGTTAGCACTCATAACGTAAGATAAAGCGTTCACGAAAGTGAGCGCTTTTTTTGTTTGTAGAGCTCTATGTGAGCCGGCTACCGTCCGCGACTCGCAGTAGCGGTCGCTGCCTCAAAAATAGAGCAAGGTGTCTTGCTCTATTTTTTCCGGCATTGTTGCCGGGTGGATTTTGATTGGATTGTAAATAGAGAAAAGGCTGACTTACGAGGTTGGCTTTTTTTATGTACAAAATCAAATCCATTGAGCAAACCCAATAGTAAATAGAAAAAGATTTTTCGCGAAATGACAGACTTGCGACCCATAGGGAGCAAGGCTCAGGGCTCTTCGCCCGCGGAAGCGGAGAAGCGAGTGGGTGTGGAAGTAGGACGTTGCCTCTGTTAGCACTCATAACGTAAGATAAAGCGTTCACGAAAGTGAGCGCTTTTTTTATGTTCGAATGAAACTCCATTGAGAGAAACCAATTGTATATAGAAAGAAATTGTTCATAGGTGGGGTGAGGCTTCCATAGAAGCCGAATTTAGAGTTAATTTGAGTTGATTTTAAAATCTAATTGAGTAGTTATAATTTAGCTGAATTATATTAATTTATATTCAGAATTCCAATCAAAAGAGAAAATTCATTATGGCTCTTTTTATATATAAGCATCAGAAATTGTTTTATCTAAAGTTGTTCTTTGTCTTCATGGCATTGATTCTATTGCCAAATATTTTAACTTACGAGAGACAAAGAGATATACAATTATATGATGAGACTTTCTATTTAGAAAGTGGAAATCATATAACAGATGTACAAGATGGAGTTTCGTACTTCACCTATTATAAACTCTTGAATTTTTTTTTTAAAAATCCAGTTGATCGATATTTTGTTGGATATGTACTTTTAGTATATTTAGTTTCATTTGCTTTTATTTTCACGGCAAATACAACGAGGGAATTATTCGTTAACATAAGTTTTTTGGCAATTCTTTTGACTAGTCCTTTAGTCTTGTCTGCAATGCCGTTTATTACCTTATTTTCAAGTTTTCTTTTGTTGATTCTTATTTATGCTTTTTATCACAAGAAATATGTTTTGTTCCTTATTTTGGGATTTGTATTAGCATATGCTAGAGTAGAATTTTTTGGGTATGCTTTATTTAGTATCTTCTTCATTTTACCTTATTTAATAAAAAATAAGAATAAGACAAATTTATCAATATATATAACATTTTGCATTGGACTAATTGTATCATACTTTAAAAATCCGTCTTCGCATGAAAGGGCATATATTGCGTTTTGTCAACATTATGCATTTTCCAAGTTCAATAAAGGTTTGTATAATGATGATCCCTGGACTACTTGCGGGAGTTTGATTTTGAAGGACTTCGGACGTGAAGGTCACATGGAAGATATTCTATTTGGGAATTTCGCTGTATTGTTGGAGCATATGGGGTCCAATTTAATCGAATTATTCAAAATAGTGTCTGTAAAATTCAACGTTCCCGTTCTCATTGTTGTGATTTTAGCTGTTGTTGTTTTAAGTTTTGAATTTTTAAGAGTAATTCGTAATGTGAATAAAAAGAGATGGAGTGGACTGTCACAATCATTATTGGTTTTAGCTTTGATGAGTGTTACAATGTTTGGACCAATTTTCTACTTTCCTAGGGATCATTATTTAATCCAAATTTTCGTTGTGTTTTTGACATTGTCTAAAAGAAACTCGGTAATAATAAAAAATATTTTTATTTCATTGGGTAAACGTTTTGATTTTCGATTGATAATTTCTGTTATCTTAGTAGTTGTATTTTATTTATTTTTTACTGGAATTAAAAGTTTTAAAAAATTGAGAGATTCTAGTCTAACGAATGAGTGTGGGACGCTTCGGTTAATTGAAACATTCAAATATGCGAAATTAGGTAAAATTAATGTATTAAATCCAGAAGGTGATTTTTGTGCATATTTTGGCAAGGAAACTTGTAAGTCGATTCTTCCATATGAAAAACAAAACAACTTTAATCAATTTATTGAAACAAAAAATGTCAATGTAATTATATATACTGATTATTTTGATCACAATCCCGAGTATAGGGAGGATGATGAATTTAAGTCGTTTGTTAGAAATCAATTTAAGATTAATAGCAAAATTAAATTCATCGAAGACCCTATGTTTACGTGTAAATATCGTAAAGTGCTGATAAGGGAAATGTAACTTCAATAATTATATAGATGGATTTCGTTAAATTTCGTTCTGTGAGAGTAAAATTTAAAATTCAATTTTCGCTTTTATGTTTCTTAGTTGTATCAGCTGTTTATGCTGAAAGCTATGCAACTTCGCCAGCAGAGGGCCCTATACCAGTTAAACCAAAATACCGTTTTGTTTCCATCAATCCTGGTGTAACATTGGAAAGTGTTTCGTTATCCATCCAAGGTAGAAATCGAGATGCATTGATGGTCCAAGATGATCCAGGTAGGGTCTCTTGGTTATTGGATGTAAAATCTCCTGAATACCAAATTTCAAAATACTTTGGTATGAATTTACTCTTACATAATTCCAGTTTTTATCTCAATCGTCAATCGATCCCAAAAATATTTTCGAAATCAGCTTCTGTTGAAGCTTCTTCAGAGGATTCGGAATCATCAAGTTCAAATGGAGATTCTATCACTTCAAAAAGTAATAAGGTAACAGAAGATGTAGGTACCAATGTCGAAGGAAGTTATTCTATGTTAGTTCCCATCTTTTATATCGGGAATCCTGATACCTTTCGATTGGGATTTGGTTTGGGTCCTGCTCATGTTCGATTACGAGGGAATGTAGATTTTAAGGACACTGCTTCGAATTTACTCATTGCCTTTTCTGGACCAGGCCGAAATTCATTTCTAAACAATTTAGGTGCTTACCAATTTGTATCAGGGAATTTAAATCCAAATTCAGATCCAACGCTGAGTTATTTAGTCGCAAATCTTTCCACTGGAAACAATCTTGAGTTAGTTGGTTATTATCTTGGAAGCCAAGGTTTATTACGACCAGATTCCACAGCATTAGCAGCATACTCTAGTGGTCGGTTTAATGCCGTTGAATCTCTTGCCATCAGTAGTCTTATGCGTAACCAAGTCAGAGTGAATGCAGTCGCAAAATTTGCATTTATGATGTATTTAGAATCGCCCCCATTTTTAGGACTGAGAGCAAGATTATCATTCGGTGGTCCTATTGTAAAAGAAAATGGATATACGTATGAACTTAGAACCTTTCACCTTGCATTGTATATGCCAATTGAGTTTTGATCCAGGTAGAAAAAATGATTTTTTAAAGCGATTGGATTAAATTGATTCAGTACAAATCAAATTGTTCCTACCCTCAATTGATTATTTACTGAGGATAGGATAAACATTTATCCGCTAAAATACAGCGCTTAACCCAATAAAATAAAACATCCCATCGGAAGGTAAAATTCCGGGACCAGGGTATCCTCCCGCACGACGTGTAAAATACATTTGGTTTGTCATGTTGTTAACTCCTCCACGAAGTGAAAAATTTTCGTGAAAATTCCAAACAAACGTAAAGTCTCTCACTGTATAAGAAGGAATGAGACCAATTTGTCCATTCGCTGTAGCAGGACCTGTATTGGCAGCATCCGCATAAGTTGCTCCCGTATAACTGATCAAATACGTGAAACTTAAGACATTTTTATATTGGTATGTGACTCCATAACGATGGATTTGTGAAGGGGCGTTTTCTACAAGTTTTCCAACACGATAAAAGTTTTGTGCATTGGTTGGGTTTGTGAGTACACGTGGATCTTCCCAACGGATATAACGAGCATTCACATTTGCGCTCGATGTGAATAAACTAAAGGACCCGTAGGGTTGCGATTCAGTTAGTAACAACATTGGATCAACTTCTAAGTATGCTTCTACTCCTCTGTGTAAAGAATCTCCCACATTCGTTTGGAAGTTAGCTTGGCCAGGGAGAAGGCCTGGAAGTTGGCCAACACGATTGTTATAACGGAGTTCAAAAACACTCATGTCAAACTGGATCCATTGTCCAAATTTCCCACGGTATCCTGCATCTGCATTATATCCTGATTGGTCTTTTAAGTTAGGATCGACTTCATTTAAGGTAGCAGTTGGTGCAAATAACTCCGAATAGACGACTGGCCGAAACGCGCGTGAATAGTTTGCATATAAATTGGTTGTTTTTGTTGTTTGGTATTGGGCACCAAGTCCATAAAGAACCTGTCTTTGTATACGTTCTAGTGGTTGGATCATCCCACCAAACGGTTTTGAAGCACTAGGGATCGATTCATTGACTCGGCCTGAAGCTGTGGACCGAATCCATTCATATCGAACACCAGGAGTAAGTGAAAGTGCATCAGTGATACGGAATAAATTTTCAACAAATCCAGCGTAATTTAATGTAGAGAATTCTAAATCAGCGATCCGACAATTTCTTGTGCCATCATAACACACTCCAGTGAAATTGGTTTCCCTTAGATCAAATTTAGTTCCTGTTGTCCCATTTGGATTTCGGAATCGATCTGTATTCCCATTAAAATACCGTCCTCCGAATGACAGAGTATGAGTTCGTTCCAATAAATCGTAGTTGAAGATCTGTCGTGCTTCCATCCCATAATTTCGATAGGTATCTCTATCAATTTGCCTTGGACTATATTCTAAAGTCCGAGGTTGGATTGGGTCCGTAACATTTGCTGCCGATACAACACCAACTGAATTTCTTTCTCCATAAAGTCCGAAGATTTTAACATTGGTACGAGTAGTAGGACTTTGTTCGTAATCAATGTTCATCGCTGGTACATTCCAAGGTGCACTAAACCAGTTTCTTGTCCTTCCTGACTGCCTTGGGTCGATTCGAAATTGTTCATCGGTGAGCCCACCAGCTTGTTGGCTTAAGTAAGTTGACTTTGCCATTTCCATTGAGATCTTCAATTTTTCGGAAACTTTATAAGCCAAATTCACAAATCCATTTTGGACATTGTACTGTGAATTTTCCCTCCATCCATCAGAACTACGGCCTTGGTAAAAAACAAAATAACTCCAATCTCCAACGGTCCCACTAACAGAACTATATTGGTTGAGGGTGTTGAAAGAACCACCCGTGGTTTTGGTTTCTACTTTGACGGGTTTAGTTGGGTCTGCTTTTTTCACAACATAATTGACCATGCCACCAAATTGAGGTCCGTATTGTAAGGCACCAGCTCCTCTTATGATTTCTACTTTTTCAAGAGCTTCTAAAGGTGGGTTAAAATAAGCTTCGGGGTAACCAAAGGAATCAGAAGCGATGTCATGCCCATTCATACGAGTGTTAAATTCCCAATTTCGATTGGGGGACAAACCTCGAGCACCAATTCCTGGTTGGATCCCACTCCCATCATTTTCCCAAATGGTAATGCCAGGAACTTTTGCATACACCTGACGAGTGTTTCCCATTGCTAGATTCGCATTGACTTTATCTAATCGAATGACTTCGTTTTTTTTACCTGCATAGATATTTGTACCTTCCACATCTCCTAGAAATTCACGGTCTGTATCTTTTTTCCCTTTTACGCGGATGGCAGGAGTTTCTTCCTTTGTTTGCACCTCGACTTTTGGTTCTTGGTTCGGTTGTGATTTTTCATCCTGGGAAAATAGGAGGGTCGGTACCATTAAAGTGAAACAGAAGAGGAGTAGGTTTTTACCCTTCTTGGCTTGAGTTTCGTTCTCAATTTCATTTAGCATGGAACCATTCTTTTTTCCAAAGCATCGCAATCTACTTTTTTTTACTTCTCCTGCCTTCTTTGTTTGGTTTCTACGTTTTGCATTTTGGGAAATCAAGTTGAAGAGGAGGATCAAAAGGCAGAGAAACAAACATCAGTTGGGATAGAAACTTTCTAAAATTTCCTTGAGTGGTTGCCTTTTCATTTGTTATTGGATGAGAGAGGTAAATCTATTCATGAAACGAACATTCGTTTTTCTTTTGGTCCTTTTTTCTCTATTGACCACTTCCGTTTATGCACAAGGAAAAGTAGAAGGTAATACACTACGAGTCAAAGGTGGTTTGTTTTTAGGTAGCCTTCGGACAGATTTAGAAAAAAGAAATTTCTATAATGATATTGTTCAGACCGAATATAACCAGGAATGGCAGAACAACCAAGGAATGAGTCTCATCAACGATTGGGGTTTTGATTATTTCCAATCGATCAATGCAGGCATTCTCTCGAATGTATTTGTGGGTCTACATTTGAATCGATTTGTAAGAGGGTATGAATGGAATTCTTTTTATCCTACGGGACTTGGCATCAAAGAAGCTGATTACCGGTTACTTTACTCCGATATCAATTTGGGTGTGACCCTATCTCCCACTTCCAATTTTCGCATTTTACCTAAGTATGTTTTACGCAGTATGAGCCAAACAATGCAAGGATCCTATTTGGGAATTGGAGCTCCCGCATACCTTGGACAAGATACAAAAAATACAACAGGCACTTCCGGCCTTTTGGGAGTTGGGTTCGAATTTGATTTGAATGACCGAGCAACGTTATTTGCAGATTTTTTACTCTTTGGACCATTTCTATTGAATTCAACAGGATCGTATAGTTCGGAACAATTCCGAGTTTCCAATGCGGGT
Source organism: Leptospira limi (assembly GCF_026151395.1). NCBI lineage: Bacteria > Pseudomonadati > Spirochaetota > Leptospiria > Leptospirales > Leptospiraceae > Leptospira > Leptospira limi. The sequence continues at coordinate 1,524,428 of NZ_JAMQPV010000001.1, forward strand.
GGATCATTCAATTACTCTAATGGTGGTTATACGTTTAACTCTGAAAAATTAAGTTTTGGGGCAAGTATTGTTGTTGTTCCTAAATTACGTTTATTCTTAAGTTTTGAAAGAGAGTATATGAATGCCAAATCTCAAAGTCCAATAGCTTTGAGTTTTGAGGGCGATCGATTATCATCAGTTGGGACTCTAATGGAATTTGTATCTGCGACCTCAGAGCAAAGAATTGAAATTTCGGGCCTAAAATTTGGAGCCACTTACGATTTAAATTTGTAACTTTTATATAAAATGTACTTGCGAATCCAGCTCACTTGGAAGTAATGGTAATTACTCCTGGTGATTATGGAGAGAAGGCCATACCCGTTCCCATTCCGAACACGGAAGTCAAGCTTCTCATCGCCGATGGTACTATTGGGTTCGCTCAATGGGAGAGTAGGACGTTGCCGGGTTAGCACTCATAACGTATGATAGAGCGTTCACGAAAGTGAGCGCTTTTTTTGTTTTTAGGGCGTAGTTTTAGCCGGCTGCCGTCCGCGACTCGCCGTAGCGGTCGCTGCCTCAAAAAAAGAGCAAGGTGTCTTGCTCTTTTTTCTCCGGCATTGTTGCCGGGTGGATTCTGATTGGATTGTAGATAGAGAAAAGGCTGACTTACGAGGTTGTCTTTTTTTATGTACGAATCAAAATCCATTGAGTGAACCCAATAGTAAATAGGAAAGGTTTGTTCGCGAAATGGGTGAGGCTTCCATAAGAAGCCGAAGCCTGCTAGGATTTTTCCACAGGAAAAATAGGGTGGCGATACTGTTACTTGAGCAAGGCTCAGGGCTCTTCGCCCGCGGAAGCGGAGAAGCGAGTGGGGGTGGAAGTAGGACGTTGCCTCTGTTAGCACTCATAACGTAAGATAAAGCGTTCACGAAAGTGAGCGCTTTTTTTGTTTGTAGAGCTCTATTTGAGCCGGCTACCGTCCGCGACTCGCAGTAGCGGTTGCTGCCTCAAAAATAGAGCAAGGTGTCTTGCTCTATTTTTTCCGGCATAGTTGCCGGGTGGATTCTAAATGGATTGTAAATAGAGCAAAGGCTGACTTCCGAAGTTGGCTTCTTTTATGTACCGATAAAAAGCCATTGAGAGAAACCCAATCCTAGACTAAAATCAATTGTTCGTTACTGAATGAAGTTTCGATTGGAAACTAATTGTTTTTTCGTGAATGAAGAGTTTTTTAAGGAATCGCTTGCTCTTTTATTAAATTCTATCGTATATTGATGTAAGATGGATCATAACATTCCGAAGGAAGCTTACTCTTCACTCATCCTTCAATACTTTTATGATGCTGTTATCGTAACTGATTTAAATTTCCATATCACTAGTTGGAACCTTGCTGCTGAAAGGATTTATGGCTATAAAGTAGAAGAAGTCCTTGGTAAATCTACAAATGACATCCTCCATACAATTATGTTGGAAGGTGAAAGGGAAACGAGCATTTCAGAACTCAAGTCAACTGGGATCTGGCAGGGCGAAGTTTTTCAATCCTCAAAAGATGGTTCCAAATTAAAAATACGTTCCGCGGTGAGTTTTTTGAAAGACAAAGATGGCACAACCATCGGTGTCATAGCCATCAACAGAGATATTACCGAACAAAATAAAATTCAAGAAGAACTAGCAGAAAGTGAAGAACGATTCCGTATGAGCTTTGAAAATGCTGGAGTTGGAGTTTGCCTTCTCGATTTAGATGGAAAGTTTTTACGAGTGAATAAAAAACTCCAACTTATGTTAGGTTATAATGAAACAGAACTATTCGGCCGAGCTTCCAAAGATTTTGCGTATAAAGAAGATCAGAATATTTTTTATCAATACCGAGAATCAGCACTCAAAGGAAAGGATGTCGATGTTGTTTACGAAAAACGATACATCTCAAAATCAAATCAGGTTTTATGGATAGAAATTTCAAATTCACTTGTCAAAGATCGGAATGGTTCACCACTATATTTTGTAGTTCATTTTAATGATATAACAGATCGAAAAAATGCAGAGTTACATTTAATCCAGGCAAAAAAAGAGGCAGAGCGTGCCAACCAAGCGAAGTCAGATTTTGTAGCCAATATGAGTCATGAAATTCGTACTCCTTTAAACGGAGTGATCGGTTTTAATGAATTACTCATGACAACGAAATTAGATGCAGACCAAAAAGAATATGTAAAAAATGCAATCAGTAGTGCGCATGGATTGTTAGGCATTATCAATGATATATTAGATATCTCTAAAATTGAAGCTGGGAAACTGGTGCTAAATGAAACAGTTTCAAATTTGAAGCACATCATAAAAGATTCACTTGGTGTTCTCCAATGGAAGGCTAACGAAAAAAATATTCAGTTGGAATTTATAGAATCAAATGAATTACCAGAATGGATCGTTGTTGATGCAACGAGGCTCAGGCAAATATTAATTAACCTACTAGGGAATGCTGTTAAGTTTACCGAAAAAGGAAGTGTGACTCTAAAGGTTGAGCATGAGTTGGTTGGTAATGAGAAAATAAAACTTAGATTTTCCATTCGAGATACGGGGATAGGAATTCCTGAATCACACAAAACCAAAATTTTCCAATCGTTTTGGCAAGGAGAATCCAATTCTACACGTCGTTTTGGAGGGACTGGTCTTGGACTTCGCATCACAAAATCCTTACTCGATCTAATGGGTGGTGAGATTGAATTTTCTTCCGTGGAAGGAAATGGAACTGAGTTTCGTTTTTCTATCGAAACTATCATTCTGAAAAATGCAAATCTCTCTCATGAAAAAAACGAAAACTTTCAGGGAGAAATTTGGGAAAATATAAACCAATCCAAATTGTTGGAAGTGACTCCCAATATTCTAATTGCTGAAGACAATTTGATGAATCGGGACCTACTAAAACGAATGATCTTAAAATACATTCCAAATGCAAATTTGTGGGAAGCTGGAAATGGGGTTGATGCTGTTCGAATGGTCAGTGCCAAAAAACCAGAAATGATTTTTATGGATGTTCAAATGCCAGAAATGGATGGATTGGAAGCCGCAACAATCATTCGAAAGGACAAATCAAACCAACAAATTCCTATCATCGCTTTGACCGCTGGTGCACTCTATGAAGAACGTAAAAAATGTTTTGATGTAGGTATGGATCATTTTTTGACCAAACCGATTGATATTTTGGCACTGAACCAAGTCTTATACCATTATTTGAATCCTTCCAAACTCGAATAGAGTAGCAAAATCTTTCTTACTTCGTCATTTTGTCCAAAATGAGACGATTTCCTTTTTTAGCGTATCTTGGTCCTGGTTTATTGTATGCTGGTGCAGCGGTGGGTGTTTCCCATTTGGTCCAATCCACTCGAGCGGGAGCTGTATATGGGTATGGGTTACTCGCAGTCGTAATTTTTGCCAATTTTATCAAGTATCCCTTTTTTGTAGTGGGAACAAAATACACGATCGTTACCGGTAAATCTTTGTTAGATGGCTATGAATCGCTTGGAAGATTGCCAATTTGGATTTTCTTCTTAATATCCGTAGGAACTATGTGTATCATCGTTGCAACAGTAACATTGGTTACATCAGGTCTGTTTTCTAATTTGCTTGGTTTAACCATGGAACCATGGATGTTATGTTCAATCATCCTCACGTTTTGTTTTTTACTGTTGGCAATCGGTAAATTCCAGGCATTGGATGGACTGATGAAGTGGATTGTTGTTCTCCTCACATTGGCAACGATCGTTGCAATGGTTTTATCCTTTTATGCGGGCATTCCAAAACTAACTACGGAAGGGAAATCATTTTCCTTAGGAAACTTGGCCGATGTTGCCTTCTTAATTGCACTTATGGGTTGGATGCCGATTCCGATTGAAGCTGCTGTATGGCAATCCGATTGGACACTTGCTAAAAAAACTCCAGATGGGAAATTACCTCCCATGAAATATGCCATGATTGATTTTAACATTGGTTATATTGGAACGACACTTCTTGCTGTATGTTTTTTGGCTCTTGGTTCCAATATGATGTACAATACAGGCATGGAATTTTCTTCACAAGCAGTTGGATTTGCATCCGAATTGGTTAAACTTTATACCACTGCCATTGGGTCTTGGTCATATCCCATTATCTTGGTCGCTGCTTTTTTCACCATGTTTTCAACAACATTAACATGTTTTGACGCCTATCCGCGTGTTGTTTCCAATGCAAGTAGAAGATTGTTTCCAACTTTGCAAAAGTTATCGACGGAAAAATTATATTGGTATTGGATTTTTCTCGTTGGGATTGGCTCCATTTTGATTTTACTTTTCTTCCGCACCAATATGAAAAGTTTAGTCGACTTTGCGACAACGGTATCGTTTTTAAATGCCCCAATACTTGCTTTGATCCATCATTTAATATTGTTTGGAAAAGAAATTCCGAAAGAAGAAAGGCCGAAACCTTGGATGAATTTATTGTCTTGGTTTGGAATTTTGTTTTTGTTTGGATTTTCTATCTATTATATCAATATTACTTTTTTCTAATTAAAGTTTTATGGAGAGGGAAAGTAAATACTCGTTATTTTTTTCTCTCACTCCCATACTCTATTTAGTCGCATCAATTTTGTTTTTTAGGTATATATGGATTGTACCATACCCTCATCCTTTGGCTTTGTGTCTTGCTGGTAGCCTTGCATTTTTACAAAGGGTTCATCATAAATTTGTTTTTTTACATTCTGCCTTTCGTAAAAATTTATTCTCTGTATTCCCTGCAATGGAGATTTTATTTTTAGTAGGGTTACTCATCGCTTCATGGGCATATTCTGGTGTGTTACTCACGATGATGCAAATTGGTACAATTCTCATTGAACCAAAATTATTTTTACCATCGGTTGCCATCGTTTCTGCCATTGCATCTATGGTTTCAGGTTCCTCTTGGACTACTGCAGGTACGTTAGGTGTCGCGCTGATGGGGGTCTCCAAAATATGGGGATTCGCTGATGTGATGGCAGCAGGAGCAATCGTGAGTGGTTGTTATTTTGGTGATAAACTCTCTCCATTGTCGGATACAACAAATTTGGCTTCCAGTTTAACACACGTTCCTATTTGGACCCATATACGACATATGTTAAAGACTACATGTATGAGTTTTTTTTTGGCAGTATTTTGTTTTTATCTTTTGAATTTATTTGTTTGGGATCCATCCCGTGAGACAGTGTTCCCTTCCGAGATTGGAGTGTCACAATTACTGCAAAATAGAATCGTTTATTGGAAATTGATCCCTGTTTTTCTCGTATTTGGATCTTCCTTGTTCCACTTACCTGTTCGTTTCTCTTTTTTCCTCGGCATCGGATCTGCTTTTTTATTTCCCATCCTAGAATCTGGAGTTTCTTTTGAAATGTTTCGTTCTCTCGTTTGGGGATACAAGTCTCAAACAGGGAATCTCACTTGGGATCAATTTTTGAGTGGTGGAGGAATTGTATCCATATTGCCCACAGAAATTTTGATCTTAAGTGCGGTTTGGTTTGGGGCTGTGGTAGAAGGTTATGGGTATTTAAATGAAATTCTAATGCAAATCAAAAGATGGGTAAAAAACCAGTATGATATTCTATTATCAACGATGGGTGTTTCTTTTTTACTGAATTTGATGACAGCAGACCAGTATCTTTCCCTTGTGATCCCTGCCCGTGCATTCCGAACGCTTGCGGTTGAAAAACAAATACCTGAAAAAGACATCTCAAGGGCATTAGAAGACTCTGGAACCATTACCTCTCCCTTAATCCCATGGAATAGTTGTGGAGCGTTTATGGCGTCTTCGCTTGGAGTTTCTGTATTGAGTTTTTTACCATTTGTGTTTTTTAACTTAATCCATGTTTTCCTCTCCGTTTCAATTCTGATGTATAAAAAAATTAAATTAAAAAGTTCATAATTTAACACCTAATTTTCATTCTAATCTATTGTAACGAACGTTAACTATCAAATTGTAGTATTCATTGGTTTTGTGTTTTGGTAAAAACTTTGGCTATGTTACCAAAGATATTAGATGAAAAAATTTTACCGTTGATCAGCCAAGCAAGGATCACAAACGATCTTGGACTTGTTAGAGAATATTTGCCAATTTGGATGGTTGATCGATTGGCCAAAAAAAGAAACATATCAGAAGATGAAAGTTCTGAAATGGTTGTTACCATTTTAGAAGTATTTTCTAAAATGTGGATTTTGAGTTTAAAATACCAACTCACTCATGTTTTGGGTTTTTTTGTCACCTATATCTTCAACCAATACCGAAATCGATTTCGCAATTCAGAAATTCCCGAATCAGGGGAATTGTATTTACAACTTTGGAATTACTCCACCCCAGCTAATGAGGAAGATCCTATGGAGGAAAAAGTCGAAATTCTAAAATCAAATCTAGAAAAACTCCCTATCTTTACAGCATTAGTCCTTTCCTTACAATTCGACTTACCCATGAAACAAAATCTTAAACAATTCCTCTTATGGAAATTGAAGGAGAACCAATTGGATGAGAATTTATTTTTTTCAGAATGGGAAGAAAGACGAAATCTACATCGGCAATTGGTATCACGACTCACTTCTATGATCACACGTTATACAAGAAAATTATATGAAACGACTGACCCGAAGCGACGGGATTGGTATGGGAAACAGAAAAAAATTTGGATGTTACGCAGGACAAGAGCCTTTGATCGTAGTTTTTTTTCAGAAAGGGAGATTGCCAAATGGCTTGGTATCACAAGAAAGGCAGTTCGCAATCATTTGTCACAAGGAAAACATGAACTTAGGAAAGTCGGCAAAGATTTATTGCACTATGCATAAAAATTTGCTTTACATTCGGCAAATTCGAATGATGCTTATGGCAACACCACCTTCCGAAGGGTTATGAAAATCAAAGTTACTAGTAAAAACGACGTGCACATCATTAAAATTGAAGGTGCCATCAAAGCCGGAAATGAGTTCGAGTTGTCTGAAAAGATTGAACAGTACATCAAAAAAGGCCAAGTCCCAAAATTCATTATTGATTTGAAAAAGGTTCCCTTTATCAATTCTGCTGGACTGGGAACGTTTCTGAACATCTACAAACACATAGATGGTCTGAATGGACGTCTTGTTTTTGCGAACTTAAATTCCGATATCGAAAACCTGATGGAAATTACCAAACTTTCCAGTGTGTTTGAGATATACAAAACTCTGGAAGAGGCTGAAGACTCCTTCGAATATTAAATTTTAGAGGCGATTCTTGTGATGAATCCAATCCTGAAGGTTAGTTTAGGAATCGCCAAAACCAAAACCTTTCGAGGGCTTTTGGTCCTCTTCCTACTCTACAAACTCGTTTTTAACCAATTCACTGCTAACTGGCTTGTTCCCCATTTCCTTTCCAAGTATACCTTGGTCAAAATGGAAGGTAAGTTCTCTACTTTTTCATTACTGTACGGAATTGAAATCCAAGACCTAACATTGTATCCAGGTGGGCCCTTCGCCGGAGATGCATTCTTTCGCGCAAAAGAAATCCGAGTTCGTTATAACCTGCCTTTTTTATTTTTAGGAAAAATTCGATTTTCTGATATCAGTTTCATTGATTCGAATATTCGGATAGAAGAGAAAAATGGAGAGTGGAATGTATCTCATCTATTCAAACCAAATCCAAAACAGGAAGAAAAACCAAAAAAAGAAATTGGTCCGCCACTTACAGAAATTAAAACCTATCTTCCATTGCAGTTAACTGCTCATTTGAACTTACAAGGAGTCTCACTCCAATACATTCGGGAATCAGGCAATATCCAATATGCCTCCATTCAGAATTTTGACTTCCAAACCAAACTCATCACCAATCGATTCACATCGATCCCATTGAATGTAGACGCCTTAAATCAGTTAGATGAAGTAATGGTTCATTTGAATTCAGAACGACCATTATCAATCGAATTTAAATCGAATCAATTGAATTGGAAAGAGACCTTACCAATGTCACTTCGATTTGAATGGGATCGTACGGAATCACCTGAATTGTTTTTGTTCGCAACAGATATCGGGAAAGACAATTTAAATTTAGATATTAGAGGCAAACAGGTTCAAACTGGAATTAGATTACTTTCTGACATACATTTTGATCCCCAAGAAGACGTTTTAAAAATCCAACAATTTGATTTACGTGTTATCGGTCAAACGTGGCTTAAACTGGGAGGTGTCATCTCAAAACTTTCCACAGATACACCAGAGGTAAATCTGGATGTAGATGCTTCTGAATTAAAGTTAAGTGATCTACAATTTTCTCTAAGCCAATTAGAAGGTATAATTCCGCCAATGAAGGTTTCTGGAGATCTTTCTTTAGCAGGGACTGGAGTTCATGGAAATTGGAACCAAACAAAAGCAAATCTAAAACTACTTGCGAACAAAGTGTACGTAAAGATAGGGAATAAAAAACCTCATGCACTTGATACAACCAATTTAGACGTAACAGCAAATTTAGACTTTGGTTCGGTGAAGGAACCTACTACAGAAATTCCATTTCCAAAATTAAAATCCCTCACGATTTTACCATCACAGATCAATTATAACCAATCAGAGATTCGTTTGTCTGGTGAGTATTCACAATCTTCTGGATTTCAGGTTTTGGCATCACTCGAGAAATTACAAATTGCCGAATATTCACAGGGGATTGCCGGAAAAGTCAAATTAGCATTACAATCTTCGGGAGATTCTTTTGCGAACATTCATGTAAATTCGAATGTTACGATTGATGGATTTCGTTACCAAATTGATCGTTCAAGGTCACCTGCATCTCATTTAAACTTAGACATTAACACGAATTTGCTTTTTAATAGGCCATTTGGAATCAACGAAATTCAAATCCAAAACCTTACACTAGACCAAAGGACACTCACTGGAAATAAAGCCATTGAACTTCAATTAAAAGGCAATGTCAAACCAGGAGAACCTTTGAGTGCTCAGGTTTCACCTCTCGATTTAAAACTGAATACTCCTAACTTGTTGTTAGTGTTACCACTCGTTTTAAAGGAAAAAATATCTCCTATTCAAAATTTACTTGGCCAACAACCAAAAATTAAAATTAACGCAAGTTATGTGCAGAATCCGAGTTCAAAACATATAGATGCCAACCTTATTGCAGATTTACCTGGCTTAGAAATGAAAGATCTGAAACTTACTACAGATCTCACTATCAATGGTACAAATTCAAATGAAATCCTAATCAAACAGATGAAGGTGAATGCATTTTCTGGTGTTTTAAAAGCTTCATTAACTGGAAAGTTGGTGAAACTAGATAAACCAAAACCACCGTTAGGTCCTTATTTTGGCAATTTAGATCTGAATTTTTCTGTGGTTTCTCCATCCAATCAATATCTGGCAAAAGGAATTTCAGTTCAGGGTGATTTAGGATTAAATTTAAAAATAAATGATTATGATATTAATGGAGAGTTTTATTCAAAATTACCTTCTTTAACATATAACAATCAAAAATGCCCGGGAGAATCCTGTAAGGCATACTTAGTCGAAGAGATAAATGCTAAAATTCCTATACAACATAATCTTGCCTTCAAACCAGATGAAAGTTTAATCATTGGAGATAAGTCAATCTTCATTAAAAATTACGGACGATTCAATACTCCCAATGTAACAATAGGTAAAGTGGTTGGGACACACCCAAATATACCTAACTTACCTTTTGAATATGTGAAAAAACAAAAAGATTCACCAGGGTTTAGTGCATTTATCGAATACAAAGAAAATTTTGCCAATATAGAATCCTTAAAATCCTTTTCTATGGATGGAATCATCTTAGGTAAAAATTTAGTTTTTAATTTAGGGAATTTAGATCCTAAAACAATGGAGTTTAGAGGGAATTTACTCATTAGGGATATCGATTTAAAACAACTCATGGCACCTAAAGTGCGAGATAAAATTGATGATGGAAAATTAAAGGCAGACTTAAACATAAAGGTTAGAGATTTAAGTGAACCCATTGCAAATTTAGATTTGTTTTTTTCAATTTTCCAAATCGGTCGTGATTTTGGTAAAAGTGCATTAAACGTAATTTCAGCTCAAAACTTCTTTATCGATCGTATTACTGACAGTTACCCGATTAGCAAAATCGATATATCATTATCGAGAGGGTTAGTATATGCAGATGTGTATTTTGATCGTTCTCTCTTATCATTGATCATGAAACTAGAAGATGGCAAAATTTCTCAGCAAAGAATGCCTCTTGCGAATTTTTTAAAACGAGCACAAAACGAAATCCAAACATACCAAGAGTGAGGTTTGTATGAAACGAATTTTATTATCTTTTTTACTCATGGGTTGTAGCCTAAAAGTACCTCCGATTACAATCACCAATGCCCAAACAGCTGCCGAAAAACAAATGGTAGGTGAGGATAGAGAATTAGAAAAAGAAGGTTGGATGATAGGTTCGATTCAATCCTCTACAAATGGTCAGAATAACCAAGAAAAATTAGCAAAAGAAGATTCGGACCCAGAAATACGAGCCCATCGCATTCGCTTGAACTACCTTTCGTCTGAAATTAAAATATATAAAACTCATGGCATTTTGGGTGAAACACCACAAGGTTTTGTAAAATTAAATCCACTCGCACCTTCTCTTCCAACATATGCCAATTATGAACTTCCTGCTAAAAAAAAGAGAGTAGAAGATGTGATTCTTTTTTTAAATGAATCTCGTAAGTTCATTATGGAAAAAGAACTTACAATTCAAAAGAAAAAAGGAAAAAAAGAAGACGAATTATCTAAAATCAAACAGGCGTTAGTAGAAGAGTATTATAAAGCAGTCTCGATGGGTGAATATTATGAAACAGTATCAGGAAGGTGGGAAAAATACCAATGAAACCAATTCAAAAGGTTTTCCCGTTATCCTTACTTTTACTAATTTTAATCACAATTAATTGTGCTCTATTCCAAAGTAAAGTTAAGTATGCGAATGTTAATTTTGACTATTCTGCAATTTCAAAAAATTATTTTTCACCAACACAATCAAAACCATTCCCACTAACAGTTCAAAGGGGGAATAATCTATATAGCTCAACGACTAAAGATGGAAGGTATCTTTTTTACGCAACAGACCAAAAGGGAAATTTTGACGTTTGGTTTCGTGATTTACAAAGTTCGATAGTTGTGCCAATCACAGATAATCCTTTTTCTGAATCAAAACCTGCTATTTCTCCCGATGGAAAATACTTAGTATTTGTTTCTGAGGAATTTGATTCCGAAGGTGATTTGATATTATTACAAATTGAGCCAGAAGAGTGGATCCAAGAATATTTGAAAGGTCATCGATTTATCAGTGATGAGTTTATTAATTTAACAAATATACCGAATCAAAAAGGAGAATACCAAAAAGGTATTATCGATACCGATCCTGTTTGGTCCCCTGATGGTAAAACAATTTATTTCATTTCAGATCGATTCACTCCAGGTTTGCCAAATTTATGTTCCATTCAACTTGATAAACCAACTCAAATCAAACAAATCACTTCGATGGGAGTTACTTCACCCTATGTTTCTTCTGACGGGCAATTTGTTTTTGTTGTTTCTTATAATGAGAGCAAATACGGTGAGATTTACCTAATTCAATTAGCTGATGGTAACACCAAACGAATCACAAACGATCAATACCTCGACTTTTCGCCTACAATTGATAACCGATCAAAAAACTTGTACTTCTCTTCTATCCGAAAAGATACAAATGGAAATGGGCGCTTAGATGAACGAGACCACAGTTTACTTGTTAAGAAAAATTTAACAACTGGCGAAGAACGAGTTTTATCATCAGGAGAAACATCAAATTTTGATGTTCGGTATTCGAATTTTAATGGTGGGTCTATCTTATTTTCTGCATCTTATTTTAATGCCATCAATATCTATTTTATACCTGAGAACGGATCCATTCCGAAACAACCCAATATAAAAGAACAATACCAATATTCTAAAGTTTTGGCTCCTGGTCAAAGTATTGAATCTTACTTCTTGGCGTTAGATTCAGTAGAATTATTTTATTCAGAAGATCCATTGTATCCAATCTATGAAGCGCAGGTTTCTTTACTAAAATATGCAACCTTAAAACGCATAGGTAAAAACGAAGAATCACTCCAGTTGATTCGCGAATACAAAAGAAAAGTAGAATTAGATAAGAATATATTTGCTATCATCCTTATTAAATGGAATGAAGCAAAACAAACTCGGTCGAGTTTTAACCTATTAAATGAAATACGACAATCCTCTGGATTAAAATTTCCGACAGATGGTGAAGCAATGCTTTATCATCTGTATGCTGATTCTTTAGAAAATGAAAAACAAATAACGAACGCAAAAGATATATTATTCAAAATCTACCAATCTTATCCAAGTTACCATCAAATTGATGAAATCAAAAGAAGGTTAGGTGGTTACGATTTTGATCCAAATACGTTTCAACTATCCAAACTCTATGAGGAAATGATAGATACCTGGGAAAAAGAAAAGTCTCTTTATCTGAGCGATCTGAATCATAGCTTTTCAAATGATCGGAAAAGGGACCTTCGTTACCTTTTAGAGGATGTTATCTCCAAAATTTCAGAGAACAAGAACAGTGAAGTTATACTTTCTTATGTAAATTCCATTTTGGATTCGAAGGAGAGTGTGAAACAAAATGTCTTCAGAGATACACTTTTGTACATCAAGGCAAAAGCACTCTCTGATTTAAGGCGATACAATGAATCGAATCTTACACTCGACTCCATTATACCAATTCCACTTCAAATTGATTTAGAACCACCAGGAAAACCATCTGTTTTTGAGACTAGAAGTTTTATGGCAGACTACAAAAACCCAATTTTGTTACGTGCTAACTTGCTAAAATATTATAATCAAAAAGCTGCTGGTAATACTTCTGATGCTTTGAGAAACCTAAAAATTTATTTAGAGTTTTATGATCCACTACTTGGTGTTGATTTGGGCGCTGAAGACATCAAAAGTGCCTTTTTTTATTTTGAAAACAAGGCAGTTGAATTTGAAAGGATTGGAGATTTACTACAATCCTCGTTTCATTATTTCTTTAATAACCAAAACATGTTCCTCGTCAAAACTAGGAATTTATATTTAGATTCCTTATACAAAGAATATGCAATTTATTACCAACGGAAAATGGTAGATACCATTTTTAGTTACGGAAAAAAGATTCGAGAAGAAGAAGAACGAGCGTTACTCAATCAAATCAATATTTTGAGTAAAGATAAACTCAATGTTATTGGGAATTTGGCCAATATCACTTCGATTGTAACCGATAGGGAACTTGTACGAAACATTGTAAATATAAAAGATTTTGAAAAAATTGAAGTCCTATCTGGAAAAGCTCTCAATTGGACAGAGTTATACTATAAACAAGCAGTTCCAAGGGCTCGGCCATATTTAGATTTAGCTACACTTTATGGTTATTCCTATTACCTAATCAACAAGTATGTAACCTATGAATCGTATTATTATTCTACTGGTACGATGACTGATGTGCGGAAGGCCGAAATATTAGAAAATTTCAAACGTGCAGAATTAGAATTACGATGGATCATTTATGCAGATCCCACTCATTATGATGCATATCAATTACTTGGTTGGTTATACCAATATGTAGATTTGATGAAACTGCAAAAGGATCCAAATTCAGGGAATGTTGATTTTGAGGTTTACGAAAGTTTATATAAGAAATATTTCCCAGACAAAAATTTAGAAGCAAACATTGAGTTGTATAATCAAATTTTGGTGTTTCTTGGAGATGAGTATCCAAATAAGAAAGTAATCTCTGATTTAAATCTTAATTTAGGGAATAATTATTTTTTATTAAACAATTATCCAAAAGCAAATGAAAGTTATCGCAAAGTAGAAGAAAACTCTTCAGCTTTATCTTCCAAAAACCAATTCGAAGGTTATAAACAAGAAGCAATCTATCGTTTTAATTATGGTAAATCCCTGATCTACCAGGGACAATATAAAAAGGCATCTGAACAATTTACAAAATCAATCGATATATATTTCAAAAATGAATATTATCAATATGTAAACCAGTATGCCCAAGATCCAAATTCAATTACGCAAGCACAATTGAATGCAATACGATCCAAATTGGCATTATTGTTTGCGTTACGTGGTTTATCTGAATTGGAGTTTGGTCTTTTTGAAGATTCGATTGTCTCTTTTCAAACCGCCATTGCCTATAACAAGGATGTAAAATTCATAAGTCCTATAAACTTAGCCAATTATCTCGCGATTGCCTTTCAAAAAAGCGGAAGATTTCGGGACTCTTATCAGATGTTACAATTGGCAGAATCAGAATATAAATCAACGAATGTATCTCTTTATACTCGATGGAAAAAATGGAGTCCGTGGAATCTATTTTTAGGTGATAACGTACGTGTGATTGGAGACGGCCGTTTTCCTGGTGAATTTCCAAATGACTTTAAATATTTGTTAACTCTTGGTGTTCGGATAGAAAATCATATTGAACAAGAGGAATACGTTTCTGCTCTCAATGAAATCCAAATTAGGAATGAGTTAATCACTTCTAAAGGCTTAGATGGAACGATCATTGGAAAAAATATACTCGCAAAATCAAGACAGGTAGAGGCGCAGATTTACCAACGAAGTAATTTGCCAAGTGAAGCAAATGATCGTTACAGAGAGTTAGTTGATAATTTACTCGAAACTGCATCCAACAAGGATTTAGACCGTGTCTTCCATAATTATAGCCATTCCGCTTTTGTTGTGCAAGAAACTGATCACCTTTCAGAAACATATAAGAAAATTACTTTGAAATCCTATTTCGAAGACTTAAATTCCTGGAAAAACAGAGAGTTAAAAAAATGTAAACTTATGATTGAATCCTGTGAGATTAACTTCAGGATAACGAATCCAAATTTTGATTTATACTACGGACTTGGATTGTATTATTTAGCTCTCCAAAATGAAAAAGAAGGAAAGGAATATTTAACCCAACTAGCGGAAGCAATCCCATTATTAGAAAACCCGGGACTAGTTGATCCAAAATTAATCGGTCTCGTGAGTGATCCTATTTCGAGACAAACTAGAGTCAGAGTTCTATTAAACCTATATTCTATTTATATGATGTTAGGTGACCAGATCATGGCTGAGAAAAAATGGAAAGAAACAGCTGAGTTAGCATTCGAATTTCGATTAGATGAAGAGAAGTTTTGGTCGAATGTAATGCGAACAAAATGGCAGACCAAAATTTCACAGAACCCCTTTATCTCAGACCCATATTTAAAAGATGCCGTACAGTCTTACCAATCAAACTTATCGGTCAGAATGTTCACACCTAAGGTAAGGTTGGAAAATTTCATTCAGACATTTTCAGAGATTCATTTGAAGAACTCAGAAATAAGCCCGATGGTAAATCTTTGGGAAAATTATAGAAGTTTAGAGATTTTTAGAGATTTGATTTCCGCACAATTTGAGTTTGAAGATTCTAAATTAAATTTAAATTACCAAGATCTTTTGAGATGGTATAAAGGTTATAAAAAAGTATCAAATCAAATCATTGAAAAAACAATCAAACGTGAAGATATCAAACCACTCATAAAACAAGAAAATGAAGAATCGACTAAATTAGCTACGATCATAGGTAAACTAAAATCAGTGTCTCCTGAACGTACTGCTTTTTTTGAACCTAGGCGACTTAATAGTGAATCCTATTTCCCTGATTGGAATGGGTATTACCAATTCGGAAATACAATCCATACTTTCTATTGGAAGGATGGGAAAATTGTTCATACAAAATGTGATGAAAAACAAGAGTTGGGTTTGTGTTTACCTAATTTGAAACTTGAGTCTCCGAAAATACAATTATTGGGTAAACAAAACAAAGGAGAAAATCTTCAGAAACTCATTGAATTGAACAAACAAAAAGAGCGGTATCCATCCGTTATATTTGATCGTAATCATGTTCAATTATTCAGTGAACGGAATGAACGTCGTTTTAAATGGGTAACGGTTTATGGTGAGAAACAGGAACGTAAGAAGGATAGTCATATCCGTGTGGTGCCAAATGGTAATTTGGGCATTTTACTTTCTGATACTGATTATTTGGTAACGAAGGAAAGGTTAGACAAACAAACAAGTTTGTTTGGAGATGAACTTTCACAAGTTTTACCACTCAGAGAATTGTTCCAAGGAAGTGGTTCTGAGATATCCATTGTTGGTTTTAATCTGAGTAACTTTAAAACAGAATCACAGTGGAATCAAATTGGACTCATTTATGAAATCTTAAGAACAAAAAGAATTCAGAATATAGTTTCATTTCAAGAAGATAAAAATACTGATTTTACTCCTTCGAAACTGGAACAGTACGTAAAAAAAGACAATCAGGTTTTTATAGGGAATTGGAAACCAATGTCGGTTGCATCTGAAAGTTTGATAGAAACGGCTAAATCATTTATTGAGCTTGGATACCAAAACGAAAAATCGAAAGAATTGAATGAAGCATATGAAAATTATTATACTGCTTCTACTTTGTTAGATGATGGTAGCCCTTTGTTGCCTTCATTGGAATTGAGATTGGCAAGGATACGTGCAGAAATTTTTCCAAACATTCCTAAACGTTCGATATTTCGTCCTCTTTGGAGAAAATACAAAGATTTACCATTCCAAAACCAAGTTCGTTATGAATTTTTAGTTTCCTGTTTTTCTTCTAAGGAAAAGGAAGATTGTGCTTATAAATCTTCCGATTTTATTGGTGAAGAAAGAGATACTTACTTAGGTGCTCTTGAATTTTATTCACAGTTACGCACGGGAAAATTAAAAGATTTTAATTCAAAAGATGAATTGCGAAAAAAAGTTGAAAAGGAAGAAGATCCGTTTTTGCAAGCATATCGATTAGGTAGTTTATACATCCAAAATTATATGTTTGTGGAAGCTGACGAACAAACTAAAAAATTGGCTAAACTGGTAAAGACATCCAAAGAAAAAAATGTCTTAAAGAATCGGCTTTTGGAAATTTATTTTCACAAAGCATTTGTGTTCGGCGATAAAGAAATATATCTTACGGATCTTACTTCCACATCGGCATATAATTATGGATTCAAAAAAGATTGGAACATGTTTGATGAAAAAATTCTATCTAGAGATTTTACAAAATTTGGATATTCAGATTCCATATATGATTCTTATCGTTTAAGATTATATACAACTTGGAAAGAACAGTTACAAACTGGATATTCAGAAGTTTTATCTTTAACACCTGAATATTTGACGAACGGACAATCTGTCCTTACAAAACTCTCCCATTTAAATCGAACTTTGTTTTTTCATATGATTTTACGATCCATACCGTTCCAAAAAAACCAAGAAGTGAATTCATTGTTTGAGTTACTTTTGCAGATGGAACAAAACGAAGGACGAACTTATCGATCGTTATTTTTTCAATTGGAATTGGCAAAAGCACTGTACTTGCGTGGTGATTGGGAATTAGCAGAACAATTGGTTTCTAAAATTCAAAATACTCATTCTGAATTAGGGGAAGGGAATGTTTTTTGGGTCACAAAGTGGACAGATTTTTTATGGAAGAGGGATTATTTAAGAAACCAATCCAAAAAAGAAGTTCGATCTGGAAATCTGTTTAGCAAAGTTTACGAATCTGCTTTATCTAAGAAACCGGAAGAATACATCTCCTTACTTAATGATTTCAATAGAAGAAATCGCAATGAATTCATAAGCCCTGAGTTAAAATCAGAATACGAATTTTTATTCTACTACTTGTTGCAAAAATGTTTAGAGAAAAATAGCTCGGAAAGTTTTTTTGACCTTGCGATTGCGAGAGAAGTTTTTCGTTATACTTCAGAAAGATTCTCAAACCAATATCTATACCTCAAACATCTACCAAACTTTGAATTGTATGCAGAACGATTAAAAAAGAAGATGGTGGCCAACCAAGAGTTTCATGGTATTTTTGACTTAGGTCGTAAAACGTATCTTTTAAGTTTTGCACAAGGTAAGTCTTTGGGTAGGGAATTGTTCCCCGATAACAAATTACTTTATAGAGAATTGGTGAGATACTTTCGTTCCTCGGAATCAGGTAACCAAGAAGTTATCTTACGAGAATCATTAGCAGACAAATATAGGACCAATTTACGATTCAATCAAAAAAATCGTCATTATCTGTTTGCATCGGGAATCCATTCAGTGGTTCCATTTGCAATTCCTGATACAGAATACTATTCGGTTTCTTCTGTTTCCGATTTTTTAACAAACCCTACACTTAAATTCAAAGACATATCACCAAAAAATCCCAAGGTAACAACGTTAGGATTTCGTAATTCATTGGAAAACGAGATTAGTGCTGGTTTGGTGCAATGGGAAACAAATGGTGCAAAAGAGATTGAATCCCCTTACAAAGTTGATTTTTCAGAATTGGGTTGGTGTTCTTTCAATTATTTATGTTTAGATTCTCGTCCATTGATGGATACAAAATCCAAATCATCACAAACTGCAATTGTGTATGCAAATCAGAAAATTGGACCTTCTTTGCAATTTACCAATGATTTTAGTGGCATTGCCTACTATTTAGGGCAACAAAACAAAGGTTTGTTTGTCTTACATTCTGGTAATCAAAATGGAGTTCATAATTTATATTTTATCCGTCAATATCTGGCCAATGAAGAGCTGGAAAAACCTTTATACATCCGTTTGATTGATGGTAAAAATGCAGCAAAATCATATTCTATGGACGATCGATATTGGATCGGATATCGGCTTTATACGTCTGCTATGATTGAAGACTAATGGTTTTGATTTAGAAAATCCTTCCGTAAGTCTTCAGGAAGATCAAAAAGTTTTTTTACTTCTTTATGGAATAAATTTAACTCATAATTTGCCTTTGCATATAGATGATTAAAACTTACTTCACCAGAATGGTAACGAAGGGCTCCCAAAAAGTCTTCATTGTTCCAATCGCGCGCTAAAAATTCTTTTGATTTTTCTTCTGGGATTAATTTATCTTCAATCACTTTGTTTTTGAATTGAGAGATGGTGCTTTGTTTTAAGAGTAGTTTTGTTTCTGCATTTTTGTCACTTTCGTATATCTCTTTAAGGCGATCTGCATAAAATTTAAGTAATTTTATGGTTGTTTCCCTTCTTGTTTTTTCTTTTTTGAATTTTTCTAAATGAGAACTTTTTTCTCCTTCTTTTTTTAGATAATAACGTTCAGTTCCTATTTCTTCTACAAAACTTGCATAGGATTCATTTAATGTTGTGTCACCTGGCAAATAAGCGGTTGCATGTGCCATTTCGTGGATGACAAGTCCCACCAAACGATGGTCAGGCCAACTTAGTTGTGGAGACAATACAGGATCTGAAAACCAACCAAGTGTGGAGTATCCACCAATGGCACGTATCCTTGTATCATACCCTTTATTTTTGAGTTCGTTTTCTAACTCAATTGCCATATCTTTATCAAAGAACCCTTTGTATGGAACTGTTCCTGCAATGGGAAACCACCAGGTATAGGGTTTGAGAGCCAATGATTCCGAAGCACTGACATTCCATCCGATTTCGTCACGTTCTAGTTTGGTGAAGTATTCAAATCCACCGTTTTCATTTAGCGCAAGTTCCTCGATGGCAAACTTCCTAACTTCACGGATTAAGATTAATTTTTCCTTTGTTTTAGAATCGATGTTTGGTTTGTTTAATACCGTTTCGATTTTTTCTCTGCCTAAAATGATTGTAGATTGTTCCTTCCCCAAGTGGTATAAATAGGGCAAACAACTAGTGAGAAAAAAAGGAAAGAACGAGATTGTCATGATCAATTTTTTCTTTTTAGTTCGACACGGAAGTGGAATCGGCAAAAGTGGAAGGGGTTTTGGCATTCTATGGAAAGAAAAAATTCGATTCCACCAGTCGTCTACATTAACTTTGCCTTAGTCTTTGTACTTTTGTTCGCTATATTTTTCCCTGAGATTCGTTCTGCTGTCACAAAACTCTTTTCTTCTCCGAAACCGATCTCTGCTAGCAAACAGAGCCAAGCCATCCAAATCCAATCGAGTTTTCGAAATGTATACCGAGAAGCCCAACAATTTGTTGTCTCGATTCGAACCAAAAAAACAGAAATGATTTTCCATCCGTATGCGTTTGGAGAGAGTCGGGAAGATCGAATTTCATCTATTGGCAGTGGGTTCATCATTGATGAACGTGGGTTTGTTGTTACCAATTTCCACGTCATCAAAAATGCCGAGATCATCGAAATCATCATGTCCGATGGAAGGATATTCCCGGCACGTTATGTGGGGAGCCATGAACGGGCAGACATAGCCCTTCTCAAAATCCCAAGCGAAGATAAATTCATCCCCGCCTTCCTTGGAAATTCAGATGAAATTGAAGTGGGAGATTGGGCCATTGCCGTTGGTTCCCCTTATGGATTAGAAAAAACCTTCACTGTTGGTGTTGTGTCTGCAAAATCTAGGGAAGACTTAGATGAGACAGGCCAAACCCATATCCAAACAGATACAGCCATCAACCCTGGTTCTAGCGGAGGACCACTGCTTAATATTTATGGTGAGGTCGTTGGGATCAATCGTATGATTCGTTCCTCCAGTGGGGCCAGTGCTGGGATTGGATTTGCCATTCCTATCAATTATGCAAAAAGAGTGCTCCGTCAGATTGAGCAAAATGTAGGCCAAAACATTCGGCCGGCAACCCTCGGTGTCATGGCAACAACCCCTCTCCCAGACCACAGAAAATCCTTAGGAATTCCAAACGATGCTGTGGGTGTACTTGTGTATGACATAGAACCCAATTCAGCAGCTGAGAAAGGTGGTTTACGACGGTATGACTTCATTGAGGGCGCAAATGGACTCTCTGTACGCCATATCAACGATTTACGAGAACAAGTAGGACTTGTTGGACTTGGAGGCGTCTTACGGTTGAAGATATTACGGGATACCCAAGAGATGGAATTATCGATCCCTTTGGTGGAAGCTGCCTACCAAAAGGGCAAATAATTTTATGAGAAGAAATATAGTCCATTCGGGTGCAGACGCCCTCATTTACGAAATTCGCCAGATTGTGGCACTTGCCAAACAAATCGAAGCCATGGGTGTTTCCATCACTTGGGAAAACATCGGTGACCCTATCCAAAAAGGGGAAAGTGTTCCCAATTGGATGAAAGACATTGTCAGCGGACTTGTGAACCAAAATAAATCTTGGGCCTATACGGCTACTCAAGGTGACGAAAACACTCGTAAATTTTTAGCAGAAAAAGTAAATGAAAGGGGTGGGGCTCAAATCACATCCGAAGACATTTTATTCTTTAATGGTTTAGGTGATGCAGTCGCAAAAATATTTGGATTTATGAGAAGGGAAGCTCGGATTCTCGGACCTTCTCCCGCCTATTCTACGTTATCCTCTGCTGAAGCTGCTCACTCTGGTTATGAACATTTAACTTATGAATTAAACCCAAATAATGATTGGATGCCTGACTTAGAAGACATTGAGAACAAAGTTAAATACAATGATTCGATTGCAGGAATTTTACTCATTAATCCAGATAACCCAACTGGTGCCGTGTATCCAAAAGAGGTTATGCGTGAAATTGTAAAAATTTGTGAAAAGTATGACATCATACTGATTTGCGACGAAACTTACGCTCATGTAAATTATTCGGAATGGGGAAGCATACACTTATCGGAAGTCATTGGTGATAAGGTTTGTGGCTTTGCACTTCGATCTATTTCAAAAGAATACCCATGGCCTGGTGCAAGATGTGGATGGTTAGAAGTATTCAATCGAAAAAATGATCCAACATTCGAACGTTACATTAAATCATTATTAGATGCTAAAATGTTGGAAGTATGTTCAACGACATTACCTCAACTTTCGATACCGCTTGTATATTCACATCCAGAATTTTTAAATCATTTAAAATTCAGAAATTTAAAGTTTAAAAAGAGAGCTGAAAAGGCAACACAGATGTTGTCTGGAATTCCTGGTGTCAAAGTCATCCAACCCAAAGGAGCTTTTTACTTAACTGTTCTTTTTGAAGATGATGTTTTGAAATCTCATATGACTCTACCAATTACAAACCAAAAGGTGAAGGATTTTGTTTCTCCACTCATGGAAAAAGCAGCTCTTGATCGAAGGTTTGTTTTACATCTGTTAGCTTCTGCAGGTATTTGTGTTGTCCCTCTCAGTTCATTTTGTTGTAATCGAAATGGATTTAGAGTGACACTTCTCGAAGAAGATGACTCCAAGTTTGAATGGATTTACCAAACATTAGCAGAGAATATTAAAAAATATCTAGCATCCTAAATGAATTCTCGCGGCAGATACAAGATTGGAATTTTTGATTCAGGTTTAGGTGGTCTTTCCGTGTTACGTACATTGTGGAAAGAAACGTCTAATATCGATTATATTTATTTTGGTGATTTGGTCCATTCTCCGTATGGTCAAAAATCAAAACAAAAGGTAATTGAACTTTCAAAAAATGCATTTGAATATTTGATCGAAAAAGATTGTGAAGCAGTTTTGTTTGCTTGTAATACGGCAACATCTGCAGCAGCAGATTTTTTAAGAAAACAACATTCCATTCCAATTTTTGGAATGGAACCAGCCATAAAACCTGCATTAGTTGAAAATCCAGGTGTAAAAATTGCCGTTTTTGCTACCGAACTCACATTAAAAGAAGAAAAGTTTAAGAATTTGGTTTCTGGACTTACGAAAGGATCGGAGATTTTACCAGTTCCATGTGAAGGTTTGGCCAAACTGATTGATTCAGATCTTTGGGAAGACGCTTGGGATTTTTTAGATTCCAAAATTAAATCGGTACTATCTGAAACTGATATCATTGTTTTAGGTTGTACCCATTACGTTTTTTTGAGAGAAAGAATTCATTATCATTATCCAAATTTAAAAGTTTATGACGGTAATTTAGGAACATCTTTACATATGAAAAAAATGTTACAATTGCCAGATGGATCTAAAGAAAATAGAAACCAACTTGATATTCTATTGAACACTTCTGAGTCCGATTATGTTCACTTAGCGGGAAGAATTGCAAAAACAATCACTCCAAATCATACTCTGTCATTAATTAATACAACAATAGGAAAACTCCATGTCTGACCAAAATAAAGTAACGTATAAAGATGCCGGAGTAGATACCGAAAAAGGACAAGAATTCGTAAAACGAATCAAATCCAATGTTGCAACAACTCACAATAAAAATGTGTTAGGTGGACTTGGAGGGTTTGCAGCTTGTTATGATGTTAGTTTCTTAAAATCTTACAAGGAACCTATTTTATTATCTGGAACGGATGGAGTTGGAACCAAATTGCAACTAGCCAGATTGTTAGGAATTCATGACACAGTTGGTATTGATTTGGTTGCAATGTGCGTAAACGATATCTTGGTCAATGGTGGAAAACCTTTGTTTTTTCAGGATTATATTGCTTGTGGGAAATTACATTTACCAACCATGGAAGGTATTGTCTCTGGGATTGTAAAGGGTTGTAAGTTAGCAGAATGTGCATTAGTTGGTGGAGAAACTGCGGAACACCCTGGAGTCATGCCTGATGAAGAATATGACTTAGCGGGTTTTGTCGTTGGTGTTGTGGAAAAGGATAAAATGATCGATGGGAAATCGATAAAACCAGGTGATACAATCATTGGACTTTCTTCCTCTGGGCCACATAGCAATGGTTTTTCACTTCTTCGTCGATTATTGTTAAAAGAAAGTAAATTACCTTCTTCAGAAAGTGAATTAACTTTTATTAAAGATCATGTATTTGTCCCCACAAATATTTATGTAAAATCAATACTATCCTTAATTGAAAAAGTTTCGGTAAAAGGTATGGTTCATATTACAGGTGGAGGTTTTTATGAAAACATTCCACGCGTATTACCAAATGGAATTGGAGCTGAGATCAATTCTTTACCAGAGTCTTATGTTTTTTCAAAATTAAAAAAAGACCATTCCTTAGATTTGAACGATATGTATGGTACATTTAATATGGGGATCGGTTACATACTCGTTGTTGAAAATGGTTTGGTTGATACGGCCATGAATGAGTTGGATCAGTTAGGAGAAAAAGCATTCGTGATTGGTAAAACCAATGATAGTGGAAAAATCTCGATTACGACTTAAAAGGGAAAATAACTCGAAATTTTGTTTTTCCCGGTTCTGATTCAAAACTAATATTTGCGTTGTGTCGGTTCACAATTTCTTTCACCAGATAGAGTCCAAGTCCCAATCCATCACCTGATGTTTTTGTGGAATAAAACGGCATAAAGATTTTGGAATGATGTTCGGCAGGGATCCCTATCCCTGAATCTTCAATTTCAACGAAAACTGCATCAGTCGTTTTATAACTTCTAATAGAGATCGTACCTTTGGAAGAAACTGCTTGAATGGCATTCCAAATCATCTGGCTCCATAATTGGACTAAATCTCCTTGTATACATCGAATTTTACCTTCAAAATCTAAGTTTAAAATTAAGTTAATGTCTCGTAAAAAATATTCCTTATATAAAGAAATTGCAGAATGAATTGTATCTTTTAATGAAAAATCGACTAACTCCAAATTGGATTGAAGACCTGCGAAGTTTTTTAAAGTAAATGTAATTTTTGATAATCTTTTAATAGAGTAGAGGATATGTTCTGAAGATTGTTTCATTAGTAAAAACTTTCTCAATTGATTAAAATCACTTTGAGTGGTAATTGCAGATTGGATTTTTTTTACGATCGGTAGAGATAGATTTCGAATGCCTGAATCTACGAATAGTTCTGCTAGTTCCTCTGCATATAAAATAGAATTTTCTTTTAATAATTCTGTTAGTGATTTGCGTGCTTGTCGATTCGTGAGTCCAGTTAATATTCTTAATCCTGATTCATTGGAATCTATAATCAGTTCTAATATGTCATTCAGTGATTGGTTTTTTAAATCATGTGATTCTTCTTCCCACTCTGTAATCAGTGTTTCAACTGAAGATTTGATCATTCCAATTGGATTATTGATTTCATGTGATAAACCAGATACAAGTTGTCCTAAAGAAGCCAATTTTTCGTTTTGAATTAATTTTTCTTGTGCTTCTCTCAATGCAAATTAGGCCGAATTGAGTTCCGTGTTACTTGATTGCAGCTCTTTCGTTCTCTCTTTTACTTTTTCTTCTAGAGATTTGTTGAGTTCTTTTAATTCTAATTCGGCTGTCCTTTTAGAAGTTTGGTCAATTCCAATCCAAATGATTTTAGAAGGTTCATTTTTGGAATCACGTATGATACCAAGACGCCATTCTAAATAAAGTGTCTGTCTATTTGTTGTAATGTATCGAAGGATTAAACTTTCAGCTATGTTTTGTATTTCGTTTATATCTGCCAAAACTTCTTTCAAAAATTCCCGATCTTCTTCAGCGAGAATGATATCTTGGATGTACTTTCCAATTACTTCTTTTTTGTCCAATTCCAAGACTTTTAACGCGGCAGGATTGATATTCTCCAATAATCCATCTGCATTTGTTAGGAGGATTAAATTGGCTGCATTATCAAAGACAGTTGAGTTGAGATTCTTTTCCTGCAGTAAAGAAAATTCAGTCTTTTTAGAATTGGTAATATCGAGTGCAACAACATCGATTCGTTTTTTGATTCCTAGGATGTCATTCGAAATGTTTACATAGTGTTCTGTCCAAATAATGGAACCATTGGCATGGATCATTCTAAGTATGATTGGAGAAACACCAGAAAACAACTCTTCGATTTTGTGTTGGTCTTCAGGGATGACAATGTCTCGAAAAAAATCTGAATTCTCGTAAAAATAATTGATACCATAGCCTGTGATCTCTTCCATTTTTGAACTGATATAAGATGTTCTTGGTTCCGGCAAAAATTCAATATTATAGATGATAGCTGGAAGTTGATTGTACATAATTAGCAGACGTACATTCACATCTTTGATCGCTTTTTGCAGTGTTTCCAGTTCAAATAAGGATAAGTTTAATATTTTTGTTTGTACTTGAAAACTGAAAAGAATACATGCTACACCAAACAAAAAAATCAGCAAAGTATTAACTGTATAACCTAATGGTTTGTACCAATCGATTGAAAATAAATAAGGGAAAAATAATCGTTGGAGTGACAGTAGTATACAAACTGTAAAAAAATACAATCGGATGTTTTTTGGGTATTCATTCAAACCTAATATGATACATCCAAATACCAAAAGTGCGG
This sequence comes from Leptospira limi, assembly GCF_026151395.1. Classification (NCBI taxonomy): domain Bacteria; kingdom Pseudomonadati; phylum Spirochaetota; class Leptospiria; order Leptospirales; family Leptospiraceae; genus Leptospira; species Leptospira limi. The sequence goes on from NZ_JAMQPV010000001.1 coordinate 1,550,642, forward strand.
ATCCATTGAAAATTGCAGATGGTAATGCAAACCAAAAAAAACTAAAATTACCCAGCAGTAAAGATACAAAAATAATATAACTGATAATGAAAGAAAGGTATACCCAATGTTTGGATATTCTTTTGGTAATAATCGGGAGAACAGATAAGACTAATAGAAAGGAACTAAGAAGTGTTAAGGATTCAGAAAAAAAGAAATAGAGTTTGTTTTGTGTGCTCCCATAGAGGAATAAGGAATAATTCCGAATGACTAAGATCGCTAAGAAAAATGAAGTATAGGAAAGTTTGATTTCTGATTTAGAGTTTTTTGATAAAAAATAAATAATGATCGAAACGACTGTATTGACTACTACTGATAGTGCAGTTACGGCAAAAACAACATCAATTTCAAATGGAATCATAAACTTCAACTAGCTCATTTACTTTTTTAATTAAATCTTCATTTTTAAAAGGTTTTGCAATCCAGGCATCCGCTCCTTCCAATAAGGCTTTCGATATAATTTCAGGTTTTGTTTCTACCGATAGGATTAGAATTTTAAATTTTAAATGTGCCATTATTATTTTTGATTTTTGAATTAACTCAATTCCACTGATTCCTGGCATATTAAAATCGAAGATCCCTAGCTCAATTTTTGGATTTGTTTTTAAAGATTCTAGGGCTAATTCTCCTGAATCACAGATGATTATATTATGGCCTTGGCTACTCAAAGCAAGGCGTACAATTTTTAATACAGCAGGAGAATCATCGACAACCAAAATAGTACTCATTTTAAATCAATTGTGAGATGAGTTTTGTTAATGATTCATTTGCAAAAGGTTTTACTAGCCATCCCACTGCACCAGCAGCTTTACCTTTGTTTTTCATCTCTTCACTGGATTCTGTAGTTAACATGACGATCTTCATGGATTTCCCATTTTCTGTTTTTAATGTTTTTTCAGTCAGTTCGATCCCTGTCATTCCTGGCATGTTTACGTCAAAGATACCAATATCAAACTTTGAGTTTTGAATTTTTTCAAGTGCTTCCATTCCATTGGATGCTGTTTCTACTTCATGACCATCAGTAGTGAGTACTAAATTTAATATTTTTAATACCGCTGGTGCATCATCTACAGTTAATATTCTCGCCATTTTAATTCTCCTTTTTGATTAGTGGAAATCGAATTGTTAAACAAACATCTACTTTATTATCATACTTCAGATTATCTTCTATGTTATATATTTGTACATTTGCTTGGTGTTGGTCCAAAATCTTTTTAACCAATGTTAAACCTAATCCAAATCGGAATTGTTCAAATTTTGCGTAACTATCATCGACTACCGAAGAGATTCTGAAAAAAGGTTCAAATATGATGGATTCAAATTTTTCTGGAATGCCTACGGTGCCATCTTCATTTTGATAAGCCGGATTTATGACTTTCACTTCCAAAAAATTTTCCTTTTGAAAAAAGATTACATAAATCTCATCACCATCTTTTGAGTATTTGATTGCATTCAGTAAAACTTCGCGAAGTGCATAAGATATTTTAACCGGATCAAAACGGATTTCATGATGGTTCACCGAATTGGGAATTTGACTTACATTGATTTTCTGAGATTTGATTTTTAGTGCTTCTTCTAATGTCTGGATTTCTGAGTGTATGATCGGCAAGAGTTTTGATGGTGATTCCATCGACTGGATCAATTCATTATCATCAATTACAGTCTGTGATATAGACATACTATCAAACATACTTTTTGCGGCATCATAGTTTTCAGATAATAAATCTACTATTGGTTTTTGAATGGTATAGTGATTATTGTCTTGGTCCCACTTACTTTTTGAAAGTAAGATGCTCACAACACTCATTAAAGTACCGATCCCACTCCCTTGGAATAAGTTAATATTCATTTGGTGGATGATATCTGCAGATATATTTTGGTTTTCTTTGTGAGTAAGTGATTTTTTCCAATCGAAGATTTCAATCACTCTTCTATACAAATGATTTTCCGCTTCGTGGATAAATTGTGTTTTTAGTTTTGTGTTTAGGTATTGGAAGGATCGATCTATGGTAAACTTAACATGATCGGTTTCAAGGGGTGTTTGTAAAAAATCATAAGCGCTATGCCTTTTGAGTAAAGAAGCCGTTTGTGCCCAGTTATCAGAATTAGTGATCAGAAGGATCAATGTATTCGGAAAAGAGCTTGTGATACTTTCTAAAATTTCTTGGGAACTTACTCTATCTAAAGATTCAATTGGAACGATTAAAAAATGGAATTTTTCCTTTTTTAAAGAATTCAAAACATCGTCTAACTTTGCCAATCGTTCATAAGTATAATGGATTTCATCCAAAATCGTCAAAAGATGGCTGGAAATAGAAGATTCTAATATTAAACTGTGAGGAATCATCTGGCACCTATTTCCTTTACTTTTTCTAGTATTTTATCTAGGGGGAGTTGGTACATCACTGCCCCTAGTTCAAAGGCAACTTTTGGCATACCATAAACAACACAGGTCTCTTTGTTTTGTCCAAGTGTGATACATCCATTATTTTTTAACTTGAGTAAACCTTTGGCTCCATCACTTCCCATACCTGTGAGTAAGATACCAATTGAGTCTTTTGCTAAACCGTTCTGTACAGCTGATTCGAAAAGTACATCTACAGATGGTCTATGGCCATTTACCTTATCAGTTTGCAGGATTTTTGTATATAGATCACCATTCCATTTTTGAACTTCTAAATGATAATTTCCTGGGGCAATGTATATGGTTCCTTTTTCTAACATTTGTTTGTCTTTTGCTTCCACAACTTTTGTTTTTAATTCTGAATTGAGTCGACTTGCAAATAGTGCAGTAAAGTTTTCTGGCATATGTTGGGCGATGAGAATGGGAGGAAAGGTTTGGTCCACATCATCAAGTAATTTTCGTAAGGCAGTTGTTCCTCCTGTACTCGATCCGATCAATACCAACTTTGTTCTGAAGTTTGTTGTTTTTTTGGGTAAAGTTGGCGAAACTGAAATGACTCTTTTGGATTGTTCAAAAAGAGAGGCATTGTAATTTAATGCTGCATTCAGTTTTTCTAATAAATCTTCTTTGGCTTCTAATAAACTTTCTTGTGTTCCTGTCGGTTTTGTCACGTAATCAAATGCACCGGCATCAAGTGCTTCTAGAGTGATGGAAGTACCTTCTGTCGTTGATGAGCTAAACATGATGACTGGCATAGGATGTTGTGGGAGTAATTTTCTTAGGAATTCGATTCCATCCATCTCAGGCATATGTACATCTAGTGTCATTACATCTGGTTGTTTGTCGATGATGAGATCTCTGGCTTCAAATGGATTAGAAGCTTCTCCTACCACTTCCCAGTTTTCGTCTGATTCTATCCAACGTTTGATCATACTTCTGACTGTACGTTGGTCATCTACAATAATTGCTTTGTGTTTTTTCATGTGGATTGGATCGCCATATGTTGGTTGATTAATTTTCTGACATCTAAAATCAAACCAGCATGTCCATTCCCAAGGATGGTGCAACCTGCTAAGCCATTGATGTTTTTAAATAAAGGCGATATTGGTTTGATGACGATGGATTGGTTCCCTAATATTTCATCAAAAACGATTCCCATTTGATTTTCATGTGATTCGGCTACGATCATATACTTTTCTTGGATCGAATGATGATTGTTTAATTCTGATTCTTTTCCAAATAATAAGTCGATATCAACTATAGAGATTTGATTTTCTCGATATAAAATACTATGGTTGTTACGATACAATTCGTGGATTGGTTCCTCTTTAATGTATAAAGATTCTTTTACATCGATGGAAGGCAGTATAAAGTATGTTTCTGACTTCCTAACAACAAGTCCTTCAATGATCGCAAGAGTTAATGGCACTCTGATTAAAAACACTGTCCCTTGTCCAAAATTGGAACTTACATCTACAAATCCTTTGAGTGTGCTTACATTTTTACGCACAACGTCGAGACCTACACCTCTACCCGATAAATCTGTTACTTCTTTTGCAGTCGAAAAACCAGGGTGGAATAAAAAATCCCAAACTTCCTCGTCTTTTAAATTCTCTGCCTCTAGGTGATTAATTAGGCCCAAGGAAATTGCTTTTCGAATAATTTTATCCCTCTGCAGGCCTTTTCCGTCATCCTTCACCTCAATCCAAACTTCTTTTCCTGATTGAACAGCAGTTAAATGAATTGTTCCTTTTGTTTGTTTACCTGCTTCTTTTCTCTCCTCTGGAGTTTCTAATCCATGGTCGATTGCATTCCGAATGATATGAACAAGTGGATCATACATTTCTTCGATGATTGATTTATCGATTTCTGTATCTTCTCCTGAAATGATGAGTTCTACCTGTTTACCGGTTTTTTTCGCGGTATCACGTACCAAACGTTCCATTCGTGAAAATACACCAGAAATAGGTACCATACGTAAACTAAGTGTGATCTCTTGTAAACTTCTGATTAATTTTTTTAATTGAAGGGCAGACTTGTGAAAGTTATCTAATTTTAATTTTTTTAAATCAGGGTGTTCTGTGACCATCGGCTCATTAATTACAATTTCACCTACAATGTCTAGGAGTGAGTCAAGTTTATCAGTATCAATTCGTATGTCTTTTTTTTGGTTGGATTTTTTTTCCTCAGGTTTCGATTTTGAATTGTTAGTTGGTGAATTAGTAGGCTTTGATTCTACATTGACTTGATTTGCCGTAAACAATCCAAATTCTGGATTTGTATCTGATTGTTTTGGTTCAAAAAATCCAAATTCTTCATTTTTGGAATCGTTTGTATCATTTTGAAACAAACCAAATTCTTCTGGGACATTTTGTTTTACATCATTCGTAAAGATCCCAAATTCTTCATTCGGTGATTGTTTGGCTTCATCTTTTTGAAAAAGTCCGAATTCTTCTTTGGTTGGCTCAGTTTCAAGATTTGGACTTAAATCCATCTCTGAATTTTTTAATTCTAATAATTTGTCATTCGACCTTTGTAAAAACTGATTTTGTTCCTCTGAATACAAACCTCCACCAGTAGGTGAATCCTCTTCATGGATCACAAGTTCATTTAATAGGTCTAAGGCGGTAATTAAAATTTCTAATGTTTCCTCATCTTGTGATGAGGGTTTATTACGTAAATAATCAAGTAAGTTTTCTGCTGCATGAGCGATTTTAACGATACCGGACAATCCAAAAAAACCAGAACTACCTTTGATTGTATGGAAATGCCGAAATAGTGTATCTAAAATTTCTCGGTCAACCAAACTACCATCTAAAGTAGTTTTTTCAAAGTTTAATAATCCAGATTCGATATTCTCTAAACTTTCTTTGGCTTCGACTAGGTATTCTAAAACATCTTCTCTTTCCATCTTTCAATTTCCAGGAATGTCTTGGATCAAATTACTTTCTTCTTGGGTGAGTAGTCTTTGCAGGTTGATTAGAATTTTAACGGTATCACCAACACGACCTGTTCCGTAAATAAAACGAGATGATTTCGATTCTCCGATTTTTGGAGCTAAATCAACATTCTCAGCAGGTATTTTGACTACATCATTTACCTTGTCTACGATCAGTCCCAAAGGATGACCATCCAACTCAACGAGTAAAACACAAGTTCGTTCGTGGTAAGGTTGGAATTCCATATCAAATCGCAATCTAACATCCATTACAGGAATTATTTTCCCTCTAACATTAATCACACCTTTCAAAAAAGGAGCAGTGCCGGGAATCGTTGTGATGGCTGGGAGAGCCAATATTTCCGTTAAATACCGAACTTCGAATGCATAAAAACGGTTCTCTATACTAAAACAAAGATACAAATCTCGCATTGTATCTTCATCTTCTATTATCTCCCATGATTTGGATGTGGTGTTCATGGTAGTATCCTACAAAATAATTCTTGGCCTTTCGATTCGAGTTAAAGCAGTCGATTTGGATCCGTCCTCTTTTAATTTAAAACCCATAATTACGTTTCGCATAATCTCCACTTGCCTTTTGAGCGTTTCACTAGAAGCTGCAACTTCTTCTGCTGAGGCAGCAGTGGTAGATGTAACGGATGTTACTTGGTCAATCCCTTGTGTGATTTGTAAAACTGCTGATTTTTGTTCGTTGATGGATAGTGCTAAGTCTTTAGTCAGATTGCTAACATTGTCTGCACTTTCGGAAATTTTTCCAAGAACCTCGGCTGTTTTTTCCGTTATTTCATTTCCAAGTTTTACTTTTTTTAGCGAAGCTTCGATGAGGAGAGTGGTTTCGTCTGCAGCATTGGCACTTTTTTGAGCAAGGTTTCTCACTTCTTCAGCAACAACCGCAAATCCTTTTCCATGTTGGCCAGCACGTGCAGCTTCCACTGCTGCATTTAAAGCAAGTATATTTGTTTGGAATGCAATGTCATTGATCACTTTGTTGATTTTAGAAATTTGTTCAAATGAATTACTGATTTCGCCCATGGCCGAAACAAGGTCTTTCATGCGAGAGTTTCCTTCTGTGGCTTGTTTGGCTGTTGATTCCGAAAATTCTGTCATTTGTTCTGCATTATCTGCATTGGATAAAAAACTATTACTGATTTCTGTTAGGGTTGCAGAGATTTCTTCCACGGCACTTGCTTGTTCACTTGCGGCTTCTGAAAGCGATGTACTTGCATCCGCTAATTGTTGTGCCCCTAAATCAACTTCTTGTGATGTGAAATAAAGTTTCTCTACAACTTCGGATAAATTGATTAACATCCTTTTTAAACTAAGGCCCAATTGGTCTCGTTCTGATTTTAGGGTTACATCGGAACTTAAATCAGAATTAGCAATTCGTTCTAAATGTTCTGCCCTTTCTTTAATGAAGTCGACTAACTCCATGAAGGCTTGTGTAAGTTGTTGGATTTCATTTCCTTCTAAGTGTTTTGATTGACTTCTGTCTTTGTTTGATTCTAGATTTACATTTAAATCACCAAGGGAAATTGATTGGGCAATGGAAACTATTTTTTTCATTGGCCTTGCAATTGCATCGGAAAAGAGAAAAGCAATTAAAAAGACTAGTATAAAGGAACTAACAACTACTCCCGTAACAATCACCAATGATTTTTGGAATTGTGCTTCTGACTTTTGGTATTCTTCTTTTGCAACTTTAAGTTGGACTCGTATCAAATCATCCAAATGGTGAGTGAGTGGTTCAAAAATTGGATACATATCAACAGAAACAAATTTTTCTATTTCTGCTTCATTCCTAGTTTCCAAAAGGATACGCAATCGTTTGACCCCGGCCTTCAGTGGTGGAAATTCTTTTTCCATTTCATCGATGATTGCTTTTTCTTCAGGGACAAGATATGTTCCTAAATACACTTTCCATACTTCATCCGCTTTAGCCTCTGATTCGCGGATCGATTCGAGAGCCTCCTCCACTGGCATTTTTTTGGAACGAACTTTGTTCGCAGCATCTACTATCCCAACGAGATACGCATCTGAAACTTCTTTGATTTGGCTAATGGGGACAACTCTGTCTTCAAAAACAGTGTGCAAAGATGCTAAAATTTGATTGGCTGAATAAAAACTAGCGGAAGCAACCACGATCATTAAAAGAATCGTGATCATAAATGCCAGTAGGAGTTTTGCGCGTATTTTTAAATTCTGAATCCATTTCATAATTGTTCCCCAAGAGGTGGGGCAAACTATGAATCGAAATTTTAGGTAGTCAAGCCTTTCCTAATATTCTTGATTAAAATTATAATACCCGAATCAATTAGAATGATTTTGAATACCCGAAGCTAACATAAAATAAATGGATAGGTATCTTTTGTAACGTATACGATTCTCGTAAGAAAGTTTTGATGATTGTATCGTTTAGAAAATTCCCTGTAGAAACTTGGTCAATTAGATTGAGGATTGAGGTGTTGTACGCACCATTAATCCGTGATGGGTTCACGATTTTTCCATCTTCCGAACTCCGATTCCAGTTTGCTTTGTCTGGATCCCCATTTGGGTATCCAAAGTAATTATTGGTATCAAAGAGGTAAGAATTGGGTCGTAAGATATGTGCTCCTTTCAGAAAAAAATCTCCAAAAAAGAAGGAGACAGATGAAGTTATGTCTTGTATCCCATTTCGGTTGTCGATGGCATTATTACTCATGGCATAACCGAGGTTCCAATGGGGTTGGATGCGGAAAAAATCCCCTTCAAAAAACGTATATTGTGCAGATAGAGAAAGGTAATTTTTCCCTGCAAATAAACCATCATTCTCAGTCGAATACTGGGTGTAATAGGAAATCGTTGGTTTTACAATTCGCACCCAAGGCAGTTTCCATTGGAAAAAATATTCATGCCATGAGAGTCTTGTCTGTGCATCGGGATTGTTTGCATTGAATGTATTACTTGGACCACCAGAAACCACCCCGTTTTGTTTTTGTGTGGTTGGGGGAAGGAGTGAATTGGGAGATTTTTGGAACGTATTATAAAACCATATTCCCACACTGAAGTCACCAAAAACGCTTGGGTCAAAATGATACATCATGGAAAAAAACATGCCATCCATACGTTTGTTACCATTGGGTTCTTTTTTGGGGCCATACCCTTGGTTTGGTAGAAACGTTTGGCAATTTGAGTTGGAAGGAGTTCCTGAAATCAGCTGGTTGTGTACTGATTGTACGCATGGGTCTTGGTTATAAGGATCAAAATACTTTGATTCTTCACCCAAATAGGAAGGGCCTACACCACCAGGGCTTGATTGGAAAAGTCGTTTGTCTGAATCTTTATCACTCCGGTTTGTCAATTGGAAACTTCCAAATAACATCCATTCCATTTTTTTGTCTGGTGATAAAACTGTAATCGTCGGTTGTAATGCAGGTGCATACGTAAAACTTTGGTATGACGCTCCATTCCTACGATTTTGTCCTTCCCCTGCAAATGAATTCCCCCTCCAAATAAAATCCGACACAATTTCTGTATGAGTATCAATTGTGATGGATTTAGAATCATCTGATTTTGTTTCAGATCTGACTTGGACTGGTAAAATCAAAAAGAAGAAGGTGATGAAAATAATATCATAAAGTTTTCGCAAAAAGATCTTGGAATAACTCACGAAATTTTCTACCTCCTTCTTTCAAGATAGGGTTGAGTAGGATTACTTCCTCTTCTCCCTTCGATTGGAAAATTACTTTATATTCTTTTTTTAACATTAGCACATGAACATATTGTGCGAAGGCTTCTGCAAATGTATCATCTGCATTGGTAGCAGCATACAAAGAAACAAACTGTGTGTTTGTCAATTTTTTGTATAAGAATTTTCCATCAGGGAAAATGGGAGTTGTTGGATTTTTTTGATAAAATTTGATCTTGGATCGTTCTGGGAAAAAACTACCTTCATAGGGAGAGTATGTTTCAGATAACCATACTCCTTCAAAAATAGGATACGTTCGAAAGTCACGTCTTGGGTCAGTATAATCCGGTGCATAACCTTTGACAATGGCAACAATATGACCTAATTCGTGTAATATGATGAATGAGAGAGCTGAATTGAATGAATTAGTTGGATCCAATTGGATTTTAATGGAGTAATTGGGATCTTTTTTGAAAGCAGTATTTTCTCGATTGGTTGCCCAGTCGTTTCCTCCCACATTCAATAAGTCTGCATCTAAGTAAATGATCCCTGAAACAGGTTTCCCATTTTTATCTCGCAAAATCCCTGTTAGCCCAGTCGAACCAAGATTTGATACAAAATAAATGCCAACTAATAATTCATTTGCCAATTTGATTAAGGGACTAGGAAAGGAAGAATGGATTTCCGCAATACGCTTTTTCCATAAACTCAAATCTTTAGTTCCAATTGGCACGTATTCGATTCCATCAATTTGATTGATTTCAACAAGTGTACTCAATCGTTTTGCATCCAGTGGATAAATACGATCCTTCCATTCTGGTTTTAGATTAGGGATTGTATCGAATTGTAGTCCAGGGCTTGTTTTGGCCCAAGTGGCATATGTGTTCTCAGGTAACTGGAAATCTTTCGGGGAACATCCCAAAAAAAGAAATGTTACGATGGTTAAGAGAGAAGGAATTGATTTCATTTGCCGATGGTATTTCTATATGAAAGGATTTGTTAGTCTATGCTTTTTTTTGCCAGGAATCCTTTTCGCAGAAATAAATCCATGGAACCTTAGACCCAATGTGCGTATCTTAACAAGAAAAGAAGTTTCGCATATTGTTTTGGAAAAACGCCCCGATCACTTCCGAGTGACTTTACTTGTTTCGGAACGATTCCCTTACAATTTTAAAGCAATGTCCCATCCCTTTTTTTTTCGGATGGAAGATGAGAAAAAAGCGATGGAACTTGCGAATCAAATGGACAAGTTTCTGGACACAGGAAAAAGTTTCACCATCACCTTGAATGGATCCGAAATCCAAACTTTGGTATGGGGAGAACCCGATTGACTCGTTCGTTTTATATTTATTTTCAAGAAATTTTTCATCAACCAACCAAACAAGAATGGGACATTTTAAAACTAGCGGAACCTCGATTTGATAAAGAATATACATATTCCGTTTTTTTAACTCATTTCATTGTTTATAGTTTACTCTTCGTTCCTCCTTTTGCAGAAATTCGAATGGAAATTCTTCCTTATTTGCTTGGAGTTACCATCCTTCGATTTGTTTTGTTATTACAATTTTATACAAAATCCATATCCATCGAAAAGGTAATCTATTTTAGCGGGTTTCTTTCCGATGGCCTTATCTATTTGGTATTTTTAAAAGGTATCCAAAGTTTTCCCACACTCAGTCATTTTTATCTATTAAATTCTTACCTCATGTCCTTCATCATTCCCATTTTATTATATAGTACACGTCTGAATCCTTGGGGATGTATCTTAAGTGCCATTTATTTTACAGGATTCCATCTTTCCTATACATTCCAACTTCCGATTGAGATTGCTGAAAAGTCTTCTTTTTTTAGTCAATATTTCTTACTCTTTGTTTATTGGGGCAGTGCTCTTCTTGGAGTCGTTTTTGTTTATAATAAACGTAAAGACACGACTGATATGTACAGTTTGTCCGAAGAAAAACGATTTATGTTACAAGAGTTAGAACTTGCAAAACGTGTACAAGATGCACTATTCCCAGGAAATATCAAAATCCCGAACTTAACTTTTACGTTTTATCGAAAAAGCCCAAATGTGATCGGTGGTGACTTTTTTGATTTTGTGCAACTCCGAGAAGGAAACGTAGGTGTGTTTCTTACTGATGTAGCAGGGCATGGAATTTCTTCCGCTATGGTTGCTTCCATCATGAAGGTACTCGTGTCTACGATCCCTTATCGTTTTAAAACAGCACCAGCACGTTTGATGGATTACTTGGATGACCGTCTTGCAAATGATCTGAATAAATACCATGCATCTGCAATATATTTGTATTTTGATTTTATCGAAAAAAAACTCACCATCGGAAATGCAGGCCATCCTTATTTGATTATGGCAAAAAAAGGAGAGGATTTTCAGGAATTGGAAACACAAGGTGCAATCCTTGGATTTAATATCAAAATCCCACCTATCTCTGAAAAAATACTTCCGATCACAAAAGGGGACAGATTTTTTATCTATACAGATGGACTCATTGAATCTATGGACCATAAAGGCAATTGTTTGGGAACCGAAGGTTTACTAGCTCTCCTCAATCGCCACAGGAATAGCGAAAACGTCAAGGAACTAGAGAACAATCTATTACATGAACTCAAAACCAATTTCGGTTTAGATACTTTTTCAGATGACACCATGTTCCTCATATTGGAAGTAGAAGAATAAGGAGAAATCATTTGTCTTTTTTAGAGATCCAAATCAAATCCAATTTTGCAATTGTCACCATCAAACGACCAGAAGCCCTCAATGCCCTAAATGATGTAGTTATCACTGAAATCGGCGCCATGGTCGATACATTAGAAGCTAACTCTCAGGTAAGAGGTTTTATTCTTACTGGTGAAGGGAAGGCATTTGTTGCTGGTGCTGACATTGCCAAAATGAAAGAATTTAATGTCAAAGAAGGACAAGCGTTTTCGGAACTTGGACAATCTGTATTCCGTAAAATGGAATTGTCAGGACTCATTTCGATCGCTGCTATCAATGGATTTTGTCTAGGTGGTGGAATGGAGTTAGCAATGGCATGTGACATTCGTTATGCGTCTACTGCTGCAAAATTAGGTCTTCCTGAGGTAACTTTAGGATTATTGCCTGGATTTGGAGGTTCCCAAAGATTACCTAGACTCATTGGTGTAGGTCGAGCTACAGAACTCATTTTATCTGGCGATATGATTTCATCAGAAGAAGGATACAGATTAGGCTTAGTCAACAAAGTTTGTGACCCAGCCGAACTATTAAACGAATCAGAAAAAACTCTTTCCACAATTTTATCTCGAGGACCTAACGCAATCAAGGCGGCCAAAACTGCGATTCGCCAAGGTTTAGAAACAAATATGGATCGTGGACTTGAGTGGGAAAAACAATTGTTTGGTGGTCGATTCGCAGACAAAGAAACAAAAGAAGGTCTTTCTGCCTTCCTCGAAAAAAGAAAACCAAATTTTTAAGGAAATCCAATTATGATGACACGGTTCATTTTCCTTCTATTTTTACTTTTAGGATTGGTTTGTAAACAAGCGGAGTCATTCCCTTCACAAACCAATACTCCAGAAGTTCTGTTTGGAAGTGTTGCTGACCGTGTATTAAAATTGGAAATTGCAAATACACCATCCACGCGTGCTACGGGATTGATGTACCGCACAAAACTGGGAGAAGATGAGGGGATGCTTTTTGTATTCCCCAAACCTGATTATCTAAACTTTTGGATGAAAAATACCCTGATCCCGTTGTCCATTGGTTATTTTTCAGAAGATATGCGACTTTTAGAATCATTCGATATGAAACCAAACCAAACTGATGAGGTATACAACGGAACAAAACCTGCGATGTATGCACTTGAGGTGAACCAAGGTTGGTTTGCGAAGCATAAAATTGGGAAAGATGCGGTGCTCACCCTAGAAAGGAAAGTTTCCGCAAAAGATTAATTTTTCTCTTTTTACTTGAATCTTCACTTCGAGACGTTTACCATTTCGAAACATGGTAGTCAACAACCCTCGTCTCATCAATTTATTATCCGAAGAACAAAAAGCCGACTTGGCTTCGATGGAAAAACAATTTGCTCACCACTTGGAATATACCATTGGAAAAAATCGTTTTACTTTAAAGAATGAAGACATCTATAAGGCGTTAGGTCATACCATTCGAGATTTCCTGATTGATCGACTTAATTTTACACAAGAACGTTACCGCGAACAAAATCCAAAAAAAGTTTTTTATTTTTCATTAGAGTTTTTAATGGGACGGACTCTCATGAATGCTCTCATCAATCTTGGGTTATACGAAACGATTCAAGAAATGTTACGAGGGATCGGTTTTGAACTAACAGATGTATTAGAATTTGAAACGGATGCAGGACTTGGGAATGGGGGACTAGGTCGACTTGCAGCTTGTTTTTTAGATTCAATGGCAACCTTAAACGTACCTGGATTTGGTTATGGAATTCGATATGATTATGGGATTTTTAACCAAATCATTGCCAATGGTAGCCAATTAGAAATGCCAGACCACTGGGATGCAGATGGTGTTCCTTATGAAGTGGTTCGTTCTGATATTTCCTTTTCAGTTGGATTTTTTGGTCACACAGAAACACGGGTTTCAGGCAAGGGAAAAATCCAACACGATTGGGTACCAGATGAAACAGTCCTTGCTTCCGCTCATGATTATCCGATTCCGGGATTTAACACGAGTACGGTGAACTATCTTCGGCTTTGGGCAGCAAAATCGTCAGAGGAATTTAACTTAGATTATTTTAACCACGGCGATTATATGAAAGCCGTACAAGACAAATCAATCTCTGAAAATATCTCGAAAGTAATATATCCAAATGACACCACCGAACAAGGGAAGGTGTTACGCCTCAAACAACAATACTTTATGGTGTGTGCTTCCTTACAGGACATCCTCATCCAATTTCGTGAATTTAAATACAATTTGAAGGAACTTCCAGATTACATAGCCATCCAATTAAATGATACACACCCAAGCATTGGAATTGCAGAACTCATGCGCATTTTTTTAGACAATGAGGAAATGGATTGGGAACCTGCATGGGAGATTGTGACTAAAGTATTTTCTTATACAAATCACACAGTGTTACCAGAAGCCCTTGAGTCTTGGCGTGTTGAGTTGTTTGAAAAATTATTGCCGAGACATTTGGAAATCATTTATGAAATCAACCATCGATTTTTAACTGATGTTCGTAACAAAGGTGTTTTATCAGAATCTGAAATCCAACAAGTGAGTATCATTGAAGAAGGTAGTGAAAAACGAGTGCGAATGGCAAACTTAGCGGTCATCGGATCTTACCGAGTGAACGGAGTTGCCGCCTTACATTCCGATCTCATCCAAAAAACTATTTTCCAACCCTTCACAAAGGTATTTCCTGAAAAGTTTAATAACAAAACAAATGGAATCACACCAAGACGATGGTTGTTACAGTCGAACCCAAGTCTTGCGAATTTAATTTCTAAAAAAATAGGGAATGAATTCACAACCAACTTATATAAGTTAAAGGATTTAGAGGCATTTGTAGATGATGCCGATTTCCAAAACGATTGGAAACAAGTTAAGTTTACTGCCAAAAATGAACTCGCAAGGATCATTAAAAGTGAAACGGGAATCACAATCGATCCACATTCACTCATTGATGTACAAATCAAACGTTTCCATGAATACAAACGCCAGCTGTTAAATGTTTTACGAGTGATTGCACTCTACCGTAGGATCAAAGAAAATCCCAATTCAGAGATCACACCAAGAACTGTCATCTTCGGGGGCAAAGCCGCTCCTGGGTATTATATGGCAAAACTGATCATTAAACTCATCAATAATGTAGCTTGGGTAGTGAACCGCGATAAGGATGTGGCAGAACGTTTGAAGGTAGTCTTTATTCCAAATTACCGCGTGAGCCTTGCAGAAAAAATTATTCCTGGAAGTAATTTGTCAGAACAAATTTCAACTGCAGGAACAGAAGCATCAGGAACAAGTAACATGAAATTCATGTTAAATGGTGCATTGACCATCGGGACTTTAGATGGTGCCAATGTTGAAATTTTGGAAGAAGTGGGACAGGAAAACATTTATATCTTCGGTCTCCATACAGAAGAAGTGTTTCGAATGAAAGAAGCAGGTTACAAACCATCCGACTTTATTCACCAAAATGAAGACTTACACCGAATTTTACTGATGATCCGTGAGAATTTTTTCTCTTTGGGGGAACCGGGTGTTTTTGGTCCTATTTACGATAGTTTGTTTTACACAGACAATTATCTACTGATGGCTGATTTTCGTTCCTACGATGAAACACAAAACCGAGTGGCGCATGACTTTTTAGATGGTACCACTTGGACCAAAAAGTCCATTCTCAATGTGGCTAGGTCTGGCAAATTTTCTTCCGATCGGACGATCCGGGAGTATGCCAAGGACATTTGGAAAGTCCCACTTCTTGACACAATTCCACCCCAAACTATCTATAAATTGCCACAAAACTGAATCGACAGTATAGAACGGAAGGATTATCGTTCCAAGGGAAGGGTTTCAAATGAGTAAAGGTTATATTATATGTGTCGATGATGAAGTATCAGTGTTGGAAACGCTTGCGGAACAACTACTGGCTCGGTTTGGAGAATCCCATATCATCGAGACAGCAAGTAGTGCAGAAGAAGCTCTTTCCCTCATTGATGAAATCATTGGTAGTAACGATATTGTAGAACTCATCGTTTCTGATCAGGTGATGCCAGGAATGAAAGGGGATCGATTTTTGGAACAGGTGCACCAACGCCTCCCTGACGCGATCAAAATCCTTCTCACAGGGCAAGCGGGACTGGATTCCGCAATTTATGCCATCAATAATGGGGGACTCAGTCGGTATGTCGAAAAACCTTGGAACATTGAAGAGTTATCCAAAGACATCAAAGACTTACTGGATAAGTTCCGTCAAAATTTGGAAAACCAACACCTTATCCAAGCCCTCAACCGAAGGATCTTGGAATTGGAAACAAACCAACCGAAATAAATTCCTCAGTTTTTTATTCATTGGAGTTCTCTCTCTTTCTCCTTTATTTGGAAAAGAGAAAGAACTTTCTTCTGAACAAATTTCCAAAAAAAAAGAAGTTCTTTCTAAAATGATTCGTTATGGCACAAGCCAAGAACGAAAACAAGCATTAGGTGAACTTGTACGTTTTCCTAAAGAAAATGCAGCTGAACTCTATGTTTTGGTTGGAGAACAACTTAAAACAGAAAAAGATATGGGGATGAAGATTGTCTTACTCAAAACAGTAGGCGATTTGAATCTAAAAGAAAACCATGAAACCATTATTTCACTTTTTGAAGACCCAAATGAAGATGTGAACAAACAAGCGGTAACTTCTGCCAAGAAAATGAAACTCGCAGAAGCAACAAACCCACTCTTAGAAAAAGTAAAAAAAGAAGATTTCACTAAAAATTCAAATTCCCTTAGTTTGTACATCAGTTCTCTCGCCGAATTACCTGAGGGAAAAATTGCGGCACCATATTTGGAAACTAAATTTAGAGAGAAGTTTAATAATGCCGATATCCGCGGACAAATTGCATTGTATTTTGGAACCGTTTTGTATCAAGATGCGGAGTCTGCACTTCTCGAAGTAGCTTTTGACGATATCCAACCCACAACTCTCCGTTGTTATTCGATGAATACTTTGGGAAAACTGAAATCAGAAGCAGCAAAACCAAAGTTATATGAACTACTGGATTCTCTTAAAAAAACATCTGGAAAGTTGGATGCTAAAAAAGCACAATCACTCAAAATTTATGCCATTGGTGCTTTGGTAACTATGGGTGATAAAGAAGTTTTCCAAGAACTGAATGAATTTGCTCGTGATGATGATAGTATGGTAAGACTACGTGCGATTGAATTTATGGGGAATTTACGTGATCCCAAAGCCTTAGAGTTATTGGAATACAAACGAGACCGTGACCCAAGTCCCAAGGTACAAAAAGCAGCAAAAAAAGCCATTGATATGATCAATGGAAAAGACAATCCCTCTGATGACGACAAAACCACTGAGGATAAACCAGAAGAAGAACCAAAATGAAATTCTTTTGGTACAAAAATTTTTTCTATCAGGATCTTTTGGTATGGAATCAAATACGAAATCAAAATATTTCCATTCAAACTAAGATGTTTTTATCTCAGATATATATCTTTGGATTCATAGGTTTTTTATTTCTAACCACTAGTCTTTTTTCAGAAGCAGATTCCAAATACACAGGACCTATCTCTCGTTCCGAAAAACGAATCTTAGATGGTAAGATGGAATTCCAAAAGACGGGAGTTTTCCCTTTAGAATGGAAGTTGTATTTCAAAGGGAAACAAGGGGATTTTGTTGTATTTTATGATTTAAATGGAGATGAAATTCACTTTCGGTATCGTAGGAATAAGTTTGATTTGGATGCTGAATTTTTTGTCAAAGACTTGTTTATTGGTAATCCATATTTAGTCAAAGGGGAATGGATCGGATACTATTATTATGCAGTAGATGAAAGAGGAAAAAGGTCATCATTACCCACTCCTAAAAAACTTCCTGGCGAAAAAAATGAATTCATCGACAAACAATCGATCCCCATTTTCCAATTACAAACCTACCAAGAAATCAGAACCGACGATTTGTTGTATTAGAGATCAAATAAATGTAAAAATTGAAAATTGATGAATAAAATAGGTGCGGGAGATGTTTTTTTCTCAGAATAACTGACGTTTAGTGAAACAAACTGACTTACATATTTAATTTTGATGATTTCTTCTCTATCTGTTAAATTGACATTAAAATCGGATGCATACGTCCAGTTTTCAAACCAAGATCTTGTTTTTAAATTCCCTTCTCTAAAAATGGCACTCAGTTCTAATAAATGTCCAATTTGAAGTGGGATTGCTATTTTTCCTTCCCATTGGTTTCCTAATTCCCTTCGTTCCATCCCAATAGAATAAACCGTACGATCTTTTCTCCATTCATAGAATATGGCTCTCCCCGTTTCTTGGTATTGGTAGTTGCCAACTTCATTATATTGCCTATAACGAAAGAGAACATTCCCAAACTGCGTAGCGATGATTGGTAAAAAACCAGAACCACCACTTTCATAACGATGGCCTTCCTGCGAGGATAAAACCTCTCCCCCTAAAATATTTTGATAACTACCTCTCATATAACCTAAAGTTTGTGGGATTTCTGGGCGAATGTCTCCACTGGATACGTTTCCATACAAAAGTGGAGAGTCACGGTAAACGGTAACATCAACTAAAATGTTTGAGTCCACAAATTCTGATTTGGAATAGTAAAAACCAACAGTCTCCTTACGATTCAAAATTGATTCGGATTGGATTCTATGTTTCCCAAACTGTTGTAATTGTAAGCTGTCATTGACAAAAAAACTGGATTTATTTTCTCCGGGGGACCAAACACCCGAATAAGATTTGTTTGGTGATGAGAAGTAAATTCCAGGGTAGGATGAAAACCCAGGTGCAAAATAAACTCCATAGTCAGTTGGTTTCCCAAATAAGGAATTTTGGGTTCCGAAAAAATGAGAACTTTGAATGGGTTGGGGGAGTGGTGAATTGGGTCTATCCATTTGGGAATAAAAATTAGGATCTTTGGCAAAGTAAAAGTGGGGGATTGGTTTATACCGATTACCAGATGTTATGTGAAAAGAATTGTATTTGAAATGAATGCCGTATAAAAAATCGTCATCACGTTTTTCAAAGGAAAATCGTTGGCCTTTTTGGAATCCCCCAAAGGCAAAAGCGGAATGGTTTTTTTCTTCTCTTGGAAGGTATTGGACATCCAAGTTTTGGTACCCAAGTCCTAAAAACAAATGATCTTCTAAAAATGGATCCTTGGTAGGAATTTCTGTTTGGGGTTTGTTTTCGGTAATGCCATGATTTCCGATTTTCTTTTTGTCATGGGGGATGTTTGGTTTTGGTTCCCAGTTTGGAGGGGGGTAACTCAAATTCTCCAATTTCCATAATTTGGAGACAAGTGCCGCATCCTTACCCTTCAGGGAACGTTTCCATTGGAAAAACTCTGTCCTTGGGGATTTTACCTTCTGTTGCCAGAGGGCCACAAGTTTTGGAGAGAATCCAACACGTAGTAAACTGGCCACAGGGACGTCTTTCGGTGATTTTTCTCCAGCAAACAATGACTGTACGAAGATAAACCACAAAAATAGCGCAATTTTCTGCCAATCCACCAGGATTGGGGTTCGATTTTGTTCTTTTTTTCCCTCATTCCGTTTGCTTTTTTTTGAAAAAGGGACATATTCTATGGAACGGCGAAAAAAAATCCATCTAGGGGCGGGTTTTGTCCCAGAGGAATGCTAAATTGTTCATACAAACCGATAAAAACGTGAAAAAAATATTGACTTAACTTCTCATATGTTAAGTAGTGTAAACAAGCGTTTAGTATATTATTGGTATTATTTTTTAGTTTTATGTCGTCTAACAAGATGACGGGGAGGAAAAACCTATGATCGTTCGATCCATCCAACAACCCGCTTACAACCGCCATAAGGATTCTGGGCTCGCTGGCCAAGGTCCTAAAAAGGGATTTGCCCAAAACCAATCCGGAAAAACCTTCGAAGAGTACCTCATGGAAGCATTCCAAGGAGAGGTAGTCCAAAAAGGGAATTGGGTATCCCCCAACCTTTCTGACTTAGGGCAAAAGAACTTAAGGAAGATGTAAGGACCAATGCCTTGGTTTCTGGTCTAGAATCAGAGACTGAGGGCCGACAATCAAAGTATGGAGAAACTATCCATACTTTGGGCACTCGTTCGGCGTGACTATGCTCTGCAATATGCAGGATCCTTCTTGGGAATTTCCTGGATGTTTTTGCAGAACTTAATACTCATCAGTTTGTACGCCCTTGTTTTTTTAGTCCTCAATCTAAGAAACCCATCCACCCAAGAAGATTTCACTGCTTATTTACTCACTGGACTCTTGTATTGGATTCCAATCCAAGAATTACTCGTTCGAGGCACAGGTATCCTCACTGACAATCGTTCCTTACTCAAACGTTCAAGCCTTGGCATTGATCTTTTTTTATGGATTCCGTTTGTTCAGTTTCTCATCCATAGTTTCATCACATCCATTCCGGTGTTCCTTTACTTAGGGTATTCAGGAACATTAAACCTAACCGGAATCTTTTTTGGTTACACTGTTCTTGTTCTGTCTGGACTGTATCTGATGTTACTATTACATTATCTTTCACGACTCAATATTCTCCTAAAGGATATCTCACCTTTGATTCGTTTGGTGAGCCAATTGGTATTTTGGGGGATTCCTGTTTTGTATTACCCAACAGGATATCTTAAACAATGGAATGAATGGAATCCATTCACAATTCCTTTGGATGTATTTCGCACAACTGTGATTCGTGGGTTCCAATCTCAATTTGAGTGGTTACACATCATGCCATTTTTACTTTTCTTTTTCCTTGTTTATTTACTCGCCAAACGGAAATTCCAATCCGTAATTTTGGATCATCTTTAAGTTCCAATGACTTCTGTTCTGATTGAAAATCTTTCCAAGGATTATCATGGGTTTTCCAAACCTTGGAAACGAATCCTTGCGGGTCTTAGTTTTGGTTACTTAGGGATTGACTCAAAATTTACAGCAATTGATTCATTGAACCTAAAAGTAAATCCAGGAGAAATACTTGGCATCATTGGAAGGAATGGAGCAGGTAAGTCGACTCTTTTAAAGTTAATCACAGGTGTGATCCAAAAAGATAAGGGCAATTTACAAGTGAATGGTTCCGTTCGTGCCTTACTTGAATTAAGTGTTGGATTTAACCCTGAATTGTCAGGAGAAGAAAATGTATACTTCAATGGTCTAGTATGGGGATACAAACCAAAAGAAATCAAATCATTATCGGATACTATATTTGCCTTTGCGGAACTAGAAGAGTTTCGTTACACACCCTTAAAGAACTATAGCTCTGGTATGGCAATGAGACTTGGTTTTAGTTTGGCAACTGCAAAACGACCAGACATCCTCATCGTCGATGAAGCCTTGGCTGTGGGTGATGCAAGTTTCCAACAAAAATGTCTGAAACGAATTCGTGAATTTTCTGAATTAGGAACCTCTATCCTTGTCGTAAGTCATGATTTAGGATTGGTTTCTTATTTTTGCACACGTGCCCTTTTATTAGATAAGGGCAGACTTCTTTATGAAGGAAATCCCAAAGAAACAATTGAACAATATATGCATGTGTTAGCTGGTGAGTCAAGTCCGTCTGATTCCTATTCTTCCAAGTCGATTCAAAATTTACACGTCAGCATTGAAAATCAGGATGGTGTTTCATCGAATGTATTTTTTATCGGAGCACAAGTTCGCTTAAAACTAGTTTTCCAATCCGATGCATTTATCGAGGATGCTACCGTTGGTTTTCATATCGATAATGAAAAAGGGATTCGTATCTTTGGAACAAATACCCACCACTTAGGTGATGGCAATCGGAGTTTCCAAACGGGCAAAGAATACCAGGTAGAATTTGAATTCCCGATACAGTTTTCCCAAGGGAAGTATACGATTGGGGTTTCAATCCATAAAGGTGAATCCCATATTGAAGGGAGTTATTTCTGGAGGGAATCCATCTTAGATTTTGAAGTAGAATCAGGGAAAATTGAAAAATTTGTAGGAATTTGTCAAATCCCAACACAATTCCACATCCGAGAGGACTAGGTTCTTCCATTTAGAAAAACAGTTTCCTTTTTGGTCAAAATAGAAATTCTGGAAATCCTATGAAAGTTTGCGTAGTCGGAACCGGATATGTGGGTCTCGTTGCAGGTACCTGTTTTGCTGAATATGGCAATGATGTGATTTGTATTGATAAAGATGAAAAAAAGATCAGTGATTTAAAAACAGGAATCATACCAATTTATGAACCAGGTTTGTCAGAACTGGTAGAACGTAATTATAAAGAAGGCAGACTCAAATTTTCCACATCGTTAAAGGATGGAGTTGAGTCATCTGAATTCGTATTCATTGCCGTTGGAACTCCGACATCCGATAACGGATCTGCGGACTTACGATTTGTTTTCGCAGTAGCAGAAGAAGTTGGGAAAACAATGAATGGACACAAAATCATTGTTGATAAATCAACTGTTCCCGTTGGAACTGCAGACAAAGTAAAGGAAATCGTAGCAAAAAACACAAAACACTCGTTTGATGTGGTTTCGAATCCTGAATTTTTAAAAGAAGGGGCCGCAATTGAAGATTTTATGCGCCCTGAGCGAGTTGTGATTGGAGCTGAATCAGACCACGCTGCTAAAAAAATGAGTGAGTTATACTCTCCATTTGTATTGAATGGAAACCCAATAATCACCATGAGCATACGCTCTGCGGAACTCACTAAGTATGCTTGTAACGCTTTCCTTGCGACAAAAATTTCCTTTGTAAATGAGATCGCAAATTTATGTGATGCGTTAGGTGCCAATTATGATGATGTTCGGAAAGGTATGGGAACAGATTCAAGAATTGGACGACAATTCTTATATGCAGGTATTGGTTACGGTGGATCTTGTTTCCCGAAAGATGTGAGAGCACTTCTTAGGACAGCAGAAGAAGTCAATGCACCAATGCACATCATACAATCCGTAGAAGATGTAAATGAAAAACAAAAAACAAGACTTACTGATAAAATTTTCCAACACTTCAAATCAAATGATATGAAGGGGAAAACATTTGGTATTTGGGGTCTATCGTTTAAACCAGGAACGGATGATATGCGAGAAGCTCCATCAATTCCTCTAATCTATGAACTCCATAAAAACGGTGCCAAAATCCAAGTATTTGATCCAGCTGCCATGGAGACTTCTAAGTATTACTTTGATGGCAAAGTTGAATATAAAAAAGATGCATATTCTACTTTAGAAGGTGCAGATGCTATGTTATTATTAACGGAGTGGCGAGAGTTCAGAGAACCGGATTTTGCAAAGATTAAATCCTTGTTAAAGGCTCCACTGATCTTTGATGGAAGAAATCAATATAAACCGACACTTATGCAAGAATTAGGTTTTACGTATTATTCGATTGGTAACCGTTGATTTTATTTCGGCAAACCATTGTTTGCTGAAATGAATTATAAATTAAAAACCTTTTTCGATTTGTAGGAGAGTTTCTTTACAAATTGTTTTGTCTGACTCCGAGACTAACTTCGGTTGGATCTCGGTAAGGATGGATTTTGCAAGTTTTAAGTCTCCCGATTCTTTTAAACTAATCCCATAATACAATTTTGCAGTTGTGATTCGTTTTGAATTTGGATAATTTTTGATGAATTCTTTCCAAGAAGATACAGCACCATCTTTTGGTCCATTGACAGATCGAATCAAATTTAAATTAAAGTGAGAATTCTCTTTTACGATGGGAATGTTTTTAGATTTTTGAATGGAAGCGAGAAATTGTTCTTCAGCTTTTTCATATTCCTTGTTTTGAAAGTATAACAATCCTAAACGAAAGTTTAAATGAGGGTTCTCTTTTTCTTTTCTGATTTCAGTTTTTAAAAAAGATTCTAAGTTTGGTTCTTGTAAAATCCTTTTTGATAGGGAGACAATATCTTCCTTGGTTGCAAGGCCTACTATCTTTGTTACAAAATTTCCATCCCCATCTAAGAACAAAATCGTAGGATAACCTTCGACATTGTATTTTTTGCGGAGGTTTGGAAATTCTTCCCCATCGAGTCGTACTCGAACGAATTGGTCTAAGATGCGACTCACTTCTGGGTCCGGGAAAATTTCTTTTTCCAAAACCATACAATACGTACACCAATCTGCAAATACATCAACGATAATGAATTTATTTTCCTGTTTGGCGGTTTCAAATCCCTTTTGAATGGAATTGCCCCAACTTGACTCAGCAGATAAACTCGAGCATAAAATGAAGGAAAAAACTAGAGTGGTAAAACGGTACATCCTTTCTCATTCTAGCTGATTTCTGAGATTACCAACAACCAATTTTCGCTTTTTCGAAATAGAATGGGCAGTTTCCATGGTAGTTAGAAGGCAAACGAAATGGAATTTTTATTAAAATTGGAAGATTTACTCCGCAAACGAAAAGAAGAATTACCTGAAAAATCTTACACTGCTGAATTGTTTCGCGACGGTGTTGACCGTATCCTTAAAAAAATCGGTGAGGAAGCGGGTGAGGTCATCATTGCTGCAAAAAATCCAAACGAAAAAGAACTCATTCACGAAATTGCAGATTTGGTTTTCCATTTAGAAGTATTGATGGTGGAAAAAGGGATTAGTTTATCAACGATCGCAAAAGAATTAGAAAAAAGACACAGTTAACAGTAGTAGTTTCCTCTCGCGAAACGAAATGAAAGTTTTTTTCACTTTATTTTTACCTCTTACTTGGTTGTATCAGTTTCTCTTTTGGTTGTCTCAAAGGAGAAAAAAAACAACCGTTTTACCAAATACCTTAGTGATCAGTGTTGGAAACATCACGGTTGGTGGTACTGGGAAAACTCCTTTTGTTCAGTATTTAGTCCAATACTTTCAAAAAACAAACAAAGATTATGCGATTTCAATCTTATCACGTGGATACAAAGCAAAATTGTCAAAAGAAGGTGCAATCCTTACTGATGGTCATTCTCCAAATCTATTTGGAGATGAACCTAGCGAACACAAAGAACGTTTTCCTAGTGTTCAAGTGATGATTGGGCAGAATCGAATTGGTAGTTTTCTCAAACACAATCAAATTCAGTCCAAACAACATATTGTGATTTTGGATGATGGATTCCAACACAACCAAATTCATAGAGATTTTGACATTGTATTACTCGACAATAATGCTCCCTTTGGAAATGGTTTTACGATTCCACTTGGGTATTTACGAGAACCAATTTCGCATTTAAAACGTGCAAACGTCATTGTATTTACAAAAATTACGAAAACAAATCAAAAAGAATTCGAAAAAGGAAAAGGAACACTCGACCAATTAGGAATTCAATTGCCTACCTTTGGTTCTTCTTTCCAAGCAGATGCCTACCAAATCAATTTAGATACATTCGGACAATCATTGGTTCCCAAAAATTCTTTAAAGCGAGAAGCTTCAACTAGCGATAGTTATTTTTTGTTTACTGGTGTTGGGAATCCAAATCATGTTTTGGAAACAACGATCTCTACCTTAAATACTAATCAAATCCAATCTCGATTTTTCCCTGACCATTATGAATTTGAAGAAACTGTATTACTCGCTTTACTGGATGGTAAAGATGAAAAAACGATTTTTGTGACAACGGAAAAAGATTGGGTAAAAGTTAGAACACAAAACAAATTTATCGAAGAAATGAAACGTAAAAAAATGCAACTTCTTGTCATCAGAGTTGATGTGGTGTTAGAAGAACAATCTGTTTTTGAGT
This sequence comes from Leptospira limi, assembly GCF_026151395.1. NCBI lineage: Bacteria > Pseudomonadati > Spirochaetota > Leptospiria > Leptospirales > Leptospiraceae > Leptospira > Leptospira limi. The sequence continues at coordinate 1,576,122 of NZ_JAMQPV010000001.1, forward strand.
CTATGTTAGCTCATCTCGTTTCCACTTACGAAGTAAAAAACGGTCTGGTTTCAAAGCCTTCTTAATCGTGTCAGAAATCTCTAACGTCTGAGAGAGAAGATCACAAACTAAAATTTCAGCAGCGAGTAGGGCGTGTGTTAACCCACGAGATCCGAGCCCATTCAGAATCCCAACCGTTTCATAATAAGGAATTTCAAAGGTTTTGGCGTTTTTTCGGAATAAATTTTGGTATTTTATCGATGTGTCTAAAAGTGATAAATTTGGAAGTTTACCGACAACTGGATGTCTGTCTTGGGACTGGGTTCTATAACTCACTCGAGTGCCAAAATTTTGGATATCGATTTCATTCCAATTTTTGAGTAAGTTTGGAAGTTTTGAATGTAAGCCATTCCATAAATCGAATGTTTCCTTTGGTCTCGGTTTTTCTTCTAAATGAAACTCGTCAAAACTCGCGCCTAATACTCGTTCGCCACCAACTTCTGCAGTTAAATAATCTCCATACAAAATGGAATATTGGTTTTGGAAATTGGATGATGGGATTCGTACAATTTGTCCACGTACTTGTTTCATAGGGATCCATTGGAGTTTTGGATCCATTAAAAATTGGTATCCTTGTGTTAAGAATAAATAATCAACACTTAAAATTTCTTTTTCAGTATGACAAATTATGTTTCCATTTTCTTCATTCACTTCCCAAGAAAGCAGTTTTGTTTGGTATTGTTCCATCGGATTTGCGATGCGAATGAGTTCTTTTGTGAGAGAAACTGGGGAAAGCGCTTTCCCTTTTGGAAATAGTAACGCATCTAAATTTGAATTTGGTTCTTTGGAAAGACATACCAATGATTCTGGGATGTGATGGGAACGTAGGGAGTGCGAATAACGGTCATAAGCTGAAGGGGAATCGAGTAAAAAATGGATTCCATCCACATGTGGCACGCGTTTTCCTAAATCCAAAGATTCCCAAAGTTTTAAAAAATACTGATATGCAAGTAGAGAAAATTCAGACTCAAGCGTTTTGTGTTTGGTGAGAAAAGGATACACAACTCCGATTGGATTGCCACTTGCTTTTTCGGCAGCACTAGATTCTGATTCTAATAAAATGGTTTTGATGTTTTGTTTGGAAAGTGCATAACATACGCTCGCACCAGCAATTCCTGCTCCCACAACCAAAGCTGTTTTGGATTGAGATGGGTTCACGAGGATTAACGCAAAACTCCAGTTAACATTTCTCTTTTTTTCCCAAACCCTTTTTGTTTTTGGATATAAAACCCCAATCCTTCCAAATTCCTGCGAATGAAACCAGCTGCCGTGAATGTTGAAAATCGAGTTCCCGTTTTAGAATGATTCCGTAGTTTTGATAATGTATCCTCGGACCACATCTTCGGATTTTTACTTGGTGAAAATCCATCCAAATACCAAAAATCGATGATTGGAAACTCATTTAAACATTCACCCACATCACCAAAGAACAAATGGACATGAAACTTTGCCTTTCCCTTGGGGTGAAGGAATTGTGTTTTCCACTCCCTCTCATTTGGGTTCTCTTCCCATTTTTGGAATTGTTCCTCATAAGACTTAAGTAATGTTTCAGTCCATAAAGGTTTGTTGGGAAAGGAATGATTCAGTGTGAGTAAGGTTTCTTTCGGTAAAGGGAATCCTTCTAAACTGAAATACTCTAGTGAAGGTGGATTCTCTGCACCTAACCATAGATCTAAGGTCACAAATACATTGAGTCCCGTACCAAACCCTAATTCTCCAATGGATATAACTTCGGTTTCGCCTGCAGATAATACACTTGGGATTTGGTTCCCTTCCACAAACACGTAACGGGATTCTTCCCATCCACCTTCTTTGGAAAAGTATACATCATCGAACGAAAGAGATACGGGAACTCCATCCTTCATTTCAATTCCGTGTTTATGATTGTTTGGATCCATCTTAGGGTTCTATTTATTGCCAGAATGAGGGAACAAAAGGGGAAGGGAAACGGAATCCGATCTGGTAACTTGGAAATGGGTAAAAACTGATCCGAATTGGTCAATTTTATTATGTCTCATAAAAAAGACTTTCCAAATTGAGGGTACCATTCATATTTTTCCCAGGTTTGGGGGAGATTCTATGGATTTTGTGAAAATCCGAGGCAAAGACTTACAAGACTGCATCATGCAGATGAAAATGAAATATGGTCCCGAGGCCCATTTGTATGACCAACGAGTGATCACAGAAGGGGGTCTCTTTGGAACAGGCCTTATGGCGCAGCGCATGTATGAAATCGATGTGGGTGTCCCTGAAAAACAAAATTCGAAAGAACGAATCGAACGTAAACTCAAAGACCTCAAAGAACTCATCAAACAAAAACAAAGAACAGAATCCCTCCCTGTATCTGGACTTGTGGGAGTTGGTGTCGGTTCTTCATCACAAAACACAAACCTATCTTATAACAATCGTAAAAAAAATATAGAATCTGTTCGCCCTTTTTCCGAACGCAAACGTAGACAAGACCAAACCATTTACGAAATCGAATCGTATGAAGAAAGACCTGTTGGTTTGTCTTTAGCAGAAGCGAAGGAATCGTTCCTCGAACCAAAAACAGAAACATTTCCCCAAACAAAAGAAAGACACCCTCATATCCAAAAGCTCGTCGATCGTCTGTTACGTGAAGGATTTTCTGAATCTTACTTAGAGGAAATGGCTGTCAGTTTGACTTCACGCCTTTCCGCAGTGGACCTAAGTCGTTATGCGAATGTCACAGACAAAGCAGTGACTTATTTAGAAGAAAGGATCCAAGTGGATTCGGATCTTTTTAGTGGAACCCCTCGTGGCAAACGTAAGGTTGTTTTTTTTGTAGGACCTACAGGTTCAGGAAAAACAACATCCATTGCAAAGTTAGCTGCTAAGTACAGTTTGCATATGGGGAAAAAAGTTTCTCTGTATACAACAGACAATTACCGCATTGCGGCCATTGACCAATTGAAGTTTTATGCTGATGCCATGGGCCTTCCGTTTTATGCGGCCAAAGACTTACGCAAATGGAAAGAGGCCATCCTCCGAGATGGATCCGAACTCATCTTAGTGGATACGGCTGGATACTCGCACCGTAAATCGGAAAACCTGGAAAAACTTCAGGAATTCTACCAAGTTTTTGGGGAAAAGGATCATATTGAAACCATCTTGGTACTTTCCTCTACGGTTTCCAAAGACAATGCCCTTGCGGTAACAAACGCGTATGAGTCGGTCGGTTATAAAAGAATTTTATTAACCAAGCTCGATGAAGCAGAATTTTTAGGTTCTGTAGTAGAATTAGCCGATACTATTCACAGGGAATTCGCATTCTTAAGTGTTGGCCAGGATGTTCCATTTGATATCCTAAATGCCACCAAAAAAATCCTTGCCGAATGTGTAATTTTCCCTGAAAAATTGAAAGGGATAGCGGGCGAAGTCTTCGAGAAGACTGTGTAAGGTGCGCATCGTTATCCTGATACCTAGGGGTAACGATGGACCAAGCAGCAAATCTTCGAAAGTTAACAGAAACTGGTACTGGATTAAAACTCGTTCAACCCCAGGACGCCGCTAAAAAAACCAAAATCATTGCGGTTGCCTCTGGAAAGGGAGGAGTGGGGAAAAGTACAGTCTCTGTCAACTTAGCCATCTCCATCGCCAAAACTGGTCTTAAGGTTCTCATCTTTGATGGTGACTTGGGCCTTGCCAATGTAAACGTCCTTCTCGGCATCATTCCGAAATACAATTTATATCATGTGGTGAAAGGCCATAAGTCCTTAAAAGACATCGTCATTTCCACTCCCGAGGGTGTGGACATCATTGCAGGGGCCTCTGGGTATTCCCAACTTGCCAACCTCAATGAAACCCAAAGAAACAACCTCATCAAAGGTTTTGCGGAACTCGATCGTTATGATGTGATGATCATAGATACAGGTGCAGGGATTTCGGCAAACGTCATTGGTCTTGTGATGCCAGCGGATGAAGTAGTGGTTGTCACAACACCAGAACCAACCTCCATTACAGATTCCTATGGTCTTATCAAATCCATTGTTTCTCAATCCAAAGACAAAAACCTCAAAATCATAGTGAACCGTGTGCGTTCTGCCATTGAAGGGAAAAAAGTGGCCGACCGAGTGATTGATATCTCTGGTCAATTTTTGGAAGTCCAAGTGGAAAACTTAGGTTTTATCTTCCAAGATGAAGAAGTAGAAAAATCCATCCGGGAACAAAAACCATTTATCATTGGAGCACCTCGTTCCAAAGCAGCGGCTTGTCTCACACGAGTCACGCACACCCTCTTACAAACAGAAGGTGGTTATGATGATGAAGAAGGCCTCACCGGATTTTTTAAGAAATTCTTTAGCTTTGTCGACTTCAAGGAAAAAGAAATGGAATCGAGAATGGAGGAAGACAACTAAGTGTTAATCGGATTTGTACTGGGATTTGCAATCCTTGGAGCCATCATTAGTTCCGTTTGTGGGTTTTTAGTCGGAAATCGAATCGGTTATATCTTCTTTGTTTCTCTGATTTCTACGTTTGCGTTTGGTGGGCTAGGGTTTGGCATTTTTAGTGTCTTACAAAAGAAAGTCCCTGAATTTTTAGAGTTTTTATCTACCTTTTCCATTGGTGGTTTTGGGGGCGGAGACCATGCAGATGACTTCGACCACGACCATGCAGGGATGGAACCATCTTCTGCCATGGGAACCTCATCCGATGACTTTGGTGTGCAAGCTGGTGGGGATCAGGCAATGGATGCCAAACTAGCCATGGCAAAATCAGGAAAATTTGGAGACCACATCATTGTGGATAAAATTGCGATCAAAAACGAGCCAAAACTCATGGCAGAAGCAATTCGAACCATGATGGCTAAGGATGACCCGCAAGAGGGTTGAAAAATTACTGTTTTTAGAGGACATAAGAAAAAATCCTCTTGTAATTTTCATTTCTTTACGATTTATAAAGTAAAGAGATCCCGTACCCTGGTTCCCAATGTCAAGATTGCTAGACAAATACAATCAGTTTGATGAGACAGATCTTTGGAAACAATACCGTGTCAAAAAAGACGCGGAGATCCGAAGTTACCTTGTTGAAAAATATTCACCTCTCGTCAAACACGTGGCTGGGCGGATTGCGATCGGAATGCCACAAAATGTGGAATTCGAAGACCTCGTCAGTTATGGCGTCTTTGGTCTGTTAGATGCGATAGAGAAGTTTGACCCTTCTCGCGAAATTAAATTCAAAACATATGCGATGACCCGTATCCGTGGGTCCATTTTTGACGAACTCAGAAGTGTGGACTGGATCCCTCGTTCCATCCGCCAAAAAGCAAAACAACTCGAAAACATCATTGCCATGCTCGAAAACAAAGAGGGCAAAAAAGTCGATGATGAAGAGATCGCCAAAGAACTTGGTGTCTCAATGGAAGAGTACAACTCTCTCCTTGCTAAGTTATCCGGCACCTCACTTGTTTCTTTGAATGATATTTGGTTTCTCGGAGATGAGAATGATGAAGTTTCCTTTATGGAAACCTTAGAGTCTCCGATGAATATGAACCCAGACAATATCATCGAAAAAGAAGAAATCAAAAACGTAATTGTCGAAGCCATCCAATCCCTACCTGAAAAAGAGAAAAAAGTTATCGTACTTTATTATTACGAAGACTTAACCTTAAAAGAGATTGGAGAAGTGTTAGAAGTCACTGAGTCTAGAATTTCTCAACTTCATACCAAAGCAGTCGCAAGACTCCGCAGTAAACTTTCTAAAGTCAAATCAGCGATCCAAAAAAGGTAATAGAAGATGTCTCTCACGGAATTTCTTACAGAGGAACTGAAAGAGTTCGATCGTAAGGAAAAAGAACAAGTGGAAGTCATTGCCGATACCATCGAAGAATGTCTGGCAATTGCTTCAAGTCACTTGGGTCGTAAAGTTCACGAAATCGATTATACTGTTTTAAAACGCGGAAAAAAATCCTTATTTTTTTCTGAACCCTATCATATCCGAGCATCTGTTATCCCTGATGATATGTTACTAGATGAACTCAGTTTATTAGATGAACACCTAACGGGTGGTAGTGGAAAATTAGTCTCCAAAGAATTAAAAGAACTTGTTACACCAAAAAACAAAGACGGCCGAGTCGTTGTCAAAATATACAGAACAGGTGTGTTTTTAACTGTTTACCCTCCTTCCGGGGAAGGTCTCGAAATGACAATGGCGGATGTTTCCAAAAAACTGTCGTTTCGTGGTGTGGCAGGTGTTGACCAAAACCTCATTAATAAAATCCTCAAAGAGAAAAAAGGGGAACCAGTTCTTATCTCCAACCAAAAACCGAAACCTGGAAACGACTCCAGTTGTAATGTGGAGATTGCCCAAGAGAATATGCGTGCTTTTGTCACTGTATTTCCGGCAAGGCCTGGTGGGCGTGATTTAGAAGTAGCCGATATCGTTGCCGCCTTAAAAGGGATGGGTGTTGCTCATGGTTTAAAAGAAGACGAAATCCGAAAACATTTGGATGAAGAAGTCCATAACAAACCATTCATTGGCGCCGAAGGTGATTTCCCTGTGAACGGGAAAAATGCCGAAGTCAAATACTATGTTCGCACAGAAAAGAAAATCAATTTCAAAGAAGACCAATCCGGTCGTGTGGACTACAAAGATTTGGATATGATCGAAAACGTTGTCGTTGGACAATTATTAGCTGAAAAGCTCCCTGCCGAAAAAGGTAAGTTTGGTCGTAATTTATTTGGAATGGTATTACCAGCCAAGGATGGTTTGGACACCGAACTCAAACAAGGGAAAGGAACCATTCTCTCCGAAGACAAGATGCGCCTAACGGCCGAAGTCAATGGCCAAGTGTTATACGCTGCTGGTCGTCTGTCTGTGGAAACTGTCTACCGCATCAATGGGGATGTGGGAGTTCGAACAGGAAACGTGACTTTCCTTGGTTCCATCATCATTACAGGAAACGTCGAAGACAATTATTCTGTCAAAGCGGCAGGGAATATCGAAATTTATGGAACGGTCCAAAAGGCCATTGTGGAAGCAGATGGGGACATCATCGTCCGCCAAGGGGTCACAGGGCGTGAAGAGGCAAGGATTGAGTCCACTGGCGGGAATATCGTCGCCAAGTTCATCCAGAACGCCACATGCATCACAGAAAAAGACATCATCGTCCAAGAAGGGATTTTGCATTCCCATCTCATGGCTGGGGGAAAAATTTCCTGCAAAGGGAAACGGGGGCAAATTGTGGGGGGGACCATCCAAGCAGCCCAACTCATATCTGCCAAAATCATTGGTTCCCAAGCAAACCCACAAACCGATCTAATCGTAGGAAACAATCCAAAGATCTTAAAACAAATTAGTGAGTTTGAAGAGAAGAAAAAAGAAAACCAAGACAAACTCGACCAACTCACAAAAACCATGCGTACCCTCAAAGCAAGAAAAGACGCTGACCCTGCGAGTTTTACTGCGGAACAAGATGCCCATTTACAAAAATTAGAAGCAGGAACCAAAAAACTCGAAAAACGAATCGCTGAGGCCAGTAAGGACATCCAAACCCTCACAGAATACATGGATGAACAGGCAGCAAATGGTCGTGTTTCCGTAGAAAAGACCATCTTTCCAGGTGTTACCATCCGTATCCGCAATGCAGAATACAAACTCCGCCACGAGACCAAGGCCAAAACCTTCTACGAAGAAGAGTCCCAAGTCCGAAGCCAGCCATATGAAGATCCAGACGAAACGAAAAATGACTGGAGAAAAAAGAGAGGGCGTGGTAAGTCTAAGAATTAGGAAGGACGCCAGATGATACTCAACGAAAATTTTGCCAGTATCGCCCACCACTACGATTTTGCACGTAGGGCTCAGGCTGAAAATCCCTTCACCCACCAAAACCAAGTGGTGGAATTGCAAAAGGTGGTGATCCAAACACAAAACCGAGCACAAACGGTCCCTGATGCGAAATCAGGATACCAAGGTTCGGCAGCAAAACCGAAACAAGATAAAGAAAATTCGGTATTTGCTTATTCCAAAGAAGGGATCATTTATGATCGTCCTAACTTGGAACGTGGATCTCGTTTCGATTCAAAAGCATAATTTTTTCTACGGAATGTTGTTGGAAATGTTCTTTAGGAGAAACATATGGAGCTTTTTTCTCTCGTACTTGTTAATTTATTATTCTGTGGGATGATGTATGTTTTCATCTCAGCAAAAGTCCAAAAAGCTGTCAGTGAATACTACGATAAAAAATTAAACCGAGCTATTGATATGGCCACCGCGGAAACCATACGCGAGTTAGATGCTACTGTGAGTATCATTGAATCAAAGATGGTAGCACTTCGGACAATGATGGAAAAGGGTGAGGCCTTGGTAAAAGAATTCAAACATTACCAGAACCAAGGTCTTTCTATGAAATCAGAGTTAGTGCCAACTCCAGCTGAATCTGAAGAACCGATCCTTGATACGAAAGAACAAAGGACTGGTATTGGTAAAATTTACCAAGCAAACCAAATCCCTGTTACAATCGATGATGCAGAAACAACAGAAGGGGCAGTGAACCAAGCATTTGGAAAACTGGGAAAGGCCGTAAAAGGAATGTTTGGGATGGAACCTTTGAGTGAACCATCAAAAGAAGCAATGGAAAATTTAGAAGTTCCGACCTTCCAACCTAAGATGAATTATACGGTCGGTGGAAATCCTTTCACAGAAGAAAAACCAACGGAAGCCATTCGCAATGAATCCATTGAAGGTCAGAAAAAAAGAGAATTCTTAAATGAAGTTTCCAAGGCGAATGATCCAGCATTTGCTTCTTACCAAAGGATGAATTTAGACAAGGTGGAATTTTCCATTGAGTCTGCTTTGGAAGAGCTACCAACATCTGCAACGAAGATAGATAAAGTGGTTCATCTCATCAAAAAGGGATACAAACACGACGAAATCTCAGAGGCGATGAACATTGGTATCCATGAAATTCATTTGATTGAAACGATTCGACTTGATCGATCAAGAAGAATCTAAAAATATGTTTCCATGTCTTCGTTTCCGGTTCTCAATGTAGGATTCTCTAACGTTGTTTTTGTTTCCAAGATTCTGACCATTTTGTTGGCAGATTCAGCTGGGGCAAAACGACTCCGAACCGAAGCAAAATCGGAGAACCGTCTCATTGACGCTACCTGTGGACGGAAAACTAGGTCTGTGTTAGTCCTTGACTCAGGCCATATTCTGTTATCAGCCATTCGCCCTGAAAGTTTATCCAAACGTTTGGAAACCGGTGATAATCACATTGGAGAAGGGGAAGAGGAGTCAGAAGATTGAAAGCAATTCCGAATCTTTACATCATCTCTTCTGTTGCTGGTGGAGGAAAATCGACCATCATCCAAGCCCTTCTCAAAGAAAACCCAGAGTTTTATTTTTCCATTTCCTGTACGACACGGGACCCACGGCCTGGGGATGAAGAAGGGAAAACTTATTATTTTCTAACCATCCCTGAGTTCCAAAAAAGAATTGCTGCTGGTGAGTTTTATGAATGGGCGGAAGTCCATGGCAATTATTATGGAACTCCAAAAGCTCCTATCTTAGAGGCTATCAAGGAACATCGTGTGGCACTTCTCGATTTAGATGTCCAAGGTGCCAAATCGGTAAAGGAACTAAGGCCTGAATCCGTAACCATTTTCATCGAACCACCAAGCCGTGAGATTTGGATTGAACGCCTCATCCGTAGAGGGACTGATTCTAAAACAAGTATCGAAAAACGGATTGAAAATGGAATTCATGAACTAGATGAAGCACCTAGCTTTGATTATGTGGTTGTGAATGATAAATTAGAAGATGCCATCACTGAAGTGAAGGCAATTCTTTGTGGTACAAAAACTTAACTCTAAGTAAAATTACGCGAACTAAAAAGTTAACTTAATTGTGATTTAAGGTTCGTCGTTTTCCTCATCAATACTTTTGCCGTAATTGGGAACATTTTTAGCACCCGCATCGAGCCATTTATTCGAAATGACGGAACGTCTTTCCGCAGGGAATAAAGTGAGTAGATAGGTTGTGATGGTTTGCCTTCCATCTTCTTCTGCATCCTTGTCCATTTGTTCGAATACTTCAATGATATCATAGTCAGGCCAATTGAGGAGCATATCTCTTGCTGATTCGGGAGGCATGTTCGCAACTTTGTTTGCGAGGACTTTTACTTTTTCGGCACGAGCATTGTCTTTTCTTGCTTTTTCCGCTATTTCTTTTTCTTTCCGTTGGATCCCTTCTTTGAGTTCTTCCAATCGTTCTTTGTCAGCACTGAGTGATGAAGATTTTTCCTCTAACTCTCGTTTCATTTGTTCGAGTTCTTCTCGGTCAGCAATCAGTCTTTCTTTTGCTTTTTCCATTTCCAACTTTTCGAGCTCAGTGGGAGAGAGTAGGTCTTGGTTCACAAGGCCCGCTTGTTTTTTTAAGAAAGGAAGGTAGTCCTCTGCATTAATGACTTGGAAGTAGTCAAAAACAAAAAAACCAATCGCTATTAGAAAAAAAATCAAAACAATTAAAAAGAAGGATCTTGTGCTGTCAGTTACACTTGCCATTATGATTTGCCTTGTCCTAAGTAATATTTTTCATAAAAATCGCGGAGAGTTTTAAAGTCAGATGCGAGTTCGTCTCCGCCATCTTCCCTGTTTAAAATTTTGAAAGTTCTTGGAATTTTTTTGGAAGCCTTTGGTCCAAAACTTTCAAACGAATCAAATAACGACTGTTTGTTTAGGTGGAAATTGAATTCTTCCACTTCCCTTCGTTCCATTCGGTTTCGCTTTTTTTTCCATTCGAGGAATCGTTTGTCCTTTAAGACCTCGATGACTTTTTTATTCATCCTGGCAACCATCACATCTTTACGTACCAAATTCACTTCATCGGTTTGGTTTGAAATCCTATGATCTAATTCTTCGTTCCGACGGATGAGGCCTTTGATGTATTGTTCAATGGATAAATAGTCAGATAATCTTGTCCCTACTTTTGCAGAAGATAAAATGGCTTCGTAGGACGATTCGATTTCTTTTTCATTGTTTTCCTTTTCGGAAATCAGGGAATTGAGTTTGGATACAACCACTGACAAACGGCGGATTTCTTCCTCTTCTTTTAAGCCTCGAAGTTTTAAAACCGTCTCCAGACTGAAGCGAAATCGTTTCACAGCTGTCTATTTCTTCGGTTCTAAATAATTTTTGTACTCTTTTTTACTCGTATTTTTAAAAAAATACGTAAAACTTGGAGTATTGTCCCATAAATACTTACATCTCCTATTGTTTGTTTGGAGCCAGTTTTTAGGTTCCTTTTCTCCTGCTTTTGCCACCTCACTCGGTGATTCAGTGGAATCCAGTGGTGGAAATCCGATCCATTTAGAAGGGGATTGGGAGTTTTACCCCAGAGTGTTTTTATCGGAAGTGGAAACTCGGGATCTTCCTTTCCAAATGTTAACAGTCCCTGGGATTTGGAACTCTGTCCTCGGCTCAGGGGAAGGGTATGGAACTTACCGACTTGTATTACATAAACCAAGTTATTTGGCAAATGAGGAAGTGTTTGGAATCAAAATTTTGGATGTGGCGACTGCCTCACGTGTGTTTTGGAACGGCAAACAACTTGGTTCATCCGGTGTTGTAGCAAAAACACGAGAACAGTCAGACCCTTCTTACCAATTCCAATTGTATCCTTTACCATGGAAAGATGGCCCAAACGAATTACTCATCGAAATATCTAATTTCCATCATGCTAAAGGTGGGATGTGGGAACCACCTTACATTGGTGAGTGGAACCAATTATACAGGGAAAGTGAAACCGATCTTGCCTCTTCCCTGTTTTTGGCTGGATCTGTTTTTATCATTGCATTGTATCATTTTGGATTGTTTTACTTTCGGCGCACAGACAAAGGGAATTTATTATTTGGATTTGCTGCATTACTCTTAGCTCTTCGCACTTTATTCACTGGTGAAAGATTTGTCTTCAATGAACTTGCCCCAATTTTAAGTTGGAATATTTGTTTAAGAATTGAATACTTTACGTTTTATATCTCACCTTATTTGTTCTTTGCATTTTTTCGTGAGTTTTATCCTGATTATTATCCGAAATGGATGCACAGGTTACTTCTATTCCCTACCTTATTATTCATTTTATTTTTGGTTGTTTTACCAACACAAGTTTATACTGAACTAAACAGTTATTACCAAATTGTCTTTTTGTTTGGGATTCTCATGATTCTACAAGGGGTGTTCCGGGCAGCCATCCACAAAAAAGAAAGTGGTTTTTTGTTTTTAGTAGGAATCTGCACAGTTGCAATTGCAGCACTTGTAGATTTGTTAAACGCAAACCAAATTTTTTATTCAGTGGAAGCAATTCCGATTGGGATTTTTGTTTTTATCCTAGTTCAATCTCTTACACTTTCTAGACGTTTTAGTCGTGCATTTTCAGAAGTGGAAACTTTATCCAAACGATTATTGGCTTTAGATAAACTAAAGGATGAATTTCTGGCAAATACTTCCCATGAATTAAAAACACCATTAAATGGAATTATCGGTATCGCCGAATCTATGTTTGATGGAATCGGTGGGAAACTTAACCAAGAACAAAGACAAAACTTAGGAATGATCGTCAGTTCTGGGAAAAGGCTTTCTTCTTTAGTTGATGACATTTTAGATTTTTCCAAAATGAAAAATCGTGATTTGGATTTGGACCTGAAGGCAATTGACCTACACCAAATTTGTGATTTTGTTCTTGTGATCTCAAGGCCTTTATATGTAACAAAAAATCTTACCGTTCGGAATAATGTTCCTATTGATTTCCCACCGATTCTTGGTGATGAAGCAAGACTCCAACAAATTTTGTTCAATATTATCGGGAATGCAATCAAGTTCACGGAAAAAGGTAGGATTGAAGTTTCTTGTGAAATTGTCGATAAAATGGCAGTGATTTCCATCCGAGACACTGGGATCGGAATTCCGAAAGATAAGTTTTCTGATATCTTTCGTTCCTTTGAACAAGTGGATTCTTCCACAACACGTAAGTTTGGCGGGACTGGACTTGGGCTCGCCATTTCAAAACGGTTGGTCGAACTCCATGGAGGAAATATTTGGGTAGAATCCGTTCCTTCTGAGGGTTCTGTATTTTCTTTTTCTTTACCATTAGCAAGAGAAGGTGAGATCCCAATCGAAAAACCTCCAATGAAAAAAACAGAGATGTGGTTTGGTGGAGACAATTTTGACTTTGAACCCATTGAAGACACAGAAGAAGAATTTGAAGGTGAAAAATTAAAAGTCATCGTTGTGGATGATGAACCTATCAATCGTCAGGTGCTAAAAAATCATTTAACTCTGATTGGGTGTGATGTAAGTGAAGCTGCGAATGGTGTGGATGCAATTCGTCTTGTGAGAGACGAAGGACCATTTGAACTTATGGTCCTTGATATTATGATGCCAGGGATGAGTGGATATGATGTTTGTGCTGTTTTACGAGAATCATATTCTTTATACCAATTACCCATATTGTTTTTAACTGCAAAAAACCAAATTGCGGACATTATCGCTGCTTTGGAAGCAGGTGGGAATGATTATCTGGCTAAACCTTTTGACAAACGTGAATTGATTTCTCGTGCTAAAAACCTGATTACCTTAAAAAAAGCAGTAGAAGAACAAAACAAATTCATCGCCATCCAAAACGAATTGGGTTTAGCACGAAAACTTCAGTATTCCATTTTACCTGAAGAAGCACCAAATGTAGTCGGAATCAAAACAGAATTTTATTATGAACCAATGGATAGCATTGGAGGAGATTTTTTTGATTTCCATGCGATCTCTGAAACAGAACTAGGAGTTCTCATCGCGGACGTATCCGGGCATGGAATCCCAGCTGCTCTTGTATCAGCGATGTTAAAAATTGCATTTTCCACACAAGTACGACTTGCGAAAGAACCTTCCCAACTTTTGAATCAAATCAATGCAACTCTCCTTGGTAAGATGAAGGGTGCATTTGTGACTGCATCTTATATCTATATCAATTTAGAAACCAAACAAATGATCCATGCTCGTTGTGGACACCCTCCTCTTATCCTCAACCGAAAAGGAGAAAATAAAGCCAAACTCAGTATGCCACAAGGAAAACTAATTGGTTGGATTCCGGAACTTGATATTCAAGAAGACCACATCCAAATCCAATCAGGTGATCGAATTGTATTGTATACAGATGGAATTACAGAAGCAACCAATGCACAAAAAGAAATGATTGGCCAAGAAAATTGGGAAATGATGTCGCACCGTTATAGTGGTTATCCAGTCACAGAATCAAAACGGTTGTTACTCGAAAAAATCAAAGAGTTTACTGGAAATAGAACTCCAGATGATGACGTGACCCTTGTGATTTTAGAGATTGAGTGAGTTAAGTCTATCTAAATGGATTAAAACTCATCGTCATTGCGAGATGATGATTGTAAGATAAGTTCCAGTTTTTTGATCGCTTCGTTGTAAGAGGATTTTTCTTCAATTCGTTGTCTTAAATAGTCATCAATTTGCGATTTTTTATCAATTGCCATGTCAATTTTTTCATCAGCACCACGCACATAGGCATTGAGTAAAATAATATCTTCTGAATTTTTATATTTGGAAATTAACTCTCGTACAATGGATGCACGCATATAGTGATCTTCATTCACAATTTTTTGCATCAATCGAGAAAGGGAAGAGGGAACATCGATAGCAGGGTAATGGCTTTGTTCTGCAAGTTTTCTCGTTAAGACTATATGCCCGTCGATAAATCCTCGCACCTTGTCTGCCACAATATCATCCATATCATCTTCTGCATCTGTTAATACCGTATAAAATCCGGTAATGGAACCGCCGTTATGTGATGTTCCAGCCCGTTCGACAAGTTTTGCCATTTTGGTAAATACACTTGATGCATATCCTTTTGTGACGACAGGTTCACCTATGGATAATTCTCTTAATGCTTCTGCATACCGTGTAAGTGAATCCATGTACAAATTAACAGACATTCCTTTTTCGCGGAAGTATTCTGCTGCCGAACAAGCGAGGTTTGCACAACTTACTTGTTCCATTTTGGAAGAATCAGAAGTCGCAACAAAAACAACTGATCTTGCCAATGCTTCTTTCCCAAGTTCTACGTGTAAAAATTCATTTACCTCGCGGCCCCTTTCTCCAATGAGAGCAACCACGTTTACATCTGCGTTCGTATAACGGGCAATCATTCCCAGTAAACTAGATTTACCAACTCCAGAACCTGAAAAAATTCCAATCCGTTGTCCACGCCCAACAGTTAACATTCCATCAATGGCACGAACACCTGTTTCTAAAATATCTGTAATGGGAGGACGATCCAGTGGGTTTAAAAATCTTGGTTCGGATGCTCTTTCTTCTTTTGTAATTAGAATCCCTTTGTTATCAATTGGTTTCCCAAGACCATTTAACACCCGTCCTAAAAGTTCTGGACCTGCATTTAAAGTGATTTGTCTACCTGAAGAAAATACAAAAGCATGAGGGAAAATTTCTTGAGTGTCACCTAATGGCATTAAGGTGTAAAGATGATCTTTAAATCCAACAAGGACACATGCTAAATATCCTTTGTCAGAGCCACGTTCGACTTCCAAAATTTCACCGACTTTGGAATCGGGTGGACCTTGGGAATAGATCACGTTCCCCACAACAGAAACAACGACCCCACTTTTGCGAATGGGTTCGATTTTTTCGACGACATTCAGGTACTTCGAAATGGCATCGATTTGTTCTGTGAATTTTTTTTCGATCATGGGGTCTTTTCACTCATCCAATCATGAGACATAATTAAATCAAGCGAATTGAGACCCCGAGATTCCCTTCTGAACTTTATCGACAGAGTTTGATTTGGTCCATATTCGAGATCAGTTTGGGGGCGGGCAGTTTTTTTCCGAGTTTGACATTCCCACCTTCCGCAAGGCTTGCCGATTCGTATGCCCATTTGCCAAAATTGGTTGGGATCGTAAAACAATCAGGGAAGGTTTTTGTTTCCGTCAGTTCTGTGCCTGTCCAAACGAGGATGCGATCTGGTGTCCGAACGTATAATTTGTTTCCATCTTCTGCCCAGCGAATCCCATACAGAGGTAATGCGGTCCAGAAACTCAGTGGGTAGGACTGCACTGATTTGTCCGCAGTTTGCAGGATGGACAATTCAAATTCTGTAAATTCATCTTCTTTGGTTGGACTTGCTGTGATGAGAGCCACTAAATTTCCGCTGGGGGAGGGAGCCATTTGGAAAATGATTTTCCTTTCAGGAGTTGCCGGATACGAAAATGCACCACCAACTTCAGGGTATATAGAAAGGGTTTGGTTAAGGGTTCCATATTCGTCGTTTTTACCATATAACACAAATAAAGTGTTCGATTTTGTATGGTAAAAAATTCCATCTCCTAACGCCCAAGATGGTAAATCCCATTCCCTTATCACTTTTCCACCTGTAACACCGTTCGTTACTAATTTGATATGACTTTTGTAATCACGTTTGTCAGTGGTTCCATTGAGAGGGTTCCAAGAATCTTTCTCTTGGTAAGCAACTGTTAAAACCAGGTTTACATTCGGATCATTACTAGGTGAGATTTCTTCTGGCAATTGTGCATCACGCCAAATGAGTTGTGAACAACCAAAAACAGAAAGCAGGAGAAAAGGAAGGAGAGTTTTCATAGGAAATGAAACTACGGTAAGATTTGTCTCTGTAAACAAAAAAGGGGACCTAGTGTCCCCTTTCAGTTAGAAAAGTGAATGGAAAGGAATTTATTTTCCTTTTTTCGCTTTTGCTTTTTCTTTATTCTTTTGGTCGATTTCTGCTCTATGAGTGTCACAAAGTCTGTAAAGAATTCCTGTTACCGGGTTTTTACGAGTTACTTTGGTACCACAAACGATGCATAGACCTTGTGCTCTTCTTCTTTTGTAAAGTTGTTGAACTCTCTCCGCTCCAGACGCTTTGTACTTGGAGATTTGAATTCTGAATCCTTTGAAAAGGTAATTCCCAATCGACTTCTCTGGGTCTTTTTTAAGATCATCCGCGATTTTGTCGATTTGTCCTGGGCCTACTTTTTGTGGTTCCATAGCTTTCTTTTTCCTTTAAATTTAATTTATATTTTTTTTGACGAAGGGAAATCCCTTGCCCTAACAAGAGTATCTCTCTTCTTTCATAAAAATTCAAGATATTTTTTTTACCGAATAACAATTTTTTGATGTTTTGCGAAGTTTTTTTTCTAAAACGTTTGATAGGTGATCATTCGCTTTTGAATAATCTAATCTGAATTGCTTTTGGAAAACTTGGACAAGTTTCTACACATAACCCACATCCTGTGCAACTCGATTGTGCAAAAACTGGTAAATTCCCTTTAAATTTAACGGTTTTTTCGATAGGGCATGTAACAAAACAAGCATTACAGGTTGATTCCCCAGTTTTTTCATTGATACAAAATTCTTTTAAAAGTTTCGCCTTACCAAACTTTGGTGTCGTTTCGGACACTTCGTACGGTAATAATGCTTTTTCGGGACAAGCCGTGATACATGGCCAATCAGAACAAAGGTGGCAGGCTTTTGCATTTGGATCAAAATGTGGATATGTTTTTTCTGAATCTGTTGCTGTAACAGGGAATAAGACGGCATAAGGACAGGCAAAAATACATTCGTTACAACCTGTACAGAGAGAAAAAAAATCTTTTGTTGCTCCAGGAGGTAAAGACAGAGTTTGGAACATCTTTGTCTTACGTTTCCGAACAAGAGTCGGCTTACTCTTTTGTTTTGTTTTCTTAGTGATTGGTTTTGGATTGGATTTAGAAGTTTTTTTAGGGATTTGGTCTGTTTCTTCCTGCCAAACTTCTTTGATGGCTTCGGAAATTTCATCCGCTTTCGTAAAGGTAAACTGGAAAACGGATTTAAATCCTTCTCGGAAAAGATCCTTTCGTTTCATTTAACTTGGAATTCTTTCGATTTGTGCCCCAAGTGACCGTAACCTTGTATCAATTGACTCAAATCCTCTGTCAATTTGTACAATGTTATGGATCTCACTTTGGCCTTCTGCACAAAGGGCAGCAATGATCATGGCCATACCCGCTCGAATGTCTGGGCTTGCCACTCGTTGTCCATACAATCTGTTGGCACCAATTACAATGGCTCTATGTGGGTCACAAAGGATGATTTGGGCACCCATTGCAATGATATTGTCCACAAAAAAGAGCCTAGACTCAAAGAGTTTTTCATGGATGAGAACGGTTCCTTTGCACTGTGTGGCAGTCACTAAAGCCACTGATGTCATATCAGCCGGGAACCCTGGCCAAGGTGCATCATCAATTTTGGGAGTGGCACCGTGGTAGTCAGGTATGATTTCCATTTTTTGGTCGGAAGGGACAAGGATACCAGTTTCTGTTGGTCGCACTTCAATCCCAAGTCGGGAATAGACCATTCGGATCATTCGAATGTCTTCTAAATTAACATCGGTAATATGGATTTCCCCACCTGTTACGGCCGCTAAACTGATGAAGGATCCAACTTCCAAATAATCCGACCCAATGCGGTGTTTTAAAACACCATTCGGAGAGGTTAGAGAAGTCACACCTGTAATTGTTAGGTGGTTTGTACCGATTCCTTCGATTTTGGCACCTGCCGCTTGTAAAAATCGGCAAAGTCCCTGTACATGTGGTTCGGAAGCCGCATTGCGAATGATCGTGGTTCCTTCTGCAAAAACAGCTGCCATCACTGCATTTTCTGTCGCAGTCACCGACGCCTCATCGAGTAGGATGTCTTTCCCAAACAACCGATCCGCTGTGATCATATAACCATCTGGAAACACTTCAATTTTTGCACCAAGGGCTTCTAAAGCAAGCAGGTGGGTGTCCATACGACGGCGACCAATTTTGTCACCACCAGGTTTTGGCAAAAAGACACGCCCAGTTCTTGCGAGGATGGGGCCCGCAAGTGTCACAGCTCCTCTCAGTTGGGAACAAAGTTCATATGGTAAATCCGATTTCACTGGATTTTTTTTCTGAAAGAGGTAAGATCCTTTGGTATCGAGGGAAGTTATTTCCACACCAATATGGCGGAGGACATCCATGAGCTTCTGGACATCGGCAATTTCGGGTAGATTTTCTAAAATCACGTCTCCTTCCCATAAGAGTAAAGCTCCTAGGAGTGGAAGTGCTTCGTTTTTATTTCCTTGGGGAACAATTGTCCCATGGAGTGGATTTTTGCCGATAATTTTAAAGTAGGAAGAGCTCACCTTGCTTCCATTCGACACAACGGAGATATGAGGAAAAGTAATTTATGAATTTTATGGCACAAGTCGTTTGGATTTTTCCAAAATTTGATACAATCTACATCTTTTACATTTTTCTCATGGGAGTTGCAGCCTTTATTTACGTAAAGGTCATGAACTACTTACAAAACAAACAAACAAGTATGGTAAACCACTGGGTCGAGTTCCAACGATACGCCATTGCAAGAAAATGCAACCAAGTGGAACTCAATATCCTACATAGTTTTTATGACCATTTGAATGATGATGAACGCGAAATTTACCTTCTCCCTGAAAATAGGAACAAACTCAAAAATGCATTGTATCGTTATTTTCTAAAATCCAATGCAAATACAACCGAGAAGGAAGTGAATCTTTTTGATAAACTCTTTCGTTCTGGTGTTGAATTCAAAAAAGAAATTTTATCCTTAAACGATTTAACCGTTGGCGAAGTAGCAGCCTTGGAAGCTGACGGACGAGAAGAACTAACCTATGTGATGCAAAAAACTTCAGACGAATTACTTTTATCCACAAAGGGTTTGTCGAAAGACTTACTGGTCCCAGGAAAAGAAGCAAAATTATATGTATTCCGTCCTAGTAGTGGTGGTTATTTGTTAGATGGCAAAGTGATCAGAACCAATGATAGTGGAGTGATTTTTCACTTTAATGGTAAAATTGAAAGAAAAGGGGAATCGCATTTGATGTTAATGGACAAAATGTCGATAACCATTTCACCTTGGCCACCTCCTGAAGAAAAAAAGGATTTAGAATTAGATAAACATAAATTATTACTCAGTGAAGAAAACATTGATAAACAATTAGAAGTCTTAAAACGAATTGCCAAAGACCAAAAAGAGAATAACGAAAAAAAATTCGAAATCAAAGAAACAGCAAAACCATTCATCACAATTTCGGAACGATTGTCTGACCGAGGTATTTTGTTTACCTTTCCTTCGGGGATTTCTTCGGAAATTTGGAAACACCAAGATTTATGGGAAGTTAGTTTTAGTTTTGATAAAGGGCCAACCTTTCATATTCGCGCTAAGATGATGCCCACCAAACAAAAATCTGATTTATACTTGTTACGTTATGTAGATGCAGATGAAACAATGCGGAAGTCTTTGTATGAAGAAATCCGCAAACGAGGTGGTGTGAGAGAGGTTTTAACTTAATCTAAGCTTATAAACTTTCAGGAAAGGCACCTTTGGAAGGTGTCTTTAATTCCTTTGTTAATAAAATCAAATCCACTTTTGGAATCTCTTTTCCAGAAGTGAGTTTCACTCCAAGTGCTTCCCAAGAACCAACCGTTAACGAAAAAGATAATAGATACTCTACGTTTTGCATTTCCGGCAATTGGATGAAGGGTGTTCCTCCGTGTAGTACAAGGAAACGTTTGTTTGGAAATTTTTTAGCAAGACTGACAACTGATAGAATTTCTGGTTCCGAAGTGGAATCAAACAGATATGTAGTATATGTTTTTTGTTTCACATAACTTCCAAATGATTTGGTGGGAACTGATTGGATTTTTTTTGATTTCAAAACCTCTTTCAGTTTTTGGTTTTTAACGAAGGAAAGAGTTTGTTCTGGTAAAATTTGAGATGTTTTCACCGCTTTTGGGTAAGCACGGATCGAATCTTCATTGATTTCTTTCGCAAAAAAAAGTGACTTACTGAGTGTTGTGTAACGATCGTTTCTTTCTTTTTCCCAAGCCGTCAGGAATTCTTTTTGTTTTTGGTTTTCTTCGTATACTTTTGGTAAGATGGAATTTGCATCATAGATACCTAATTCCAATTTTTTGCGAATTTGTTTTTGGACAGCTTCTTTTAAGATGTCATGTTCTTTTCCTTCTTTGTCTACAAAGCGGAATTCTCCCTTTTTGTAAGCATCCATCAATTGGGCTTTGAATTTTTTGGCAGTTTCTCCCCAACTTGTGAGTAAAACGATATTGGCACCAGCAAGGATTGTTAAAACACCAGGTCTGTCTTTTTCATAGTTTTTGGAAATGGCATGCATCTCCATTGCGTCTGTGATGATGATCCCATCAAACTGGAGTGATTTTCGTAAAACATCTGTTAGAATCGTCTTAGAGAGTGTAGCTGGAAAATTTGGATCAATTTTTGGATACACAATATGAGCAGACATCACCGCTTCTGCCCCACCTAGGATGGATTGTTTGAATGGAACTAGTTCCAGTTTTTCTAAATCCTCAAGGCTTTTATTGATGATTGGAAGTCCGAGATGGCTATCAACAGTAGTATCTCCATGACCTGGAAAATGTTTGATCACTGGTAAACATCCACCGGCTCTTGCACCTTTTTCATACGCAACGGCAACTTCCGAAACTCGATTAACATCTGATCCAAACGAACGAGTGTTAATGACTGGATTCAGTGGGTTGTTATTGATGTCCAAAACAGGTGCAAATAAAAAATTCAAACCTAAACTTCTCAGTTCATAGGATGTGACAAAACCTACAGTTTCTCCCCATTCCTTTTTCCCAGTTTGTCCCACAGCCATTGCACCAGGGTAATGTGTGATTCCATCTTGGACACGGAACACACGACCTCCTTCTTGGTCTGTTGAGATGAGAAAAGGTTGTAAGCCGTTTTCTTTGGCAGCGATTTGAAGATTTTGAGTGAGGGAAAGGATCTCTTCTTTTTTGCCTAAGTTTTTACCAAAGAGGATGATACCACCTGGTTTCGTTTGTTTGATTTCATCTAGCGCAATTTGGTCTACAGTTTTGGAAGGGATAGCAATGTGGATAGTTTGGCCTACCAATTCTTCTTCCGTCATGTTGTTTGTGATCGACCATGCTTTTTCATCCAACCATCGTTTCCTTTCATTTGCTGCAAGTTCTGTGAGGTAAAAACCAAAACAATAAGAAGAGCCAAAAAATCCGAACAAAAGGAAGAGGGAAAAGGTGGTACGTAGAAGAACTTGGTTCATAGAGTATGATTGTACGTTTTATGATCCGCTTTTCTAAGACAACTACGAAAAATCTCTCATATCTCTTTGGTTTGGGTCGTCTGAGTATGTAGTGGATGATTTTTATAAAAACATAAAACCTAGTTCTCAGTTCCAAAGTATCTTTGAAGAGACAACCGTCGCAAAGGTCCCCGATGATTGGTTTGTCCTCATCACAGATATTGTTGGTTCCACTAAAGCAATTGAGGAAGGACGATACAAAGATGTAAACACTGCTGGTGGACTTACTGCCATTGCGGTTGCCAATGTTTATGGGCATATGGACTTTCCATTTGTATTTGGTGGCGATGGTGTCACATTTTTATTACCTATCAATTTATTATTCCCCATTCGTTCTGCGATTGCAGATACCATTTTGCAAGTGAAGTCTGCCTTTGGACTGACCATGAGAGCAGGTATTGTCCCTGTCCAAGAATTGTACCGAGCAGGGACAGAATTATTTTTAAGTAAATTCAAAGCTTCTGATCATTATGTTCAATGTTCCCTCTTTGGAACGGCTCTTCCTCTTGCGGAACAATGGATCAAAGAAGGAAAAGATGAATCTTATTTGGTCCGTGAAAATGAAAAAATTCTACCTGCTGACTTTACTGGATTTACATGCCGTTGGAAGGATGTCCCAAGTGAAAGAGGAGAAATTGTATCTCTTATTGTCAAACCTAATCATACTGATTTAGAAGTTTGTAAGAAGATCGTAATACGAGTGTTAAACTTTATCAAGTCTGAATATGGTGAAGAAAAAGAATACCATCCACTAAACCTTGATCAAATCAACTTGGGCTCAGGTAATGAACTCAAGAAAGAGGCGGTTGCAAGGACTGGTAAACATTCTGGATTCAAATACGCTCTTACCTTAACCAAAATTTGGATCGAAAGGACAGTAATGGCGATCTCCATCAAATGGAAATTGCCACTTAAGTCGGGGCATTATTCCTTGGATCGATTAAAGGAATACCAGGTGATGAGTGCTGATTTTCGCAAATATGATGGCACTCTCAAAATGGTGATTGATGGGACCAAAAAACATCGGTTAGCTTTAGAATCCTTTTTGCAAAAATTAGAAGCGGAAGGTTTATTACATTATGGACTTTTTGTATCCAACAGGTCACTTATGACTTGTGTCTTAAAAGTAGCATCCTCGGATGAAGTTCATTTTGTGGATGGAGCGGATGGCGGTTTTGCGATGGCCGCCAAATCCCTGAAGGAAAAAATAAAAGGGCTTTGAGCCCTCAAGTTATTGATTCAAATCTGTTTGTTTCACTGAACTTTTGTTTGTCTGATCCCGAAGCAAACACAAAGATTACTGTTGCACACAGATTAATTTCTTCGTAGCAGAACAAATGGCTTCTTGGCTTGTGACACTTGTATTTGATGCCATTGTCCAAGTTTGTCCATACAAGTAAGAACTTGGTGTAGAAGGACAGTTTTGATACGTAAAACCATTACAGTTGTGACGGTATGTCAATCCATCACCCGTACACGCGGGTGTAAATCCAACCTGTGTTGCCGCTGTTAGGCTCGTTGTCATCCCCGTCCAGTACTGATCACCTACTGTTGAAAAAGACCGAGAGATGCTTGTTGGATCAAATCCTGCTGAGCCATTGGCGATGAACAAACGAGAGTGTTCATCACTACAATTGGTATACCCTGAACTATTACAACGGTAATAATGATAACCAGCAGTTAACACCCAGTTGGTTCCATTGGGAACTCTGTCATTTGTAACTCCTCCTGCGCTATCACTGACAATCAGTGCTTTATACGTACCAGCTGGAACTCCGCCTGGTTTGTTATTATTGCAGGTATCATCAGCACCAAACACACCTTGTGCGGTCATTTCCCCATTATAACTCGATGAGGTCACAAAGATCGCCTTCCCAGTTGGTTCATCGTCTTCGTTTGTGATCGTATGGTCACTTGGACTAGTTGCATTTTGGTAGTTTGTGTCTGTATTGGCAGCCATGGCGAGTTGGATGTCAAAATTTTGATTCCCATCTGAATAGGTATCATCAATACCCGTAACAGTGAACGTTTGTTTTTTAGCAGAACTGGCACATCCACTATCGGAAGCATTGCCAGGTTCCACTTCACTATTCACAGGGAAGGTGATAGGGGAGGAAGTGATAGTCCCACATTCACCAGAGGCAGCCGTTCCCGCTGCATAAGATTTACAAGTGATATTGAGAATAACCGGTTGTGTTGGGTTATTCCCTCCTAAACAAACCGATACCGTTGCTGTATTGCTAGTTCCTTCCCGAGTGTTTCCCACATGAGAGATATAAAAAGATTTTTCATCATCAGTTGTGGCTGCATAAACATCAATGGGATCATAGGAAAGACCTCCCGTAGACAAAGCCGTTGTGACAGTCCAGTTTTGGGTGAGATCCACAAGGACATCATCCAAATGTGTGAGGACAATTTGGTTTGTCCCGCCAGATTCCATAAAATTATAGTTAGATGAGGATACAGTGACAGTTCCAGGAACAGTTCCTTCTGTTGTATCAGAGCTTGTGAGGCCAATGCTGATATCTGAACTTGGTGCTGCTTGGGAGATCATCCAAATATTTGTAGACCCACCTTCCACAGCAGACAATCGGTTGACAGAAGTTCCCAATGGAGATCCTGAAAAATTACATGGTTGGAGGAGATGGGTTCCATCATTATCACAAGAACGCACAGAAAAGGTTGGTTCAGCCACGGTTGTATTGTAGGTAGCATCAGCTGAAGATGCGACAAATGATACCGTGTAATCCGCATTACCTGTGTTTGCTGAGTCTGATTTCCCTTCGACTTGGAAGGTTTGGTATACATTCCAATCAGATGTTGTAAAACTGAGAGTGGGTGTGAGGATATTACATTTATTCCCACAATTGGAAGAAAAATTAAGTGTGACCGTATTTGTCGGTTTGGTGCGGAGTTTGATTTGGAATTGTGAGTATTTGGTTCCAAAACGATTACTTTCATCTGTGGCAAAACGATTGATCGCTCCACCTGATGCACCAGTAGTTCCCGTTGTGGCATCAAACCTTTGGTAGGCGTAACCAGGAACACTTTGGTCTCGGTTGTAAACCACAACATTTCTTGGTTTGATTCCATTATAATCGGCGTCAGAACTACTTGTATTTGATACTTCTACCGTATACACTTTGATGCCGTCAATTTCCAAATCATCAACGGATGTGATGGTCACAGATTGTGGAGTATTATAATTTCCTGTCGTGAAAGTTAACGTTTTTGGATTCGCTGTTCCTTCGCGGTTACTGGCATTGATCGAATCATACACTTCATTGATGGGAATGGTAACATTGGCAGTGGGTGCCGTTCGTAAAACCACTTGGAAGGTCCCATTGGTTGCCGTTGCAGATGGGCCTGGTTCTTCCATCACTCGAGAGATATTAGACACACGAACACCAGGGCCTTCATCATCATCTACCGCAACAGAAATATCACATGCATCTTTTCCTGTATAGGTCCCTGAAATTTCCTCACCACTTCCGTTTTTTTGAGTCATCGTTCCAAGGGCAATTGTCATTGGATCTACTTTTGCACTTCTAACTGCATCTTGAACCACTGTGAATGTAAAACACTGTCTTTGTGTGACTCCATTGCCAGTGAACGTGAGTTTGGTGGGGATGGCAACATCGGGAGCAGGGAAGGTTTTGAGTGATGTGATCCTTGTTCCATAATTCGAAGTTACAGAAACAGGTATCTCCAAACTCCCGCTAAACGGAGCATTGGGATAAATACAGGTTTGGAAGGATTTATAACCCCAAGAAGTCCCACCATCTGTATCCACATCATCCAAACCATTTTCATTCACTGTGCTAAAGGTAGAGTTCACATCTCCATCTTCCGAAAGGGAAACAAGTTTGGTTGAAATGGTAACATCCGACGAACAAGTAGTTATTGGATTCCCGAATGTTCGTTCAAAACGTTCGCTAATTCCAAATAAAAGATTGTCTCCAGCGGAAGCAGCTCCACTACAACTCACTAGGAGTGATACTAATAATAATGACAAGGAAGTTTCCAGACGATGTTTGGTGGAGTTCATGCTAAATTTCCCGTTAACCAATCTTTTTTATAAAACAATAAATGGATGCCTTTCCATTCATGGCAACGACAATCTCATTCTAGTGTAGAAAGAATGTACAAATAACTTACGTTAAACATTGTCTATTATAGAAGCAAAGATCTGTAAGTGTCATTCATTCATTCCGTATTTTTACTAGGCATACGTGTCAAAGATACGTTAAATTGAAGGAAAGAGTTTGAAATTAATTTCCAATCATCTCTTAAGAGAATTATCAATTGATTTCTATTCTTGGTGCAAAAGATAGGGACAGTTCGTTCTATGTTTAGAAAATTATTGTTCACAGTTCTTTCGTTATCCTTTACTTACTGCCAGACGACTACCAAACCAGAGTGGATGGAATCAGAGGCCTTTCAAAGATTTTGTGGCTGTGTTCATATTGATGAATCCAAACCCAGTGAACATTTGGGAAGTTTACCTGTTGGTTCTCTCGATAAATTAGGAACTCCTGATTACCTAGAAAAATTATACAAGGGATTACGAAGTGATTTTGAGCATACAGGTACTCCCTTCGAAGAAGTAGGTGGAAGTTTAGTTGCCAAAGGTGTTGAACTCAAACGAATCGAAGACGATGAAAAAAGACTTCGTGAACTTCTCATCATCATTGACGGAGACGTTGCTTTCCCTTCAGGAAAGTCTACATTAACACCCAAAGCAAAAGAACTCATCGCAAAAGTAGGGGACGCCATGGAAGCCTATCCAGAAACCAATTGTCGGATTGGTGGACACACTGATAGTGTTGGGGCATTTTCCATGAATTTAAAACTCAGTAAAGAAAGATCACAATCTGTTAAAAAAGAACTCAAACTCGTCCATAAAATCGCAGAAGAACGATTTAAGGAGGTGGATGGTTATGCAGATTTACATAAGATCGTAGATACGATGTTAGCTGAAAAGAAAAATCGTAGAACTGAAATTTACGTAGGGACAGTTCGCATTGTTTACTAAATATTTAAATCAAAAATATCGGGAACTAGTTCTTTCCGTAATATTGGTTATCTTTCTCGTATTTATTACGAACCAACTAACAGCAGAAGAATCAAGTAAGGCAAACCCAATTGTTGAACCAAAAAAGGATTCAATAACAACACAAGAAAAAACAAATCCAAATGTGTCTCCAAAAACGGAAACAACTTCGGGTTCCGAACCACCTAGTACAAATCCACTTGTGAGTTGGGAACGAAGAGAAGACAACCAAACTCCTATGGAGATTTTTAACAAAGTCTACGAACACAGATTGATGATTCGCAGTGGGTTTGGATTTGGAAAATTATCTCCAGCGATTCTGAATGAAACAGGACCTGCTTGGTTCCAAAATTCCTTATTTCGCCAAATCACAGAACCTGGTGCTCCACTTGCCATTCCTTATAAACCTGCAAAGGATTTAGGTGTTAATTCGCAATTTTTTGACATTCGGTATGGTTACAAAAATAAGTACGAAATCCAATATGCCGAAGATACTACGTTAGGTGTTTACAGCCGTAACCTTCCTGCTTCCAATAATTTTCTTTCCCCAAGGACAGATTCTTATTGGGCCAGTAGTTTTGAAGGGAACCGATTACTCCGTTTTGAAGGAGTAAGCCAAAATTTACGTTTTTCCTACATACATCCGATCACCAAAATATTGATGGTTGGTCCCTCGATCAACTTCCATCGTTATACGGAACGAAACAATATTTCCTATGGTTCCTATTCGACAAGTCGACCTGAAGCAACCGTTCCGAATAAAACCACTTGGTCGATTGGTGGTGATGCCAATGCCGAATATTCCATGAAAGGAATTTTACCAGGTATTTATTCAAAATTAAAACTTAGGGATTGGTGGGAGATCCGAGCACGTTTGGAACTTCTGGACAGGAAGGGAAATTTTTCTGTGTTAGGTTCTCAAATCATCCAAGAAGTATTTAATGATAATTCCTCTTCTCTCACAGCAGTGATCCCTGCGTATGGGGGAAGGGTCAGAGACAAAGGAACCATTCTCAATTTAGAAACATCTTTCCAATATTGTCGTTTTTCCTTGGACATAGGAATGATCCGCCAAGATGTCAAACGGACCTATGAAAGCTATTTGGGAGACACAGTGGGATCAGTGCCAAGAAGTGATTATTCTGCCAGAAGTGTTTATATTGGATTTTCGGAGATGTCAACATCCATCAAACACACTGTTACAGAATTTTATATCATGCCTGGTGTTTCCTTCTACTATGACGAGGATAAAATTTATTAGGAGATACTCCTTCCTATCGAAATGTTTTTTCTTTGGAATTGGTTATGGTATTCAAATTTGTTAGCTAAAAATGTTTGCATTTTCTTAGATTGAGACCAATCTAATGAGTGATGCCTTACTTCATTACAATCGTATCACTTCTCTTCCTGTTCCAATGTGGGAATCCTTCTGATCCAGAGAAAGAAAAGAAAACAGGTTTTCCATCTGAAAACCAACCAAAACGGATTCTTTATTTTGGAGATTCCTTAACGGCTGGGTATGGACTTCTGAATTATGAAGATGCTTGGCCTCATGTACTTACAAATCGAATCAATGGTGAAGGGTATTCCTACCAAATGACCAATGCAGGTGTGTCAGGTGATACAACGAGTGGAGGCCTTGGGAGATTGGAATGGGTACTCGCGGAAAAACCATCCATCTTTGTTCTGGAATTAGGTGCAAATGATATGTTACGTGGCATCAGTCCAACAGTCACAAAAGAAAACCTACGAACCATAGTAAAACAAATAAAATCACAATACCCTAACACCAAAATTCTGTTAGTTGGTATGATGGCAACACCGAATATGGGGAAAAAATATGCCTCCGCTTTTAATTCAATTTATCCTGAACTTGCAAAAGAAGAAAACATTCCACTTGTTCCTTTTATCTTAGAAAAAGTGGCAACCAATCGCAAACTCAACCAAAAGGATGGAATCCATCCTACTGAAGCCGGCCACAAACTCGTTGCAGACACAGTGTATCCTTATCTCAAACCTCTCTTAGAAAAATAAGATCCTTCTCCATCCGAAGTCCCTTTTGGATGGAGTAACGATCGTTGACAGAAAACGGAATCAAATCCTATCCTTTCCCAGAACGACCCTCCCGATACGATGTTGTTAGGTGGTGGTTTCAGATGGAACCCCTACCACCGAAAATAGATTCAATTCCATACCCCATTGGGATGGATTTCCATTCATGCTTTTCCACTTTTTTCCTTGCCGATTTGATTAGGTTCCAAATGATGGTTTCACAAACCTTCTGCGGGAATAGCTCAGCGGTAGAGCATCTCCTTGCCAAGGAGAGGGTCGCGGGTTCAAGTCCCGTTTCCCGCTAATGAAGGTCTTCTTCTTTTTCTTTCCACTACACTCTCTTTTTTTACACTGGATATAATACGATGGAATTTACGGCTAAAAAAAATAACAACGCAACTTGTGACCTCAGCATTCAATTTAGCGCTGAAGAAGTCCGCACCGCCTACTCACAGGCTTACAAAAATGCAGCTGAAAAAGTAAAAATCCCTGGGTTTCGACCAGGAAAAGCTCCCCTGAATATGGTGGAAAAAGTCCTAGGTGACACCGTGATGGACGATGCTGCCAACATCATGTTAAACCAAGCAATGGCAGACCTCTTTGACAAATTGGAACACAAACCAATCCGTTTGCCACAATTCCAAATGGAAACGTTTGATAAAAATACTGGTGCAAAGGCAAAAGCCACTTACGATACAAAACCGGAAGTCACCTTACCAAAGTTAAAGAAAATCAAAATCCAACCAAAAGAAATTAAAATTTCGGATGCAGACATCCAAAAAGAATTGGAAGGAATCCAAAAAAACATGGCTCGTAATTCTTTGAAAGAAGAAGGCGAACCAGTTGAGGCATCCGACTTACTAGAAATCAATTATAAGTTTAAGGAAACTGGAAAAGAATACCCAGATGCCAACCAAACGGGAAAATTCCAAATGGGTGCTCCCCAAAACCCTCCAGGGTTTGAGAACAATCTCCTTGGAATGAAACTCAATGAAACAAAAGAGTTCACATTCACATACCCAGATGTATACCCTGCATCTCCTGAGTCTGCTGGAAAATCAATCATCTACACAGTAACAGTGACTGCGATTTACAAGGTAACTTACCCTGAAATCAATGATGATTTTGCTTCTGAAGTGGATGGTTCTGCCAACTTACAAGAGTTAAAAGAAAAAACCAAAAAACAACTAGTTGAGATTTTTGGAAATGCACTCACAAAACGTGCAACAGATGATGCTTACAACGAAATCATCAAAGAATCCAAATTCATCATCCCAGAATCCCTCATTTATGAAGAAACAGAAACTGTTTTCAAAAACTTCATGCGTGAATTTGGCCTTCCTGTCACTTCTCTTTCCGACTATGCAAAACGCCTAGGAAAAGAAGAAAAAGAAGTAAGGGAATCTTTCTCCAAAGCAGCGGAAAAACGCATCCAAACTTACATTTTGAAGCAAAAAATCGCTGATGACTATAAAATTGTCATTTCTGACGAGGAAGTTGAGGCAGGTTACGAAAAAGAGGCGTCTGCCCAAGGAATTCCTGCCGAAACTCTCAAAAAAGAAGTCCAAAAACAGAAGGCGGAAACCTACTACCGTGACAAATTCCTGTTTGATAAAATTGACGAGTTTGTTTACGCTGAAGTAGAGAAAAAATCGCCAAAAGCAATTTCAACGGAAGAAGCTGAGAAAATTCTTAGCGGGAAAGAAGAGTAAACTATGTCCACACTGATGCCTTATGTCATTGAACAAACAAGCCGTGGCGAACGCCAATACGACATTTTTTCACGGTTATTAAAAGATCGGATTATATTTTTAGGTTCTGCCATCGACGAAACCTATGCGAATGTGATTTCCGCTCAACTATTGTTTTTAGAAGCGGAAAACCCAGACAGAGATATTTATCTCTACATCAATAGCCCTGGTGGTTATGTGAGTTCTGGTCTTGCGATTTATGACACAATGCAACTGATCAAACCAGAGGTGCGGACCCTTTGTATTGGACAGGCATCTTCTATGGCGGCTCTTTTACTTGCTGGTGGAGCAAAGGGAAAACGTTCTGCCCTTCCGAATTCACGTATTATGTTACACCAACCGTATGGTGGAGCAGGTGGACAAGCTTCTGATATTGAGATCTCTGCGAAAGAAATCATCAAGATCAAGGACAAACTCATCGATCTTTATGGTAAACACACAGGAAAGTCTGCTGACCAAATCCGCAAAGACACCGAAAGAAATTTCTTTATGAGTGCAGATGAAGCCAAAGAATACGGCATCATTGACAACGTGATCCAAGAACGCAAACAAATGCCACAAGCCTAAGGGGGCGTCTCCATGACCAAACGTGCAAGCCAAACGGGTAATTCCAGAGAAAAATTACATTGTTCTTTCTGCGGAAAGGCCCAAGACGAAGTAAGAAGGCTTGTCGCAGGTCCTGGTGTTTATATCTGCGATGAATGTATTTCCTTGTGTAACGAAATCATCGCAGAAGAACCTCAAAGTGGTGAAAAAACTGCAATTGTGGGAGACATCCCTAAACCTACTGAAATCAAAAAAATCTTAGACCAGTATGTGATTGGACAAGAACAAGCCAAAAAAGCTTTGTCTGTTGCCGTTTACAATCACTACAAACGAATCTTCCATAACGAACGTAAGGCGGGAGATGTGGAATTGGAAAAATCCAATATCATGCTCATTGGACCTACAGGTTCAGGAAAAACTTTACTCGCACAAACACTCGCTAGGATTCTTAAAGTTCCGTTTGCGATTGTGGATGCAACAGCCCTCACGGAAGCCGGGTATGTGGGGGAAGATGTGGAAAACATCATCCTCAAACTCATCCAAAATGCTGACAATGATGTGAAACGTGCTGAGATGGGAATCATCTACATTGACGAAATTGATAAAATTTCTCGTAAGTCCGACTCTGCCTCCATCACACGTGATGTGAGTGGGGAAGGGGTCCAACAAGCTCTTCTCAAAATCATTGAGGGAACTGTTGCCAATGTGCCACCACAAGGCGGACGTAAACACCCTCACCAGGAATACATCCCAGTCGAAACCAAAAACATCCTCTTCATTTGTGGGGGAGCCTTTGTCGGTCTCACTGACATCATCAAACAACGAGTTGGTGTCAAATCCATTGGTTTCCATTCCAACGAAGTGGTAAACGACAAAGGAAGGAAAATCGAAGAAGGGGAATCAGTAGTACACCATGTAATCCCTGATGATTTGATGAAATTTGGTCTGATCCCAGAATTTATAGGACGACTTCCTATCATTGCCACTCTCGATGAGTTAACGATCGAAAGTTTGAAATCTATTTTTACAGAACCAAAAAATTCCCTTCTCAAACAATACCAAAAGATGTTTGATATCGAGAATGTAAAACTCAAGTTCACAGAGTCCGCGATCGAAGCGATTGCCCAAACCGCAATCAAACGGGAAAGTGGTGCGAGAGGACTTCGTGCCATTGTAGAAGAGATCATGATGGAACTCATGTTCCAAATTCCTTCACGTAAGGATGTTTTGGAAGTGGTAGTTACTGACGAAACCGTTCTCAAAAAAGAAGCACCCATTACGATTTTAAAAGGTGATATCGAAAAGATCGCATAAATTCTGTTTGTTCATGCGAACTAACGTTTCCCTTTTAGTTCTATACTTGTCGTTTGGTATTTGGTTTGCCCAATGCCATACGGCAAAAGAGTTTCCCTCCTACCCACCGAATCCAACTACAAACCCAATCGACTCTTCGATTGAATGGATCAAAATCAAAGAATCGGTTTGGATCCACAAAAGTTTTGGCAGTTTCCAAGGGAAAACGTATCCATCCAACGGACTTGTGGTTTTGACAAATAAGGGTGTGGTTGTGATCGACACTCCTTGGACCGAACCACAAACAGAAGAACTGATCCAATCCATCCAGACAAAGTTTCAAAAACAAATTGTTTTCGTCATCGTGACCCATGCACATGACGACCGTATGGCGGGAGTTTCTTCCTTTCAAAAAAGAAAAATCCCTGTTTATAGCACCCAATTGACAGCCAAATTAGCCAAGGAAAATGGATATGGAATCCCAAGTCCCATCCTTGACATCCAAACTCGATTTTCTTTAGGAAATGGTTCGGTCGAAGTGTTTTACCCAGGGCCAGGGCATTCTCCTGACAATATAGTGGTATGGCTTCCAGACACTCATATCCTCTTTGGAGGTTGCCTTGTGAAAGCTCTCGAAGCGGAAGACTTGGGGAATCTGAAAGATGCCAATGTGGTGGAATGGGAATCCTCTGTGAAACGAGTTCTCTCTCGGTATCCAGATGCGGAAGTGGTTGTGCCAGGGCACGGGAATTGGGGGAAACTCGACTTACTCCGTCATACAATCCGTTTACTTATTTCGCCGAACCACTAAAATCGAAAGTTTTTCCATCGGGTTTGTTAGGTTTCGTTCCCTTCCAAGGGCACTCATTTTTTTCGCAATGGCGAGTAACATTTGTCTCGAAGAACTGGGCCTCAGGTCAAGTAAGTAGTCCACAAATTCTTCCATGATTTCAAACGATGTGAGACCAAATTGAGTGAGAGTTCTGTCACTCGCCCAAACTAAATAATCTCCCACTTCGATCCCGTCGGCTATTGAGATTGGATGTTTGTGATTGGGATACCAATGGTCATCTCCACTTCCTTCAATCACTTGGATGCCATGATCAGAAAATTGGAAGATGGGCATATCCATGTAATGCAAAAAAGACATTTTATCATCCTTGTTTTGGATCACAAAGGCTGAGAGTTTTAACTTTAGGAATGCAAATTGGTGGAGGGCAAATTTTAGTTTTTCTAATAATTCTTCTGTAGAGAAAAGCCCATCTCCAAAGGATGATACGATTCCATGGATGAATATTTTTTCTGAGGATTCTAAAATCCCAGGTTCCATGTGGCCTGCTATGATACCAAAGAGTCCATCTTTTGCTCGAACAATCCGAATGTAATCAGCACCCGCATAACGCATCACTGACGGGAAGACGGCTACGTCAAAACCTGGTGAATTTGGAATTTTAATATCAGGAATTTGTTTGTTTAAGGAAGTTGCTTGGATTGTTTTCCAATCAAATTTATTTTCAAATTGTTCCTCTCCAAGTCCCTCTTCCCCTTGTAAGAGTGTGAACATGACGGATTTATAAATTTTATACTCATCAGAGTTTCGATTTAAATTACGTATGTCTTTAGGGATTTGGTTTTCACTATCTTGGATATGAAAAATTATATGGAGGATGTATTGGTATAAAAATCCAAGAAAATAATATACGATAAAACTAATACACAATGCCAAAAGAAAAGAACTATAAATCCCAACTAAATTGAAGTTAAGAGTATTTTCACCTTTTGGATTTTGCCAATGTGTGAATGTGAATTCAGCAAATAAAAAATGAATGAAAAAAAACAAAAAACTGATGATGCCCAGTAAAATGGGTAGTTTAACACGGTAACTCATTTTGAATCAGTGGCTTCCAATACTCTCATTAAAATAGCAGATAAAAAGAATAAAAAACTAAGTGGTAAGAGTAACATGAGCATGGAAAAAACATCGGGGCCTGGTGATAATACCGCTGAAACAACCGCAATGATAAGCACTGCTTCCCTCCATCGGGAAATCAGAAACCTTGAAGAAAGGATTCCGATACGACCGAGTAAAATGAGAACGATTGGTAATTGAAAGGATGCCCCAAAGACTAGATGTAAGTTAAAAAACAAATCATAGTACTCATCGATGGGAAGGTAAGGATCCACTCCATCTGGCCTTAAGACAACAAGGAACACTCGCAAAAAATTTTCGAAGACAGTAAACCAACAAAGAGCAAGGCCAGACCAAAAGAGTAAGGTAGAAAATAGAATGATGAATTTTCCCCATTTTTCTGTCCTTGGGTTGACCGCGGGAGCAATGAACCCCCATAGGATGTAGAGTAAAAAAGGAAGGGAGACAAGAACCGACAAAATAAAGGACGTTTTCAAATAAATGAGAAACGGAGCCATCAGTTGGATCTGGAAAAAATGAGCATCAGGCCCAAGTACCGATTTGTAAGGTTGGATGAGAATACTATGGATCTCACTTCCAAAATACAAAGTTCCTATCATAAAAACAGAAACAACTAAAATTGAATAAATGAGTCTTTGCCGGAGTTCTTCTAAATGGTCACCCAGGGACATATATTTTTCCCTGGTTTCCGAATCTTCCGGCAGTGGCAGTGCGGTTCTTTTTTTGTCAGCCAATGGTGGGATTAAGCTTTTTTCTTTTTAGTGGATTTTGTGTTGGACTGTGACGTCTGTTTTGGTTCTTCCACAGGAAAACTCGTTTGGGTAGGTTCTTCGTCTTGGCCAGTGAGTGACTTTCTAAATTCTTTGATCCCAGAACCCAAGTCTTTGGCAAGGCTTGGCAATCGTTTTCCACCAAAAAAAAGTAAGGCTAAAAAAACGATGAGTGCAATCTCCCATGGTCCTAAATTAAAAAAAGCAATAGGTGCTTGAAAAGAAAACGGATTGGATGGCATATTTCCCTCTTAAGGCAAGAGTTATGCAAACGAATCTGGAAGCAAGCGGAATGATAGAATTCTTTAAGGTCTTGCCAAACCTATTTTCTGGGGGTGTGTATCTCACTGATCCCAAATCCGGCCAAATTTTATTTTCCAATGATTTTTTTAAGGACAATTTAGGATGCCAAAAACCCGGCAAAGATTGTTTGGAATCTGATTTACTTGCTTGGGTATTTAAGGATGACAAAGAAGCATTTTTAGAACAGATCTTATCTCCAAACAAACGAAATGATCGCGAACAAATCGTAGGAGATTACCGGTTCCAGATGCCGAATGAAACGCTTGTTCGCTGGTTTCAGTTTGAAAAAAGAAAAGTGAACATTCCTGGAATGGATTCAGTTCTAGATCTTGTGTTTGTGCGAGACGTCACAAATGAAAAAACAAATGAAATCAATATCGTAGAACAAATCCAATTTTTCCTAGGCCTCTTTGAAAACGCATCGGTGGGCATGGCATTACAAGACTGGGAGGGTGGTTATTTCCGAATTAATCCAAGATTTACTGAAATCACAGGATATAGTTTTCAAAACCTAACGGATCTTAATATTCGAAGGATCAAAGGGGAATCCATTTCAGACGAAGAAATGGAATACTTTAGTTTTTTCAAAGAAGGTGCAGAAGAATCTAGGCTCACTCGAAAGGATGGCCGACGAATCAATGTTTACCGACGAATTAGTGCCTTCCGAAATTCACAAGGAAAACCAGATTTTTATTATGTGTTTTTGGATGATGTTACTGAAAAAAAACAATTAGAATCGTATCAGTTACACTCCCAAAAAATGGAAACCATTGGAAGTCTTGCTACCAATATTGCACATGACCTCAATAATTACTTACAGCCAATCCATGTCTTTTCCCAACTCGGAAAAGAACAAATTACATTAGGGAAATTTGATCAAAGTCAAATTTTAGATTATTTAGAAAAGATTCGAATGGGTGCCGATAACGCTCGTTCTATGATCCATCGAATCATTCATTATTCTAAAACAAAAAACGAACATTCTGTTTCCAAAATTGATATATCATCAGTTGTAGAGTCAACCATTCCATTACTTGTTGCTGGATTACCTAAAAACGTAGAGGCACAATTCGATTTTTATAAAGCACCATTAATTACCAAAGTTGATGTTGTTCAGTTTTCTAAAATTCTATGTGAATTAACTTCTGGTGGTATTTTTGTTTGGGATGACAGGAAACGTGGACTCGTGCAAATCCAAACACAACCCATGGATGAAGTAAGGTTACTGATCTCCTTGGAATTTACAGGATTGTCCTTACCCAGTTTATCGGAATTAACCACTTTGGATTTGGTAAATTTTCGTGATGAGGATTTCCAATGGACGGGAATCCATTTAATCAATCGTTATGTGAAGAATTGGGGAGGTGAGTTTTATTTAGACAAACCGGATCCCATGACTTTAAAAGTATTTATTTACTTACCATTGGAAGAGTCTATTCCACTCCACAATCCATACAAAATGAATTCTGAACCAAAACCTAAAGATGTTTGGTCTGAAATCTCGAAGAAAAAAATTTGGATCGTGGAAGATGACGAAGCTGCCAGTGAAGCCATTTCCTTTGTTTTATCTCAAAAACAAATCAATCCCAAAGTATTTTCAACTTCTTCGTCTGCGATTCAATATTTGAATGAGGAGATTCCCGATTTTATTTTATCAGATTACCGTTTACGAGAAATGAGTGGCTTAGTAATGATTCGTAAAATCAAACAAGTATCACCTGATGTTTCTGCAGTTTTGTATACTGGAAATATGGATGGATTGGACGCGGAAGAACTTTCCAAAGAAGGGATATTGGTTCGGTCTAAACCAATATCCGTTGATGAATTATACGAATCGATTTTGTTATCGTTTGGATTTCTTTGATTTTTTGAATTCTTCGGCCCCAGTTGTATCTTTGATGAATTGGATCATTTCCTTTTCGATCAGTGTTTTGTCGGATTTTACATACTTGGAGAGAAGTACATGAGCCCCATCCTCAATTTTTAATAATCGGTTTTTAGGATTGGCATTTGGCCCTTTTTGGATTTTGTCGAATACATCTAACATTGCTT
Organism: Leptospira limi; assembly: GCF_026151395.1. NCBI lineage: Bacteria > Pseudomonadati > Spirochaetota > Leptospiria > Leptospirales > Leptospiraceae > Leptospira > Leptospira limi. The sequence continues at coordinate 1,614,123 of NZ_JAMQPV010000001.1, forward strand.
TTATGGAAGCAACAAAATCATGTTCCCTTTCGGATTTATAATAATACATTAAAAGAGTAGGTGTGCTCACTTTAGGATAAGGATTTTCTTTATCCATAAATCGTTTTAGATCCAGAATGTTTTGAATTGCACCATAATATTGGTCCAAATACCAATACTTAGCGGATTCATCTTTTGGATCAGTTTTTGAAATTCGAATTTCTCCTTTGATGGCATCGATGAAAGATTTTCCCCAATAAAATCGAAAGATGTGAGCAGTGGGATCATCAAAATCGTAAAAAGGAGACGCAAGGATCATACTATCTACTAAGTCTGGGTGTTTTGCAGCCAAATAGGTTGCAATGTTTCCGCCCATACTTGTCCCAATAACGACTGTTTTGTGGCCTAATTCTTTTGAATAAATCAAACTATCTTCTGCGTCTTGTAAGTATTTTTGGAATGGAGTATGGAGGTGGTCTTCGATATTGGTGCCATGGCCAGGCAGACGTACATAATAAGTATTGGCACCAAAGTATTCACTGAGTTTGTTTGTGACTTCTTCTCCTTCACCACGGCTTGCTCCAAATCCATGAAGGTATAAAATTGCGATTGGTGTAGGTTCTTCTGAAACTCGGATTAAATATTCTTCATTATTTGGTTTGGTATTTTCTTTTTTACTGATCTCGAGTTCGTTTTGGTAAAAGCTTTCGAAATTTTCGAATTTTCGAGTGGAATCATAATTGTATTCACCAGTAGACCAGTTGTAAGTGGATACTAGAAAGGAAGAAAGAATGAGAGTGATTGCGGTCACCCATTTGATTATTAATCTCATCGAGGTTCTCTTGTTACGAAAGGTAAATACTACAAATTTAGGAATTCTGTTTCTAATTCAAGTCAATTTGTTCATTTTCTGTCACAAAACGAATGGAGAACATACTTTCTGGACTCCCATAGTACCTGATGTAGCAAAAACAACGGCTGTTTATGGAACCATCCAAAATCCAACTGATTCTAATGTTTCCATCCTTTCTGTTTCGAGTAACCAATACAAAACTGTAGAATTCCATACGATGAATATGGACAAAGAAGGGATCATGAGGATGAGAAAACTAGACTATCCAATCGTATTGAAACCAAAGGAATCTATTGAACTTAAACGAAACGGCACACACCTTATGTTATATGAGAAAGAAAAATCAAGTGGTGAACTTTTGATTCAAATTCATTTTTCAAATGGGTTGGTTCAAAAACACCTTGTGGAGAAAAAATCGTTATGAAGAAAATTTTAACATTTAGTTTTGCAATATTCCTTTTTACTCATATTCTTCAATGTGGGTCGGCAATTGAGCTCACAGAACTTCCCATAGGTGGGAATATTGAAGCTATGGATAAATCGGGAACAAATGTGAATTTTAAAAATTTTAGAGAGCCTGTTTTACTCGTTTTTTTTGGTTATACATATTGTCCTGATTTTTGTCCGAATACACTAGCAAAAATCAAATCTGCGACAGAACATTTCTCTGAACGGGAAACGAAAAATTTCCGTGTTGTATTTGTTTCAATTGATCCAGAAAGAGATTCTACAGAAACCGCAACGAAGTATGTTCAATTTTATATTCCCAATGCAATTGGTTATAGTTTTGATCCGAGTACTACCAATCGTTTGTTAAAACAATATGCAGCTTATGTGGAAAAAACAAAAGATGGATTGGCTTTTGATCATTCGACGTATCTTTATGTTTTAGATTCCCAACGGAAAACTCGAAAACTCATCAAGTCAACCGATGGGAAAGAGGTAATTTCCAAAACGATTTTGGCTTTAAGCAGCAATTCCGTTCAATCGAAGTAACGCTTGGATGTCTGGATCTTTTCCATAAAAATCACGGAAAAGATTCATGGCATTTGCTGAACCACCTTTTTCCAAAACAGTTTTTCTGAAATGGGAAGCATGTTCCAAATCAAACACACCTTTATCTACAAATGAATAAAATGCATTCGCTGACAGTAGTTCCGCCCATTTATAGGAATAATAACCAGCAGCATAACCGCCAGCAAAGATATGAGTGAACGAGTTTTGGAATTTATTATAGGAAGGAGGGATTACAACAGCAATTTCCTTTCTAACTTGGTTTAATATTTCTTGTACTCGTGCTTCAGTTGGTTTTTCTTTATGAACCAACATATCAAATTTTGCAAATTCGATTTGTCTCACAACTCCCATGGCAGACATAAAGTTCTTTGCTTTCACCATCGTCTCGATATAAGAATTGGGAATCGGTTCTTTTGTTTGGTAATGTTTCGCAAACAGTTGTAATACCTTTGGCTCATAGACAAAGTTTTCGAGAAATTGAGATGGAAACTCGACTGCATCCCATTCTACACCATTCACTCCACTCACAAATGCTTCATTCACTTTGGAGAGTAAATGATGGAGTGCATGGCCTAATTCATGGAATAATGTCACAACATCACTTGGTCTGAGTAAACTTGGTTGAGTGGTTGTGGCTTTTGGAAAGCTAGCGACGACAAAGGCAATGGGTAGTTCTGTTTTGCCAGATTCGTCTTGGAAATGAGGTTTCCAATTGTGCATCCATGCCCCACCTTTTTTATCACTTCGCACTTCCAAGTCTAAATATAACCTGGAACGAGTTTCCCCTTCCACAATTAAGTCATAACAAAGGACAGATGGTTCCCAAACATTCGTTTTCACTTCTTGGAACCTAACTCCAAGTAGTTGTTCTAAAAATTGGAATGTTCCTTGGATGACGGTTTCTTTTTCCAAAAATGGTCTATAAATTTCTTCGTCATACGAAAAGGATTCTTTTTTCAATTTTTCTGAATAGTATGTGAGATCCCAAGGTTCAATTTGGGATTCTCCCATTTTTTTGGCGAAAGTTTTGATCTCAGTGTATTCTTTTTCTGCAATTGGTTTCGCTTTTTCTGCTAAGTGATCGAGAAAGGAAATCACTTCTTCTGGAGTGTTCGCAACTTTTGTAGCCAAACTCAAATGTGCATATGTTTCATACCCAAGTAGTTTTGCTTCTTTGTCTCTTAGATTTAAAATCGTTTCGATGAGTGAACCGTTTTCTGGCGCCCTTGTGCAATATGCATCATAAAGTTCTTTTCTGATCTTTCTGTTTTCCCCATAGGTCATATAAGCAATGTAAGATGGAAAATGCAGTGTGAATTTATAAGTTCCGTCTTCTTGTTTGGCTGAAACTTTGTCACTTTCTGGAATTCCTTTTACATCCTCTTCTTTTAAATACAAAGCAAAGGCATTCGTTGCGTTTAAGACATTTTGAGAAAATTGATTGGTTAGATCTGATAACTGGATACGAATATTTTTCAGTTCTTCCTTTGTCGTTGGATTGAGTCGAACTCCTGACAATTGGAAATCTCGAATTTCATTTTCTAAAACTTTTGTCTGTTCTTCGTTCAGAGATTTGTCAGTGGAGTGGATATTGAGTAGGGCCGCATAGATTTCTTCATTTTGTCCTAAGTCAGTATAATATTCACTTAGTTTCGGCAACAATCGACTGTAGATTGTTTGGCTTTCTTCGTTATTTTTAACGGAGTTGATATGAGAGACTTCAGTAACCAAATCTCCAAGTTCTGTTTGTATCCTTTGGTATGGTTTCAGAAAATTTTGAAAAGTGAGAGGACTTTTTTTAAGAAGAGATTGGATGAATTCTTTGTTCGACTCCATTTTCTTTAAAATGGTCGATTCTTTTTGTAATAAATTGTCGGAATGAAATTCTGGAAACATCGGCACCTCTTGGGAATTAGACTCGATTTCGAATGCTTATCACCCAGTTTGGAGTTAAGGGGAATGTCTGCCAGTGGAAAAAAGGAAAATTGTTTTCTTTGATGGAGTGTGCCATCTTTGTATGGGTTCGGTTCAATTTTTATTGAAACACAACAATAGAGAATCCCTTTCTTTTTCCGCGATTGGGTCCAAAACATTTTTAGAACTCATTCCCGAATCTGCTAGAATTTCTCTCCCCGATAGCATTCTGTATTGGAAAGAAGGCACACTCTACTTAGAATCAGATGCCATTCTTGGGATCACAAACGAATTGAATTTCCCTTGGAGATTGGGAGTTTTGTTTTGGGTCGTGCCAAGAACACTTCGCAATTTGTTTTATCGGTTTATCGCCAAACACCGGTACCAGTGGTTTGGTAAAGCAGAAACTTGTATGGTACCAACACCCGAATTGAAACAAAGATTTTTAGACTAATGCTCTTTTTTCATCAATACTAGTTTTAGCGTTTTGTTTCGATCATACGCATAAAGGGAGATGGGTTGTCCCATTTGTTTCATTTTGAATCCCATGGAATCAAAGAGAATTCGATCTGATTCGGTCATAAGAATGGTTCCACTTACCTTCATGAATTCGTTCCAATCAATTTCCTTTATAGGTCTATGGAAATAAAAGGCAAAACTGGGAATTCCAAGTCCACCATACGAATATAAGGTTTCATTTGTTTGAATTCTCTCTTTGATGGTTTCTGCTAAAACTATAGTTTCCGTTCTCATTCCATTGAATTTTGGTAACACAAAGAATCCAATCAAGAGCATCATAACGATCGAAGTTGTTAAGTACAACCTGTATAAGTAAATTTGATTGTGTTTTTTCGATAATTGTTCGGCAAGTAAGATGGAAAGGATGGGGTAAGCAGCCAAAGGATAGGAGGGGAGTTTACTCGAAAGAAACTCATAGAAGATCCAAGAGAACACGAGACCAATCATTAAATAAGAGCGAGGAGAGAGTGGTAAAAGGATCCCATTGCGAAAGGAAGAAAAAATAGAATCCTTGATTTCCTTTGCATGCAAATGAGACACAAATCGCCAAAACATTTCTTTTAAAAAAGAAAGATAAACCCTTGTCCAAGGGAAAAGTGTAATGACAAATAACACCAAATAGGTGCCAGGTGGTCCAGATTGTCCAAAGACTGGATTTGTGGCTCTACGTAAGATGTACCAATCGACCATCCATCGTATGAGAACCCCTCCATCTTTTTGCCAAGAATAGTATCCCCAAAGAAAAATGGGAACTAGGGCTAAAGGTAATCCGATCCAAGGATGGAGTTTCCAAATGATTGGTCTTGTTTTTGCAAAAAAGAGTAAAAGAAAACAAGTCCCTCCTAAAAATATAAGGATAGGTGGTCCTTTGATGAGAACACCGATACTTACAGAACACCAAAATAGAAAAGCGTAAATCCATTTTGCTGACCTAATAAAATGATGAAGGTTTACAAATCCCAACATTCCAAAAAAAACCAATAAGGAATCTACAAGTGCGATTTTTCCATTGAGTGGAAAATAGAGAGAAAAACTCAAAATACTAAATGCATACAAAGCTGTCCTGCTATTAAACATAACATATGCTAAGTGGTAAGTTAATGCTGCTGTGCCAAGAATACAAATTGTGGGAAATAACCTTAGAACAAATTCATTGGTTCCAAATGTTTGGAATAAAAAGGATGTGATCCAAAAATGAAGAGGTGGTTTTCTATGAGGTTCGGAATAGGGGAAATCCATATTGAGATAATCTCCCGTTTCCGCCATGGTCCTTGCAAAACCCGCATAGGCTGCTTCATCTTGGTCAATCAGAGGGGAAGAATTCCCCCAAAACAAGTAGACGGAGAGAACTAAAAATAAGAGGAAAAAGGTTCGTTTTGGAGTGAAAAATTGCACATTCCTAGAAGGAAAACCCTCTCACCCATGTCAAAACCAAATTTCTGAAACAACCTTTGTATCCATTTTGTAACAAAACTGGAATCAAATTGGAAAATAGATTTCATACACTTTTCCTATGTTACTGCACATCCCAGGTCCTGTCCTTGAGATCGAAGCGAAAGTCACAAGGCCTTCCCTCTGGAAGTACCGTTACCCTTTGTTTGCCTTGGCAATGTTAGGGATTCTCTTCTTCTACCAACTTGCAGTGGTTCTACTCCTTCGAAAATCTTCCCAACATTCCGATGCACCATTTTCTGGATCTAAGATCATAAACCCATACACCCATTGGAATGGAAATACAGGTGAAAAAATTTCCCTACATACACATTCTGAAGAAGTTTGGTTCACTCCCGAGAGACATACAATTCAAGAAATCAAAGCGGAATATGCGAAGGAAGGTTTTTCCAATATCGCAGTCACTGATTATGGACAGGTTTCAAATACAGAAGACCCATCCTATATCCGAGGATTGGAATGGGGTCAGAATGTGAAAAAACGTCATATACTCGCGATTGGAATTCAAAAAGCATTTTATGATTATTTCCCTATCTATGCATCCAGAGAAAACTTAAATTGGGTTATGGATCGTATGAAAAAGTTAGGTGGGTATGTAATCCTACCGCATCCCAAACTATTTGATTCGTATTCCAAGGAAGAGATGTCTGCTCTAGATGGATTCCAAGCGGTAGAAGTATACTCTCCGTTTGGCGATGATGCGAAAATATTAGATACACTTCTCAGTTCTGGTAAAAATGTTCACTGTATGGCAAGTGATGACTTGCATTATTTCCCAGAAACGATTGTACAAAAATTTGACCAACCATTTTGGAAAAACTGGATCCAAACCTTAGGTGGACAACGAGGAAGGAAAGGGGAAAGTTTTTTACGTTACATTGTCACAAATGCCGGTGCCAAAGACCAAACCTCTGTTGTAGAGGCATTACAATCAGGTTCTTTTTATTGTGTGAAAAAATTCTTCCAAGGTGCGAGTGATCCAATGGTCCCTCAAATCCAAATGAATGACAAAATCCAAATCCAGGTGACTTCGAAGGAACGGTATTTGGAAATTCGTTTCATTGGACAAAAGGGAGAAATCTTACAAGTGAGTCCCGATACGAGTTCTGCTACCTACCAAATGTTGGAATCGGATCCTTATGTCCGTGTGGAACTCATTGCACTCACAGGTTCAATCCTTTCGAATGCAATGTTTAGAACGAATTAAAACTGATACAATCTAGGATTCCTCTACCTTCCACGATTTTTTTCAAATGAGATAAATCGTATGATTGTTATCGGAACCCTTCCCTAAGGATTGGAATCTACGAATCGAAAGATTCCAATCAATGGTTCCAGAGTTTCTTTTTTTCCTTATTTGAATGTAAGATTTTGAGCAGACCCATCAAAAGCATCTAGATATGTTTTTGATGTTTCTTCATATTGTTTCACTACACCCAAGGTTGTCTGGCCAGAAATACTCGCACCAGCGGCTACATACGTTCTATTAAATGCTTCATCAACAGACATAAAATCGGAACCACCAACGGTTGGACTCGGATAATCTGCAGGAACTTGGTTTGCATTCAATTGGTCGGTTACATACCCATTGATATTAAAAATACCATAGGAAAGTTTTGCTCCTGGAAATGAGGAAGCAGATAGGTTACAAATTGTTTCATAACGTGTCGCATTGGTTGTGAAACTCGCTTTAGCAGTTGTTTGGAAAGGGGAATCAAATTTTTGCATATACGCTAATACATAATAAATTTGATCATTCCCTCCACATGCTGTTTTTAATTGGTCGAGAGCAGTTGCATTTGATGGATTGATCTCTTTTAATTTGGTAAAACTCAAACGCACAACAGAACGAAAACAAAGTTGCCTGCCTGAATCCACCTCTGTTAATACCACTCTCCCGTGTTTGCTAATCCAAGAGGAGTTTTCTGGACCATTCCGCCACGTATATGTTTGGAATTTGGTTCCATAAATAGAATCATTTCCCGTATAACTTTCGGTGATCACATCACCTACATTGGCAAACTGAGGATTTCCAAAATCAACTAACCGGTAGTAAATGAGAGCTCCATCATTGCCCAAGGTTGTGTTTGGGTCATCAAAGAAGAGTTGTAAAGAAGGAGTGGACGCTCCCGTTTTTTTGATTTCTAGAAAATGGTTAAAGGTTTTATTCCCTGCATATGCAGTAGAGGCAACGTTAGCTGTTGGAGTGTTGATTTTGATTGTAAGAGTAGCAGATCCAAAACCACTCAAGTTGACATTACTGAGAACATCCGTACGGGAGGCACTTGGGTTATTAAAATAACCAGCATTCTTTAATGCCAAAATTAAGTTATCAATGATTCCAGAATTCCCTCTTGCCCAGGTGGCAGATTGTCTCACAAAACCCCAGTTATCTGCACTTGTGGCTGACCAAAGTTTTTCAGAACCAAATCCAAGATGAATAGAAGTCCCTAATAATTCAGAGAGCAGGGTTTTTTCCGATTTGCGAGTTTGGTAATGGTAGTCTGAAACCTGGAAACTGATTCCTAAAAAGAGTAGGAGGAAGATAAACTTTTTCATCACTTAATCCGCAATGCCTTTGGGAATACAAATGGTGAAACCAGACTTTGGTCCGGAACAACCTGCCGCTTGGTTATAAGCCCAAAGGGATAACAAGAGTGCACTGATGGCATCTTTGTCTTTGTTGTCCTCTTTTTGAAAGAGTGAACAAGAGACGAGAGAACTAAAGAGTAAGATGGTGACGAGTGGTTTTCGAAAGTTTCTCATACCTTATATAACAAAAGGTATGAGGGTAATTTGCAAGAATTTTAGCGAGATAAGATTTGGTATTCCCACTCATTCACCAAACTTTGTTCGATCGGTGATGTGATGGTTGGTGGTGGTGTGAGGGAACGAGCTAATGTTTTTGTGCCAGTGACAGCTGGTGGTAATAACCGGTAGAAGGAATCTTCTTTTTTGCCACGGAGTTGGTATTCTTTCCATTCCTCTCGTGTGACAAACGCTCTAATCCTATCTTTCGAAGGAGTTGGTGCCGCTTTGAATGAAATACGTTTGTCAGGGATTGTGATCCTTTCTCCCTTTTTCACAAAGTTATCACTTTGGATGGGATTGGGAAAGAGTAACACAGGTTCCCCTTTTTGGTTTTCAGGAACTAGAACAACATACACATAATTGTCTTCGGCAGTTTCGATTTCAAAACGAATTGGTTCCCCTGCAACATAACTAGATTTGAGTGAGTTGATTTTGACTTGGGAAGTTGTACTTGATCCAGTGTGGGAGAGAGCAAGGTAGATGTTTTTTTTGTCTAGGTAACTTAGAAAGTCTGCCACTAATGTTTTGGATAAAGATTCAGGGAGGGCATTTCGGTATTCCAAAGTTTCGTGTAAAACATCCACAAAGGAAACCAATGCTTGTCCATCTTCCTGAGAAACGAGAATCAATTTTTCAACATGGGCCAAGGATTGTAAATTGGCCTTTGTTTCGGTTGTCGCTTCTCCCCGTTTGTCAAATTCCCAGGTTTTTGTTTCACTTGATGGAAAGGTAACCATGATTTGCCCACGCCCAGTGGATTGGATTTGTTCTTTGATAAAATCTCGTAAAGCCCGACTTTCTTCTGTGGAAGGGTAGGCCTCTATTGCAATTTTGTAAACCGGAGTTGTGGCAATCCGATCCGCTGAGAATACAGATAAAACGGCTATTGAGAAAATTACCAAAAATCGTTTCATGATTAACCTTGTCCTTTGTAGTCGTTCATGATTTGATCATTTTTTTCGTATTGTTCTTTGATGCGTTGGTAGTTCTCTTCTTTGATGGCTTTGAATTGTTCGAAGATCCGCATTTTTTCTTTTACAAATTCATCTAAAATTTGTTTTTTCAATTCTTTGCCAGAAACAACTACTTCTTCGTTTTGGCCCACTAGCGTTTGTTTGCCTTTTTTGTCGGGACTTACGGCAACCGTACCTTCATTCACATACACACCAGTTTCTACTTCCTTTAAGTCTTCGTCTTCCCCACCTTGACTTGGAGTTGCGACAAGGAATTCTGTTCCACGTACACCCGCAACAAAACTCGGATTGATTACGCTGAGTTGGGTATTGCTTGGACCCCCACCTGGTGGTTTGTGTGCTTTTACAAATAATTTACCACCGACCAAATTGAGTGTGGTGGATTTGGTTTTTGGATTCAATAAATCGTCGATGCGAAGTGTGGAAAATTTTGCCAAACGAATGGTTGCTTGTGTTGCCAATTGGATTTCGCAAGTTCCATCTTCCGTTGTGATGGAATCCCCTTTTTTTAGGACACTCCCTAATTTAACCGGTTCTTTTGCTTTTTTAAAACGGGGACCTGAGAGGTAATTGTTTCCTTGGATGAAACTAACGACTCCTACTTCTTCAGCAAATACGGTAGTGGTCGTGATTAAAAACAAAAATAAGGGAATCAAACGGATCATGCCACTTTTATAATGGGAGAGCGCAACCTTACAAGCCAAAAATCAGAAAAAAAAATCAAAAATTTCCCTACAAATCATTCATTTTAGAACCAGAATGATTTAATACCACCTATCTTTTGATATGTGGCGCGTTCTCTTCCTTTTTACAATGTATCTTTCTTTGGGAATCGGATCCTTAATGGCTGAAGGTTTCTTTTTATGGGAAGATTGTATTTGGGTAGGTCTCGAACGGAATGCACAGTTCAAATTAGAAAAAACAAAATCAGAATTATTCCCAATTTTACTAAGTGAAAAATGGAAACAATACCTACCTAAATTAGGAGTTCATTATTTTGGAATTTTTTCAAGGAACCGCGAACAATTAGACCAAGAGTATCGCGATGTTAGGATCCAAATCCAACAATTATTATATGATGGTGGTGAAATTGAACGAGAAAAACAGAAAATAGAAATCAAACAACTCATTCATTTGGAGGAGAAAAAAATCTTACGTGAAAAAATCTTCCAAAACATCTCCCTGGCTTACCTCAATGCAAATAAACGAATTCTCATCCAATCGATGTATGACCAAAGATTAGAACGTTACCAATTAGAAAATAGGAAACGAAATCTAGAAATCCAAACCAATCTATTACAAGCGTTAGAGACAAAATCATTAAAACAGTGGGAGGTGGATTTTTATGCCAAACGAATTCATTCCCAAGCATTAAGAGAAAGTTCTTACTTAGAATTAAAATCATCAATGTTTCTTGACCCAAGTGAAAATTTGGAATTGGAACCTGGAATAACAGAAAGGATTGAAATATTCCCACCAACCTCTTCAGCAATTGAAGTAGATGCGAACCATCCCATGAGAAAGAAAAATCGTTACCAAATGGAACTTGCCCATTTGGAAGAGGAATCTTTAAAAAACGATTGGAAACCAAAGCTTGTGTTAGGTGGTTATTTGGGAAAGAATGGAAACCAAGGATTTCCACTCCAGAACGAAATTTATGGTGTGAGTATCGGATTCCAAGCCAATTTGGGAGGTTCTAGTTTTATTTCCAATGCACAGAATGGTATGCAGTCAGAAGGGAATGGAATCCAACGAATTCCTGGGTATGGTCCCCAAGCGGTAGGACCAGGGGAAAATGCATTTCAAAGTGGTTCATTCAATTTATTCGATGATGTAAATCGTGATAAAAAACGATACGATTCCAGATTTAATTTACTTCAGTCTCAAGCAGATCGAGAACAAACTGAACTTTATTTAAGGAATGTTTCTAAATCCACAGAAGTTAAGTTAGTGGAAGAATACGAAAAGTATACATTGTATTTGCATTTTTTAAGATCTGTATTTTTAACATTAAAACAAAAAAGTGAAGAGATAAAATTAAATCAGATTACGCAACTTGAATATTTAAAAACCGAAGAAGAAGTTTTTGTCGCATTTGAACAGACTGTTGATCATTATTTTAATTACATCGCAACAGCTTTAGAGTTAGTCATTTTACTTGGAGAAGATCCTTTCTCCAATCGTTATTACCATTTGCACCACCGTAAATATAAAAGTGAATTCAATCAACTTTTGTCTGATTGGAAGGAACAAATACCAATTCAAAATTTGGAAAAAAGGGAACCAAACAAAGGTAAACTTACCCCATTTTATTTAGAGGATCCGAATGAAATGCGTTAAATGGAGTAGGTATCTTTTACTATTTGTTGTTTTCCCTCATTGCCAGGCAAAGATGGGTTCTTCCAAAGATTGGTTAGCTACGTTTGTAAATGATGAGACTCCAAAGGTGGTATCCTTTACTCCTAGTTCTGGAGAACAATCGGTCTCCCCTAAAACAAATATCTTTATCCTTTGGAACCAACCCATGGAAATACAATCCTGTGTGACTGCTTTTTCTCTTGATCCAAACACAAAAGGGAATTTCGAAACAACCGATATTTCATTAAAATTCATTCCGAACCAAGAATTATTGCCTGGTGGGTATGTGATCCGCCTCACCAAACAATGTGAAAACAAAAAAGGAAAAGATTTGGATCGTGTATATTCAATACCATTCGGAATCCAAGCGGAAGACTCACTGGTTCCACCTACTATTGATTCGATTTTGATATCAGTAGGAACGTATGACGAATGTTTGACGGGTGGGACACCCACAGATCGTATTTTAGAGGAAGTGAATGCTGCCTGTTCGGGTGGTACGCAAATCCCACCCATCACCATTGTATTTTCAAAACCCATGAACCAAACCGATGTTTCTCTGGGATTCCGATTGGAACCAAATACATCCTACCACTTGGAATGGACCACCCCCTCCCAAGTCCAAGTGCAATGGGATACACCCTTACAAAGCCAAACAAGATACCAAATCAATTTGGCTTCTGGAGTTTCTGCATTGGATGGAACAAAAATAGAAAAACCAATCCGTATGGATTTTTATACGAACGAAGGGGCAAAGACTCCTGAAGTCATTGGTTTTGGGCTCGCTTCCCAATTGTGTGGAATTGGAATCCAAGAACTGGGAAGTACCGTGATGAGTCGTTGGGATTCTAACCTATGTTTTTGGAGTAAAGGTTTGTCATTTCTTTCTCCACACCAATACCAATTTAGAGGAGGAGACGATGGAACTGGTGGTGTGGCGAGTTCATCTGCATGTGCTGATGTAAATACAGACAATTTCAAACTATTTTTTGATGAATATATGGATCCTATTTCTGTTATTGCTTCCAGCCGGTTGACAAAAATATCACCACCATCAAGTAACATACGTTTATCGACTTGGGAATGGAACCATTGCCAATCAGATTATCCATTTGGATGTAAGGAAATCACATATTCCTTTGCAGAAAGTGAGGCAACATGCAATGGAACCTTGTTTGGAAATAATACAACCGGTGGGGATTTTAATTTGGCAAGTTCATCGAATGCACCTAATTTTTATCCTTATTATGAATTTAGATTAGATGCAGACGTTCGTTCTGCGAATGGAAAAAAAATGAGTGCCCCTTTTGTCATTCAAATGGAGGCAAAATGAAAACCTTCATCTCAATCGTTCTACTTTTTTCTGTTTCCTGCTCCCTCTTTCATGAAACTGTGAGGTACCAAAAATTTCCACTTCCTAATGGGAAATCGATACTTTTGGTACCCACAGTTTCTTCCTTTTATTCTGATCATTACCTAATGGAAAAGGAAGTGATCCTTCAAATTTCGGAATCATTAGAGCGAAATGGGTATTCCGTTTTCCATCGTGATGAAATACATGAGTTCAAAAACGATCCGAGTTGTAACAATCATTTAACTGAATTCCAAAAACAAATTTTGCCTAAGAATGGAGACAACATCCCTCGGTTTACTTACTGGTCTGAGATCGCAAATGGACTTGGGATTCCGTTGGTTCTCTTTGTTAGGTTTCCTTATCAGACAGGGAATCCAAATCATTCAATCAGAATTATCCTTTACCACTTAAATGAAAAACAAATCGAACAATTCGATTGGGAATGGAATTCCAAGTCGGACATACCATTATTTCCAATACTTGAAGGTAACCCGTGATTGTAAAAAATGTTAGAAGAATTTGGTTGTTGGTTTTCATTGTTTTTTTTTCTTCCTTTGGTTGTGAAAAAGGACCCGTAGTGGATATAAAGGAATTTAAAATCGTGAAGGACGCCTATAATACTGGGCATTTAACGGTCGTTCAAGCTATCTTATCTGACAGAAAAAAGGAAAGGAAACTTTCGATTGAAGAAGAAAGTTTATATTTAAAGTCCCTTTTTTATTTGAGTGAATGGAATGAGTTTTTGGCGGAATGGAAAGATAACGAGAAAAAAACTCCAGAACTGATCATGTATTATTTTAAAGTGATCTTACTTTCCAGAGAGAAAAAACAAGTAGGGGTAGAAGAGGAAAGACAATTATTGGAACTTATGGCTGTTTCACCTGAGGCTTGTTTGTTGTATCTTCAATGGAAGGAAAAACAATTAAAAACGAAACACAAATCATTATTTTTGGCCCAAATCAAACAATTTCAGAACTATCTAGATAGAATGAACCAGGAGATAGCAAAAAAATGAAGATTCTACACCTATTTCAATTACAAACTCGTCGTATTGCAAACGTAAGTATTTCTATTTGGAATCTTTTGTGGTCAAAAGATTGGTCTTTTTTTCTCATCTATACCATCTTGTATTTCCTCCATTGTTTGTATTCCTGGGACAAACTGAAATTAACCAACATCCAGATAGAAATTGAGATGGTTAGTCGGTATGGAAATGTCTCTTTTTGGCAACTATATCCGTTTCAAATTGTATCTATCTACTTTCTGTTTTCGTTTTATTTATGTTTTTCCATTATTTTAGTTTTTCTTTTTTCAAAATTTAGAAATACTAACGAATCAAATCAACTAACTCTACTTTCTAAAAAAATGACTCAGTTGTTTTTTTTCCTCATTCTCTGTTTGTACATTGGGAATCTTATATTAAGTTTCTTTAATGATTCTCATTTTTATTCCTTATATCTGTTTTGTTTTTGGAGTGTTCTCTTTCTTGTTTTTATAGGAGCAAATGGAAGGTTGTTTTCACAATCGATACATTTGGTAACCGATACAAATCCAAACGTTACGAAGAGTTTTGGTTATGGGATCCCACTCTTATGGTCAGGAATGATGTTTTGGATCGTAAGTGTATGAAAGACAAAATTTTAAATCTATTAAAATCAAAACTTAAATACTTTATCTTCTACTTACTTATTTCCACAGGAATTTCCATTCTTTTTACCTTGTTTTCCAATGAGAACATTCGTAGCAGGTTCCCTTTGGTAACAACAATCTTATATCACAAGGATTGGTTCCAAGCAGATCAAAATGTTTATGCGATTGGGAATCCAAAGGAAGTCCCTTTGTTTCAAAAACCTCATGTGGTTCAAAAACGAATTACATTGGAATTTCCAGCAACAGTGGAAGCAACAAAGGAAATCCAATTGCAGACCAAACATATTGGCAGGATTAAGTTCCTTCATGTTGCCGATGGCCAATCCGTTAAAAAAGGAGAATTGTTGTTACAGTTAGATGATGATTTACTCCGTTTAGAAGGAGAAAAATTATCGATTTCTTTAGAAGTTGCAAAGGCTCATCAGATCATCGCATTGGAAAAATGGAAACAAGCGGAAAATCTAATCGAAGTTAAAATCCGAGAAATTGATAAAAAAACGGAATTAGTAGAAGTTGCGAGAGCCGAATGGGAAACAGCCAAAATCACAAAAGAAAAAAAAGAAACAATGTGGAAGGAAGGTTTTGTTTCTTTATCAGAGCTTGATCGTTGGAAATTGGATGTAGATACAAAATATGCTCATTATAAAAATTTAATCCGAGATAGAGAAAGTTTATTTTCTACACTTCGTTTGGATTCTCCAGAAGATACAAATTCTTTGAGCGAAAGGATTAAGATATGGAAACGTCAAAACTCTCTGATTGAGAAAACAGAATATGATTTAAGTGTTACCAACGCGAAAATTCTAGAAAATCAAATAAAAACGAATCAACAAATGATTTCAGAATTTAAATTATATGCTCCTAAATCAGGATCTATTTTCAAAGTCCATCTTAAAGAAGGGGAACTTACCAATCATCTTCCAGCGATTACACTAATTGAAAATGGAGATTTGTCTGTATCCTATCAAATTGGTGAATCTGATCTAAGGCAAATGAAACTCGGAAAGGAGATTACATTTCGCCCGAGCCTAGAAGGTTCTCAAATTACCATTGGCAAAATTGATAAAATAAGCAGTTATTTGGATGCTCGTTCCCATGGAATCGGAGTTAGAGCAAAGTTACAGAAAAATCAACTATCTCTTCTGCCTGGGATGTTTGGTCTTGTCCAAGTGGAAACAGAAGGATTGAAAGATAGTCTTCTTGTTCCAACAAACTCTGTGTTAGGCGATTCTTCTTCGGGTTATTATCTGATGGTCAAATCTGGCGAATCCATAGAAAAAAGATATGTGGAATGTAAACCTCTCAATCATACTGAAATGGAAGTCCTTGTGGGAATCAGTGAAGAAGATTTTTTTCAAATCAATGCTAAATGATCTTTGTAAGCAACTTAATCCAATTTTTTGAAAAACACAATCGATTGTGTTGGGTTTGGATCATCTTAATGTTCATTGGTATTTATTTTCAAATGGATCATTTTCGGTTCCAATTATTGCCAAACCTAACTCCATTACAATACAATATAACAACAGCATTCCCCCATCATTCCGCTGAAGAAGTTGATAAGACATTGAGTTTACCAATGTCCAAACGGATTTCATCACTGAAAGCGGTCAAACAGATCAGAACACATTCGGAACATGGACATTCTAAGGTCGAAATTTTATTACAATCGGAAGTATCTATTTGGGAATTTAAAGAAGAATTATTTCAATTATTGTTTGAAACAAAAGATGAATTACCTCTTGGGGTTGGAACTCCCAAAGTCCAAATGGGAAGTGAAAACCAAAATCCATTTTTTGAATTTACTGTTTCCAAACGAACTAATTTAACAAAGGAAAATTTCTCATTTTTAATCAATCAGCTAAAATACAATCTAGAGAGAATTTCTGGAGTGACTGAAGTCAAAAAAATTGGAGATTCTGAATCCTTTGGATTGGTTCGTTTGAGGGAAGAGTTATTAAACTTACATCCTATCAAAATAAAGGATATAGAGTTGCAAATTAACTCTGCCATCCAGGCAGGATCACTTGGTAAACTATATGACGTTGGTAGGGAAACAGAAATTAAATATGGGCCTGAGATTTCCTCGTTGGATGAAATTCAAAAATTTCCAATCCATTTGGGAGGTAAAAAATACATTCCATTAGAAGCAATTGCGGATACAACAATGCATCAATCTTCTCTGAATCAAATTGTGGAACATGGTGGAAATGAATCCGTATATTTTGCCATTTATGCGGAAAGATCTCAAGATCCAATTTATCTTTCAAATAAAATTCATCTGATATTAAACGATTACGATCAATCGATTCACCCTATTGTATACTCAGACAGTTCTATGGAATTAACAAAACAGTTATACCAATTTTCATTCTTTTTATTCGCAAGTTTACTATGTGCCCTTATATTTTCTTATTATTTGTATAAAGAATGGTTCCCTGTTTTGTGTTTGTTATTCTCTATCATCGTCTCTCTCGTTTGTTTTTTCCATCTAATGAATCTATTTTCCATTTCGGTCAACTTACTGAGTATCAGTGGTATATCCGTAGGAATCGGAATGTTATTCGATGCGAATAATTTGATCTATTACTCCATCCAATCACAACACCATAAGGAAACAGTGAATGTAAGATGTGTCACGGAGGGTCTAAGAAATGTATTTATTTCCTTGTTTTGTTCTGGATTAACAACAATGGTTGTGATTTTCCCTTTATTATTATATGCACATGAATGGAGGGATTTTTTTTATGATATTGGCCTAAGCATTGTTTTACTAATTTTTTCCAGTTTAGTAACATCTGTTACAATAGTTCCTTTATTATTTCTTACTTTTAAACCAATATTTAATGACAATCCAATTCATCAAGAGAAGGATAAGTCCCAACATTTATTGGATTCATTTCCGTTCCCAGCTTTGAAAAATTTGATCATGTTTTTTTGTATAGCATTTCTATTTTTTATCTTTGTTTCGGATCGGAGCCAAGAACAATTCCATATCTTTCCAAAACCTAAACCGATTGGAAAACGGATCCACGTAATACCAAAATCAACAATTCAGTTTAGGGAAGAAAAATTCCTCATAAAAGAAATTCTGAATCGATTGAATGGAAACCATTTGCTTCAAAATATCCTGATCTTACCTCAAAACGTTCACTTGGATCAATTGGATCCGAATGTCAAGGCTGTCCCTTTTGTCATTAAATGGTTTGATTTTGATGATTCTGAAAAGTGGCTCACCGAAGTGATCCAATTGATAAGCCCAAATCGCTGGCAAGTGGAAGTGTCTGAAATCCATTCCGAATTATCTCATTCATTACCGTTTCTACCTGTTAATAAAATTGTTTTACTACATGAAGATTGGGACCAATTGAATCGTTATGCCAACGAAGTTCTTCATTCCAATCCAAAAGAGAAGTTAGGTGGTGATTTTCAATTTTTGCCATTACCCATCACGATGAAAGTTTGGAAATCCAAAATTGTGCCAAGTTCAGAAGTCCAACCAGACATAGATGATTTAGAAAGAAATCTACTTTACCGTAATTCTCCAAAATACTTGGGTCTTTTAGGCAAAAACAATTCATTGCCATTGTATTTATCAATTGCGAACAGGAATGATGCTCCCATGATTCATCCTTTCTCTTCTTTACCTATTTTTAAAACGCTCGCCAAAGAACAGATTTTCCCTGAATCACTCTTCCAAATGAAAGAGCAAAAATCTTATTCCGTTTATCAAAGAGAATCGGGAAAATTTTATCTGGAATGGAGGGGCAATTTAGGGATTGAAAAAAGTTTCCATGCAAAAAAAAAAGAGGGACTAGATTATTATATCAATTCAGCAAAAAAAGAAACATTCGATTTCTATGCTACTTTACTCATATTATTGGTTTGTTCCTTTCTTTTGATCTATTTGGCGTTAGTTGGAATTTACGAATCTTTTTACCGACCATTCTTATATCTATCAATTAGCTTTTGTTATTTTTTATCTGTAATCGTGTGTTTAATTTCATTAATTCCTGAGATTCATTTTGGGCATTATATGGGTCTCGTTATTTTGATTGGATTGTCAATTGATAGCATTTCTCTTTTTGGTGAAAGATGGGAATTAACAAAAGAGATTCATGATAATTGCAGTAGAATCAAATCAGTTTTTGATTGGTTACGAAAACCAATTTTACTGAATTTTGGGAGTACGTTTTTTGGTTTGTTACCAGTTGTGTTCATTGTTTTCCCTGGATCAGAATTTGTCCGTGCGATCGCAGTGACAATGTGTATAGGTATTCTCAATTCCTATCTATTTGTTTTTTATCTTTATCCAAAAATATTCACCAAATTTTTTGGCTTCCCTAAATGAGTTTCTCCTTTGTTGCACGGTTTTCTTACCAATGGATTTTGTTTTTTGGCTCTGTCATTTTGATTTCCCTAATGACATGTAGAGAAATCGTATTAAGTGAAAATAGAGAAACATTTGACCAACATACATTGGTTATAACACAAAATTGGCCAGGGAAAACAACGAACCAAGTAGAAGAGTCCCTTACAAAACCTTGGGAAATGATACTAAAATCTGTTAGCGGTTATTTAGAACTCAAATCAGTTTCTGAATTTGGAAGTGTTTCCCTTCATTTAAAACTCAGTGAGGGAATACAAAAGGAAGAATTCATACAAACGATTCGAAATTTATACATTTTAAATCAAAATTTATTTCCCAAAGGAGTTTTGTTTCCAAGGTTTATTTTTGATTCTGGGAATGATTCCAATTTTATCCTCCTTCGTAGAATTTCAAAAAATAAGGTGCCATCACCAGATGAGTTTTTGCGAAAAATCCAAAATTTAACGGATGTTAAAAAAATTACCTACCAACCAGAGTCTGAAACAGAAATCCAAATCAAAGTAGATCATAATCGAATACTGAATGGTGTTACTCCTTCTCTGTCGGAAATTTATGATAGTTTGCGCCATCATTTAGATTCGGTTACCTACGATCCGAGACAAGATCAATATTTTGTAAATGAATACTCAGTTGAACCGTCCGATTGGGAGAAGGTTTTAATTTTGAACCAAAGGAATGTATATCTTCCACTTGGAAAAATTGCTTCGACGAGTATAACAAAAGTCTATGGAAAAAATCATACAAGGATCAATGGTTCTAGTTTTGAATCAATTCTAATCTTTGCAAACAATCCTTTCCAACTCATCCAATTGTCGTTTCTTTTACATTCGATTCTTTTGGAATTTCCTGATTGGCAAATTGTGTTCTCGAGCCAAGAGGAATTCTTAGATAACATAAAGGTCATTTTCTATTTTTATCTTGTAATCGAAGTTTTTTATTTCCTATATTTTGGTATTTTGAGAAGGCAATGGATTTCAAACATCATTCACATTTTCTCATTTATATTGTTTCTTGTGTTGTTATTCTTTAGTTTCAGATGTTTGAAGATACCCATTGGATACTCAGGGTTTGTTTTTTTGTTACTTTTGAAAGTAATATTGCCATTCATGAACTTTCGAAGGATTATCGTTCACAAAAAACAATTGTTCTCTGCAAGTATTATCTTCCTGATTGCGGTTTACTCGCAGTTAGTTCCTATTTCAATTTTAAATTTAGTTTTAATCTTTTTATTTGCCCTGGTTTTGTATCCAATCCTTTCATATTTATTTTTCATTTTTTGGCGATTAGTAGGAAAACGAAATCTATCCTTTCGAGATATGCAAATTCAAAAACTGAATGAATTAATATTAAAGAAGGAACTTACTCGTTTCAATACTGTTAGCGTCTTATCATTATCTATCTTGTTTTTAACCTTTTTGTATTCTCTTCCAGCGCTTTTTAATCACGTATCCTCCAAGCCTCAGTTAGATAATGTAAAATTGGCAAGATTGGAGTTTCCCTCGTATGTAGCCGAATCAGAAAGGAACCGAATTACAAGACAAGTGGAAGAATCAATCCTTCAGAAACAATTAACTAACTTACTTGTCGTTACTCATAAAAATGTTCGTTCCGATTTTTATATGAAATTTAATGAAGGTGTTCATTCCCTTCAATTTAAGAACTTACCATCTGAAATGGGCTATTTCCATTTTTTAGAAGAAATTGATGGCTTTGAACCAACAATTCTAAGATTCACAAACAAGGATCCAAAATTATTAGAATCCTCTGTTTTGAAGATCATTCCTTGGATTCAGATACAAAAAAAAGTAACAGAAGTGATATTGGGATTCCAACCTTCAACGGAAGGTATCGAGTTTAAAGCCGATGCAAACCATTTAACCCAAATGAGTGTGGATCTTGATCCTACGATTCGCGAAACAAATCTTTTATTACAACCGAATGTTGTTAGTAAAATGTTATATAGTGGCAAGTTAGTTGATGTAAAATTAATTGCGGATCATTCGATTTCAAAAGAGAATTTCAAAAAACAGCCAATAGTAGTTGGTAATGGACAAATACAGTATCCAGAATCACTAAGGCAATATTCAACTCACCAAAATTTGGGGAAAATTTTCCATAAAAATGCAGAGACAAGTATGGAAATCTTTGTCAAAGGTGAAAATATAAATTGGATTTCAATAGAAGATGGGATTCATACATTGCTTGCCAAAGATGAGACCCAATTAGTAGAACGAACTGAAACAAATGATGGAACTAAAAAATATCGTTTTATTTTTTTGCTATCATTCTTAATGCCTTTCTTCTTCCGTAAAAAATACAGGATCGATTTTTTATCTTTTGTGTTTGCATTCGTAATTCTTTGCAAATGGCAAACTCAATTTTTTACGAGAAATTATGATCAATTATGCTTTATCCCATTCTTGTTTGTCTTTTTTCGGATGAATTCTCGTAAGAAGATTATCCTGCCATTTTATCTAACTCTTCCGTACATTGGATTGTTATTTGGTTCTTATTTTTATCCATGGAAATCAGGCGTATATTTATTTCAGTCAATGTTTTTGTTCCAAGTTTTTGGAATCATATTTGATAAGTCCAAAAACAATTTAAAAATATTCAGAACCAGATAAAGAAAAGTTTACCTCTTAAATCTGAGGTTCTTTATGTTATCGTATCACATTTGGTTAAGAGCCATATCTATCTGTATCCTTAGTTATTATTTATTGAGTTCAAATGTTATATTTTCCCAAACATTGCAAGATTCCTGGAAGATCCCAAGTTATCAGGCAAATGAATATGCAGACTTATATGGAAGGTTGTATTTCTCCTCTTCTTTGCAAGATTGGGAAGAAGGTGTTGAGTCAGTTTTGACAGATGCGATTGTCTCCTGGCAGGCAGAGGCAAATTATCAGATCGACGAAATTTTACGAAAAGAAACAGGTGAGGATGCTTTTGTTACAAATGAAGGTTATGTGGATGAGAGAAGGCGATCCTTGTTTTCAGAAGCATCAGTTTTTTACACAGAATGGGAACGTAATCTAGTAAATGATTACTTTTTTAACAAAAACAGTTTTTTAGAAAAATTAGAAACTGGTAAAGTTGATGCCCTTTATTTCCAAAGAATTGGCCAAGAATCTATTTATGAATCATACACTCAGGAAGAGTTGTTGTTACATGAAAATCGGGAAAAAATCCTAAAGGCAGCTAATGAATGGGAATACCAATGGGAAAAAACAAAACAGGAAGGATTGGACTCTTTTGCATCTTCATTAGAAGCACTTGATGAAGATTATCTCAAATACATATCAAACCTTCAGGAGACAGAAAATCAATTCATTGGTAATTTAAATGCGATTGATGAATATAGGCAAACGGTTTATACGGCGTTGTCTTCTATGATCCAACAAATGAAGGATGGAATAGAAGGATCTTGTGAAATAACAACTGGATGTTTGTATCGAAACTATGACGGAAGTTACAACGAAGCGGGAAAAATATTTTCAAAGTTAATAACAGACATTTCAGAAGTCCTTTCTTCCAATGAAAAAGATCCTGATTTGTTGTTTACGAATGTGGCAACTAAAATGCGGGATTTTTTAGCAGATGAATCGAATAAAGCATTCGTCGAACAAACCTATTATAAAGATCGAATTTATACATACCAAACCGGCTTACAAATCAATTTAAACAACTCAAAGTCCAGTTTTAATTTAAGTGAGGCAGAATGGTTTTTGAGAAATCAAAATTACAATCAATTGTCAAGTGACGTTAAGTATGAAAATTGGGGTTACATTCCCGGAGATGTTGGAGCATTTGCAGGGATTCAAGATTCTGAATTACAATCATTTTTTCGTTCCATCCATAATGCTGATTATAATCAACTCACAGATATTATTAATGCAAAGTTGGGTGATGGCCGAAGGGTTCAAAATCTGATCAATGCTAATCTGTATACAGATGCTTTTCATTTTTTAAATAACTTTTCGATTATGGGTGTAGGTGTTCCATTCGAACAAGCATATCATGTAGAAGGGAATTTGATCTTAGATGGGAAAAGTAAATATGGATTTTGGCAAGCAGAACGAAATTTAACAATTTTTACTCCAGGGACATTTTCATACCAAATGGGTGCTATCGGTTATTCGGTTTTGTTTGAAATGTATGATGATACATCCTATAATACTTCTTTGTATTGGGATTCTAATTTTTCACAATTAAACCAGCAAAACAAAAGTTTTACGGATAAATTGTTACCTGCGATCACTCATTGGGAATCAAGAGTGAAGGAATATTCTGACAGTTTTAAAAACTGGACTAATGCTCGAGAAGGACTCATTGAGGAAGCAAAACTTGAATACCAGAAAAATCGAATTAACTTAGAGACTACTAAAGAAAATTGGTTACAAAAGTTAGAACTTGAAAATGAGAACGGTTGGAAATCCTGGAGTGAATTCTATGAAAAAGGGGATGTAACAACAAATGTTTCCAATTTCGAACCATTACAATTTGAATCAAACTTTAAAACGATCCAAGACCAAGGTAAACTATTAGAATTTAGAAACGAATCTCTTTTAGGGAATGATTTATCTGAAGTTAAATTTGGACAAAGTTCTTTGATTGAAACATTTCAAAGAACCGTAATTGGAGTCAATCAATACGCAAGTGTTGTCCAAATGAATCATGAACTTGAGGAATTCCAAAAGAAGGAACAAAACAAACTGATTAACCAATATGTGTATGGTTTAAACACTGAGGTCATCGGTGATCGAAAATTATCAAAAGAAGAAATGATAATAGTTGGTAGCGCGGATTATAAAAACTTAACAGATGAAGAAAAGAGTAATTTTGGGAAATGTTATGAAGATCCAACTATATCACAATGTAGTGGATTGTTAAAAAAGGAATATGTGGTTTCGGATCCAGGGAAAAATGGAAATATCACAATTAGTAAAGAAATCTACAATGGTATGTTAGGTTCTAGAAATCAGGAAGGCGAATATGAAGCCTCCATGTCCGTTGTGAGTAAACAAATTTCATTGAGTTCTATTGGTAAAATCCAAGGTGTCGATCGAAAAGATTTTTTTACCGAATGGACAGAAGAAGATTGGGAGGCCCTACAAAATAGAAAAAATCAAATTGCTGATACATTTGTGACTAAGTCATTAAAAAAAGACCAAAATCAGCTAATTACAAATTTAAACGCTATTGAATCATTGAATGAAAATAATTATAAAAAATATGTAACGAAAAAAGAATCACAAGAGAATATAGACTCTTTTGTACAAGACATGGCAATCGCGTATTTAACTGGTGGTGTTGCGGGAGTGAAGGCTTCGTTAAAAGGGAAAGTAGAATCATCGATTAATACTGAAATTGCAAAAGTTTGGATCAAAGCAACTGGTGGAGATGAAAACCAAATCCAATTGGCATCCATGGCAATTGATTTTATGAGGGGTCGACTTTCGGAAAGGAAAATTAAAGCTCGTGAACAATATGTTTCCATCAAAAATCCAATACAATCTATCGAAACGGTGGTTAGAAATACAATTTCTTATACAATCCAAGGCATTGATACACTAACGAATGGCTTGGGATCTGTCCCAATCAATTTGGCTATGTCTGGTATAATGGCACTGACAAAAGAATTAGCTGGCGAGAAAAAATATAACAAACTAAACCAACAAATTTCCGGTTCGAAAACAAGATTGGAAGAAATCAAAAGAAATGAGGATCAATTAATAGAATCTAGTGCTTCGATTTCTATTGCCCGAGCAACGGGTATGCCAATTGAAACAATTTCAAATTTAGTTGGAGACATTCGAGGGAAACAGAAAGCAAAAAAAGCAGATAAAGCCATGTCAAAAAATATCCTTTCAGATATTGGAACAAAAATTACTGGTGCCTTTGGAGGGATTCTAAAAACAGCAGTCGTCGCTATCGGGATACCGGAAGACCAAATTTATAGCATAATGTCAGACGCTCATAAATTTATAAATTCAGGTAACACAAATCGAAATTCAGATTCGATTAATAACTTTGGTTATACCTTGCAAACAATTGGTTTACAAGCTAATTGGACCAAATACCAAAGTTCAAATTTAGATCTGAAAAATAAGAATGCGGTAGCGACAGATATTGGAAAAACATTGATTGCTAAAGAATTATCTAAAGCATATGGAATTGACGAATCATTTGTAAGGCAATCATTGGATGCTGCTTATGGGAAATACCAAAAGAAAAAATTGGAAGGGAAAGCACAAAATTCAGCAATTAGACAAACGGTTGTTAATGCCGCATCAATTGCGATAACGATGGGTGCAAATGGGGTTTGGGGGAGCGCCAAATCCGCACTTTCAAAAGTTGGAAAGTTCGCAAATGTTTTAACGAAGGGTGTAATTCCAGCTACAGCACGAGTTGGCCAAGTGATCACTTCGACTATCTTACAAACTGCAGCTGGAAGTCATGAAGGTAAAAAAGGTGCAACAGCTGGCTTAATCAATGGTTCATTGTTAGGTCTGACAGATAAATTTGGGAAAATTCAATCAGGTTTGTTCAAAGGAATGATGCCAGGTATTGGAGTCACCTACTCAGAACAAAATGGATGGGGAGGTACTGTCGGCATCGGGAATTCAATCAATAATGTAAGTTATTCCTTGTCTGAAAGAGGAAACTCTTCCTTACAATTTTCACAGGCAATTGCAAAGGGTCTTCAATTTGTGACAGACTTTACATCCAATCAGAGTTATAAATTTGGCCTCAATTATAATCCGTCAGGTGAAGGTCCAAGGAATAATTGGAATTTCTCTATGATATATGATCTAAAAGGTTCCGGACTCAGTGGTAGTTTAGGATTTACTGATCCAAACTCAAAACTCGGAGCCATATCCAATATTGATCAAAATGGTCTTTCGCATACTTCAACCCTACAAGGAGTGAATCTCGGAACGAATTCAAATGATGGATTCCAACTGGAAGAATTCAATTTTGCCAATCAGAACATCAATATGGCGCAAGACACAAGTGATATTACCGATCAAAATGGGAATGTGATTGAAAATGAAGGTGATAGTCCTCTTTCCGATATAGCTAGTCAGATTGGGTTATTCGGTAGTTTATTGTTAGGTGGATTTGGTACTCTTAATTTACTGCGAAATAGAATAAGTGGAGGGAGTAGTTTCCTCCAAGTTGGATCGGATATAGGCAAAATGAATTTTGAATCCAATTCAGATCGGTCTATCCTTCGTCGTTTCACCGACCCAATTCAAAAAGGATTGTTTTGGTTTGGTGAATCTGTTAGCAGGTATTCTGATTCGTTTACCCCAGAGCCATCCAACCAGAAAGTTGGAAATTCAAAAGTACCCTTATCAGCAAAAGAAATAGATCGAATTTCCAAATTAAAAACAAGTATCATCGATGATTATAAGAAAGACTCAAGGTTAGATACAGAAAAAAAACTCTACGAATTGAAACAAGCAGGAGTGGATACAACAGAAATCGAAGCGGCAATCAAAGTAAAACGTGGTGGAAAAGATGTTCCTATGTCTAAAGCAGTCGAAAGGTCCTTCAATGAATACAAACGGTTACGCGAATCTCGTTCAGTTCGTCCCATCGGGTCCGAGGTTGTGGAATATGTGAGTTCCAGTGACGCTCTCTCCAAGGTGAACATCGAATTTGATCCAAAGAAGGAATCAAGTGAGGCGTATGTAAAACGATTGGGAGATGAAATCTGTAAATATTCACAAGATGTTGACCTTTCTACAAATGAACTTGTATCCTTACATTCCGCAAATGTAGCCAAACTCCTTGGTGACAATCTGATGAACAAAATAAAATACAATCAATCCCAATTAATTGATGGAAAAGAAGACGTATCTGCTGTAAATACAGTAGATGAAAATGGTTTTCGAAAAATTTCGGAGACAGATTGTATCCGGTACATAGGTGCCGTGTTATTTGGTGCGGGATTAACGGAGAAAGGGAGTTTTGCAAATTTAAATTCAGATGTATACTTAACTCCCGAAGAAATGGAACGTATGGCTTCTGAATATAAGGCTGGTTATGTTCACAAAAATGGAGTGGAATACTTCCGACAAGCTGGTAGTTTTTCAAACTTAATCTCAGAAAGACTCACAACGGAAAGTGAATTGAAATCTCATAAGGCGAAAGGTGTCATCCCAGATCTAAAGGTTGGTACCATTGGAATCACGAGGAAAATGGAAACAGTTGAAGGAACAAAACGAGATGCGATGAAATCAGATCATATCTATATCATCATCGGAAAAAAATTCAATCCTAACTTAGGAGTGACGGAATACCTGATCTCGGAATCAGCTGGGGGAAAAGGTGTACAAAATCGTTGGATCAGGGTAGAGACGAATGCAAGGATTAAAGAAATATATCATAGTAAATTATTGGGAGAAAATTTTTCTGCTACTGAAATAAAAATAAAAATGAAAAATTTCAAACTTCCCAATAGTGAATCGGATTACTTAACTCGCTCTGAATTTTATGAATTAAAGCCACAATCACGAGAATTGTATGAAAGTTCTAATTAGAATTTTAATAATTGTAATGCTAAATTTCATTCTGCAATGTAAGGAAAAAGTAGAATTGGAAGTTGAAAATGATAACCCATTTTATATGGAACTGGAGAAAGGATGTATCAAAAAGACTCCATTTCAAAAGATTGCAGATGGTTGTATTCAGATAAAAGAAAACTTACTATGTTATCAATATATGGAATATTTAAAAAAATCTAGATTAGATAAAATATTCTATAATGGAGATTGGTATAGTAGCGATATACAGTCGTTTCGCTATCTCATTGATCAATTTGGAAATATTAGAGTTCTGCGAGGCGGTCCCGATCGTGTCCCAAACGATTTGTCCGGGCATGGAAAATTACAACGTAGAAATGACCAATGGTATTACCATCATTCCTGTGAAGATGAATTTTGTGAAAAAGTTGAGATGGAAATAGTGAGCATTAGTTGTTATGCGGGATATGATACAAATATTAGAGATTATATCTTAACACTAACGTTGGAAAATGGCGATTTCATTAGAGAAGACGAAAGTATTGGCAATAAGTATAAAGAAATTACGCTTATAAAAGTGATTAATGATAAACCTCAAGTTACCAATGGTTTTGTTTCCACCAAAGTACCACCAATCCCAGAGAAACGTTAATCGTCACACTTTCCAGACATAGACAAAGTCAGTACGATTGGCCCAGGGAAGTGGGAATTCCACTTTCTTTAGTTTGATTTCTCCTTGGCGTAAGTAGTCCCGAATTTCTTTGTCCCTAAAAATGGTTTCGCTGAATGATATTTCGCCTGAATTTGCAACTGACTGCAGTTTTGCGGTGTAATTCACCGTGTTGCCGAAGTAATCAATATTGCTATTTAAATTTACAGCCAAACAATTTCCAGTATGTATGGAAATCCGAATGCGAACAGGCGTATGTTTGTTTTCTGGATGGAACCATTC
Source organism: Leptospira limi (assembly GCF_026151395.1). Lineage (NCBI taxonomy): Bacteria > Pseudomonadati > Spirochaetota > Leptospiria > Leptospirales > Leptospiraceae > Leptospira > Leptospira limi. Next base: position 1,642,880 of record NZ_JAMQPV010000001.1, read on the forward strand.
TTGCATTTCCTTTGCTGCCTTTAATGCTTGGAGAGGTGATGAAAAACTTGCCATCACTGCATCACCAATCGTTTTTACAACGACACCTCTGAAATTTTGAATGATTTGGTTTGTTTTGATAAAATGTTCCCGAACCTGCAAAAATGCGCCGTGATCACCTTCGGTTTCATAGAACTTAGTCGAGCCAACGATATCGGTAAACAAAATGGTTTTGATACCAATATCTAACTGTAGATTGGTGGCGATTGCTTCTTCTGAAAATAAATCGCGAAATTCTTGGTAATCAAATATTTCGGTTGGTCGTAAGCTAAATTGGTCTTCACTTCTTTCTTCTAAAATAATGGTAACATCATGTTCGGATTCATTTTCAAACACTAAGTTTGGTTTCGGACTTACTTTGATTTCTTCTTCATTTGTTTCAGGTAACCATAGTATATCTGTTTGGTGGTAGGATTGTTTGGAATCTACAAGTTTGTATTTTTTTTCACCTTTTTTTCGTAAACGATACACACCGGAACCAATGAGTAAATTAGCTGAAAATGATTTCCTTGCTCCAATTCTTTTAGTCAGTAAAATATGTTGTTTGGTTGCTGGTTCTGCTGCACAATAAATTTGTTTTTCTACAATACGTACACTTGGATGGATATGAAAGGTAACTTCTATCGAGTTGACTCCTGTCGTGTCAAAATCAATTTCACAAACGTCACATTGGTCTTTTTCTGGCATATCGCCCAATTTAGTGAGTGAAGTTCTAACACCTCTGCAGTGGGGACAAACAATATCCCAACTTAAAGTAAAAATACCAAGCCGGCATCCTTGCAAAAATAAATAAAGGATTTCATCTGGATCGAGGTCAAGGATACGGCTTACATGTTTGATCCGGATTCGATCAAGATCATTATCAGATGATAATTTAATCCATTCAAATACCTTGGTGATTGTATCCTTAGAAATTCCTTTTTGGATTAAAACAGGAATTTGTTTATCTAATTTTTCTTGGTGAATCCATTGGGCATCCGGAATGAATGTTGATTCCTTTGATGAATTCAGATTGAATTTTGGTTTTCCACGTTTGATTTCACTTTCAATTTGGTGGAATCCGTTTTGGAAGGAATCCTTAAGTCTTGGGAGAGCTATGTTCAAAATTTTTCGAGTGAAAAAATTTCTTGGTATAGCACCTAAATAAACATAAACTTTGGAACGCGATTCACCTAACGGTTCGACTATGATTTTAGTTCGAATGTAATGGGCAAAACCTCGTGAATAAATTCTAGCATTTCCTAATTCTTTTAGGTATTCCCATTCCCAAGGAACTTCTTCCCATTCAAGATGAAAACCGGCTTGTTTCGTTTTACCTATGAGTTTACCATCCTTTTCTACGTATTGGAATTTTGGGAGACCTATACGTTTGTTAAAAGAAGAGGTATCAATGAGAAATGGCCAAATTTCTTCGCGTGTGACGGACAAATCAAATTCCCAGAGACAATCAATCGGTTTCCCTTTTGATTTCCACGAATCTTCCCATGGGTATTTTTGAATGATGGTATTTAAATCAATCATAATGGCCTAATCGTAACCGAGGATTTCCCTCCATTTCCTTTGACTGTTAATTCTCCATTTGTTTCGGAAATTTTTTCCGCATTGGAAAGTACAAGGTGTACGCCATTTGGGTAAACGAATCTAGGTATTTTGATCAAAGTTGGATTTTTTATGGAAACATCTGAATCCCATTCCAAAATGAATTCTCTTGCATCTAATTTGTATTCCATTTTGGTTGGAGTCCCTTGGATTCTGGCAGCATAAGGTCGACAAAATCCTTCAATAGCCCTTCCACCTCCACCATAGACATCTGGGTCTGAGCCAGGGATGATCTGGTCAAGGGAGAAGATACTTAGGTCTTCTTGGTTCCAACCATCACCTACCATCAAATCATTCTGATTGGAAGCGGTATAGTTCCAGAGTGTGTTTGATAAAAATAGTTTGTCCATGGCATTGTACATTGCATCCAATGCCATGACATGGCGTTTCCAGATTTTAGGAGAATGATTGCCTTTTTTCCATTCCTTGTATGCTTTCCCCCCTTGCAAATCAAATGGGATTCCAAATTCGCCTACAAGACTTGGAATTTTACCTGGAACTGAATCGGCTGTATTTTTAATTCTTGTTAGTTGGCGTATATACATTGCCTCTATCCCTGACTTCCAAAATACGGGTCGTTTGGTAAGTGTATCAATTGCGATCGGATACAAAAACGTTTTGAATAAAAGGGTTAGGATATCATACCAATGTGCAGCGTTCACTGAAAGTTTTGGAACTTCTCCATTTAAGTGGGGGTGAGTGAATGCGTCGGAAGCTTCTCTTTCAATGAAAACCATCCAATCACTCCGAATGGCTTGGATAGTTTTCCCAACAGATCGCATAAATGGAATCAGATAGTCTCTATCAAAATCAATTTCTTTCCCATTCACCTTTTGGAAAAAATCATTTTTTTCGATAAAAGGAGTTCCATCTTTAGTGATGGTATAAGCTCCTTCTAATTGAAAAGGATCCCCTGGTGATTCAGGTAACCAAATCGAAGTTTGGTTTTGGTTAACCGTAACTGTTTTTGTAGGAACAAAACCACCTTTCCAAACTTTAAGAGTCAGGTAAGGTAAGTCAATGGAATGGCCATGGGAAGAGAATAATGCATCAATCGGGGACCAAGCAAGTCCAGGTTTGGATGGGTCTTCTTCTTTATTGATAAGTCCACGATCATTCATGGCACGACCAATAAATCCCTTGCCTGGTTCGTTTAAAGAATCAAAACCCAATACAAAATCAAATTGTTTGATTCGTTCAGCGATTTGAATCATACAACCAAGGTAGTGGTCTTGTAAGTAATCTTGGACATTTTTCCCATCAATGAGGAAATTGGGAGCAAAGTCCCTGCCTCCAAAAAATAAAGTCCACAAAATTCCATTGCCAGCATAACGGTAATTTTGTGACCAACACATCGTAGGATAATTGTTTTCTTGCCGAATGCCTGGATTGGAATAATCATACGCACGTTGCATTACAATTGCCGTATCTGCTTCCGATAGTTTTTTGTAATCGATTCCTATCTTTTCAAAGATCCAACCGGGAGCACCATCTCCACCAGTCATTCTTGACCAAACATCTTGGTGAAAATCGATAAAAACATAAAATCCGTATTCACCAGCTAAACGAACAATTTCTGTAAAATAATCTAAGTAAGCTTCATCATATTGGTTTGGACCTTTGTGTTCCACTGCTTCCCATGTGGTTAACAAACGTAAGGCATTAAATCCCCAAAGTTTTAATCTGGTAAAATGGGTATCGGCTTCATTTAAAGGAAAAGGTCGTCCTATAAAACTCACCTCCTCGTGATCTGAAAAATCGGTTGGAAATTGAGTTCCTCCATTTGGGTAAGGAACTTTTGTATCGCCACCTAAGTTTACACCCCGAAGGATTACTTTTCTTCCAAATTCATCAACAAACCATTCACCTTGGGGAGATAATTTTTTTAATGTCATGTATTGGTCCTACTTTCTTCGTTTCCTTTAGATTGTAATAAATTCAATTTTTCTTCTGCGTATATGTTTAGATATCCTAGTAAAAAATAAAATACAATCAGAACTTCATCGTCTTGGAAGTAACATTGTAATAAACCTGAAAAGAAAAATCCAACAAGACCATAGGTCATAAATCGAATTTGTTTTGGTATGTTTTGGTTTAGAAGAGTGTATAAAATGCTACCAAACAAAAATAAATAAAATACGGTCTGTGGGAATCCAAATACAGCTGTTAAATGAAAGTAATCGTTATGCGCATGGCCTCTTTGTGTTACTTCATAAAAAAAAGCGAGTTCTCGGTTTTCTTTTTCTTTCGATTTTCTAGAAACTTCGATTTCCTTTTGGTAATTTCCTGAACCAATCCCAAAAACAGGATTTGCCTCAATCAGTGGAAACGTTGAATCCCAAATAAATGTTCTACCTGAATCCGTATGTTTTTCTCCGCCAAACAATGGGTCGACGACTCGTTTGACCGCATTTGTGCTTAGGTATCCGATAAAAAGGAGAATCAAAAAAGCAAAAATGGCGAAACTGGTTCGTTTGATTACTTTTTTGGAAATGTCTTTGTCGATAAAAATAAGGATATAGATTCCAAACAATACACTTACGAGTGCACCGAATAAAGAAGACCTTGCATTATTAAATAAAAATACAATGGAGACAAGAAGAAGTAATACCGCATCGATTGTGATTTTGGTTTTTGATGATTTATTATACCAAGAATCGTATAAACGAAATACAAAACCTGGGAAAATAAATGCAAGTAGTCCACCAAAAGTCAAATGGGTATTCATGAGTCCAATAGGAAGATAAATATTTAGTTTTCCAATGTTACCGTAATGGTGTTGGTAAGGCCAAGAACTAGATGTTTTATACAAATCGGAGATAAGCCTAGATAAACGAGTCATCGAAAAGATAGAAATAAATCCAGAGACAACAATTAGAATAGAAAAGATAAAGAACGATTTATACAAATAAGTCCTATCTTCTTTTTTGATTCCTTGCACTGATACAAAAGCAGTTACTAAAAAGATATCTTTCATTTCGTCGCGGAATGCGTGTTTGATGGAGTTGACATCAAAACCATCACCAGCGAAATGATACAAAACAGTTACAATTTGCCAGAGGTAAAAAATAAAAAGAATTTTGACTATTTGGCTTGAGAGTTTGGGTTTTTCCTCGAGGAAAAGGAAAAAAACAAAAGATAACAATAAGAAAAGTTGGCTAAGAGAAACAGAAAGGGCACAGGAAATGATGGACAGGGCAAGAAACGAACGATAGAGTCGGTAAATCATAACTTTGGATGAGAGTAATCCTTTTCTCTCATTTGTAAAGAGGTAACAGTTGCGAGTTTTATATTTTTCCGACACTTTTTTGCCAAAAACCGATGGGGTTGCTGTTTCCATTAAGAATTTTTCAGAGCTTTTGGCTCTCAGAGGCCACCAATTTTGCATTTGTGCTCCCAAGTATGGGGATGGGGACTTTGATCGGATGACTGACAATATCCAAGTGATTCGATTTCGATCGGGGTATTTGCCAAGTTACCCAGATATTAAGGTGGTTTTACCTTCTCCTGGAAAAATCAAAAGGATCATTGAAGATTTTAAACCCGATCTCATCCATATTCATACACCGGGACTTCTCGGTCTTTATGCGGTGAATGCAGCGGAACGATTTGGGGTTCCTACTATTGGAACCTATCACACACTGATGGCAGAACAGGAGATGTATGTTTCTTTTTACCGACTCTTCAAACTTGACAAATTATTTTTTAAAGCCAACAAATTTAAAAAAAAGTTAAACGTAGAAGAGTTGGATAAAATTGTAAAATTTGATAATTTCAACATTCGAAAAAAAATTATTCTAAAAATTTGTAATGATATCTATAATCGATGTGATGTGGTCATCTCACCTAGTCATTTGATCAAAGAACAGTTGATTGAATATGGCATCACTCGCCCGATCACAGTTGTTTCCAATGGAATGGACTTAAAACGATTCCAAGGAAAACCAAAAGAATATTTGAGTGGTGAAGCACCGAAGTTTTTGCATGTAGGACGAATTTCGTATGAAAAAAATTGTGATATCGTCATCAATGCATTCAAACTCATTCATGAACAATTTCCTAAAGCTACATTAACCATCATTGGAGAAGGACCAGCCATACCATCCTTACAACGCCAAGCAGAACACCTCGGCATTGATCATTCTGTTGAATTCAAGGGATTTATTCCGAATGCAGTTTTACACGAAGTATACCCACAGTATGATGTGTTTTTAACTGCTTCCACTATGGAAACACAAGGTTTGGTTGTATTGGAAGCGATTGCATGCGGTCTTCCTGCTGTTGGTGTTGATGCATTTGCACTTCCTGAACTCATCCGCCACGGTGAAAATGGTTTCATCGCAAAATCATTTGATGCAAAAGGAATTGCACAAGGTGCACTTGAGATCGTTCGCAATCCAAGTTTGTATTCAAAGTTTTCCAAACATTCCATTCACGTTGCTTCTGGGCATGAAATGGAAAAATGTGTGGATGCAATGGAAGAAGTGTATGGAAAAGTCATTGAAGCAATGAAAGGTAAAGTGAAAAAGACTACGATTTTCGATTTGTTTTTTGATTTTATGCAATAACAATTCCTTTAAGGATAGAATCTCGTTTTCCTTTCACTGCCTGAATGATGATGGACTTATTGGAATGGAATTTAAAGACCAAAATGGAAACTAATCTTGGTTCGGGAGTGGGTAAAAAACGACGGAACGCACTTGTTTTCCTTCTTCCGTATCTTCGTAAATGACTTCAGCTTGTTTGGATCTTGCTGGAATATACATTTGGATCGTTTCTACTAATTCATACACACTAAGTGTATAGTCGATTGTTTTGATTGCGAGTTCCAGTGTGAGGAACCTATTTTTTTTAACGGTTTTGGTTTCAGTTTTTTTGGATATGATGAGCCATTTATAAAGCCTTGCAGATCGATTTGAATCTAGTAAATTCCCTAGATCAAGTTTAGCTGTTGGTAAAATAGCAGGTGTTTGGCCAAATCGGATTTCAATATTCCGTTGCCTTGTTTCTTTTAACCGTAAAGAAAGTTGTTTGTCGAATATTTCATCATCTATGTATTCGATGCGGTCACAAGTGGAATATACGGTTTCACAAAGGTTCCCATAATTTTTATGAAAAAAGAAAACTTGTAATACTTTTCCGTTTGTTGGATGATACAGTACTTTTGCGTTATAAGATCCCATCCTTCCGAATTTGACAAAAGATCGAATCCGTCTGTATATGTTATACGATAATCCAAATAAATCTTTTACAACAGGAATGTCTGTAAAACCGATCCCTCTTGTGGCGATGTAAAACGGTTCAAAACTGACATGACCATCTCGTTTTGCTATTTCACGAAGGTATTCTGCGATGGGCTCCATTCGTGATTCACTGAATGACATGGGGAAATCTAAAAAATCTACAACAACTTTCCCTCCACCTTTTCCAAGTTCTGTCCAAACTTCATCTAAGTATTTCCCATCTTCTGTGAACTTGATTTGTTTACAGATACCTTCTTGGCATTTGATTTGTTCTTCGAAGTCATTTTTGTTAGGTGATGGAAGGTCGACTTCTTGGAATTGGGAATCAAATTCTTGGGAAAAAAGAGGGGTAAACAAAATGGAGATAATGAGAAAAGGAAGGATAAATGCCAAACTCAAACGGAATAACTTTCGATTCACAGTTTTTTTCCTTCCCTTTCGTTCTTTATGATTTAAAGAAACCCAATTACCAGAGAGTGTTTACATTTTGGATGAGGCGAATCCTTCTCACAACGTCCAATGGATCGATGAGTTCCATACATGCGTGATCACCCCGCCAACATTTTGTATTCCCATAAATGGAACATGGCCTACATGGTAAGTCAACTTGTAAGACTCCTGAATCTTCTTGTGCAAATGGTCCAAATCCAGATAACGGATGAGTGGTTCCGTAAATACCAATGACTGGTTTTTTTAATAAGGCTGCAATGTGTACGTTAGAACTGTCCATTCCAATCATTACATCTAGACGGTCCATAATCCCAAGTTCCCCGCGAATCCCTAAATGACCACCTTGCACGATATGAACTTGTGTTAGGTTGTTTTTTAAGATTTCCAATTCCTTGGCTTCATCGCGACCACCGAATAAAAATACATGGCAATCTGGAAATTCAGAAACCAAAACTTCCACAAGGCGTTTGCATTTCTCAAAACTCCACTCTTTTAGTGCGTGTCCAGCAAAAGGTGCAAATCCAAACCACTGCCCATCTTTTTTATCGATGCCAATGGATTTAAAATAATCTTTGGCGAATATTTTGGATTCACCATCTACATTTAACCATGGACCTTTTCGAATTGGTGCATCAAATCCTGATTTTCGAAATACATTTAAGTAACGTTCCACTGTATGGGGGAGTTGGTTTAATTTTTTATTATAACGTCTTGTTTGTGCTAATTTTTCTCTACGACCTTTGATGATCTTAGAATAAGGCACACCTTTTAATCGGAAAAAAAAGGCAATGAGTCTGGAACGTAAAGAACCATGAAGGTCAATTACAGAACCAAAAGGACCGAGTTTATCTATGTCTCTGTACATCCTCCATAAACCGAGGATTCCTTTGTATTTTTTTAGATTGATACCTAAAACATTTAGGTTGGGGATATTGTAAAAAAATGGTGCGAAGTTTCCTCTTGTAACAACTGTTAATTGAATGTTGGAGTATTTTGCGGCGATTGCAATGAGAGCTGGTGTCATTAAAGCAACATCTCCCATCGCTGAAAACCGAAGTACAAGAAGGTTTGTCATTTTTGATTCTTATATAAAGATGGATTTAGATTTTGGTCATTATACATCTTCATTTGTCGGTATACTTTGACTCGTTTGATCCCTTTGGCATAATCATCAAACAATTCCTCTAAACATTGTTTTAAGTCTTCTCTTTGGTCGAGTAATACAGTTAACTTAGCTTGGCATTTTTCAATGTGTTCTTTGGTGGCAGATGAATCTTTCCGATTTACCTGTTCTTCCATATGGTAAATTTTTAATTCTAGGATACTCATTCGATCGAGTAACCAAGCAGGGGATTCGGAATTGAGTCTTGCATCTGGTTTTGGTCTCACCGTGTGAAACATCTCGATGACAAAATCATCCAACCTTTCTACCATATCAGTTCGGTCTTGGTTTAGTTTGTCGATTTTCCGTTTGAGAGCCACAACGTCTTCTAAAGCAATGTCTGGCCTACGGATTTCATCTTCGATGTGCCATTGGATGGTATCGATGTGGTTTTTTTGGTATAGTGTGAACTCTAAAGTTCCCTCAGGATAGGGATTGGGATGGGGGGCTTCTTTTTTATGCCAATCCAAAACAGATTCTTGGAAAATAGAGACGGCTTTTATGGCTTCCAATGCTTTCATATCGTAATGCAATTCACGTTTTCATATGGTTTTTGGGGTTCAATCCAAATATTTCTTAGGTTTTTCGCTTTCTTTTGCCAAAGCAAAAGATCTTTTGAAAAAAGATGTGTTTAGTTGGTATTGCCTATGGCATCCACCCAGATTTTCCTTTGGTAGTTGCCTCCAACCGTGATGAATTTTTTGAACGTCCCACCGAGGGGTTACATGTTTGGAAAACCGAACCCACCATCATTGCCGGTAAAGATCTAAAAGCGGGTGGGACTTGGCTTGGTGGGAACAAAGATGGGAAAGTTGCTTTCCTCACAAATGTTCGTAATTTCCGAAAACCCCACCATCCCAACCCAAAATCCAGAGGGGAACTTGTGATTCGTTTTTTAGAATCAAGAGACTCTGTATCTTCATCCCTTTATGCAAACGAAGTGAAGGCCAACCAGAACCAGTATGAAGGATTCAATTTATTTCTCTTTGATGGGAAGGAGGCGTTCGCGCTCGGTGGAGATCCATTTACCACCCAAAAAGTGGAGTTTGGGTTTCATGCGGTGAGTAATGCCAGTTGGGATACCCATTGGCCAAAAACAGAAAAACTTTTGTCCCAAATGAAACCATTGGTAACGAGATGGCAGGAGAAAAATATTTCCAAATCCGAAATCGAATGGGAACTTTTTCGTTCGTTAAATGATGCAGAACTTGTCAGAGAGGACGAGTCCTTACCAGATACAGGGATTGGGCTCGAACGGGAAAGGGGTCTTTCCTCTGTTCGCATCAAAACTCCTCAATATGGAACAAGAGCTTCCACTTTAGTATTTTATGGAAAAGAATCTGTCGAGATTGTTGAGAGAACGTTCTCCGATCCGTTATCCGATGGATATACGGAACGGAGAAATGTTTTGGTTAGGTAGGTTTTAGTCTTCCAATCGGAAATGTTTCATAGGGAAAGCATCTGTGATTTCTTTGACAGCTGCTTTTACCTTTGATTCCCAAGTCGCATCACCAAAATGATCTAAGTAATCACAAATCAAATTGCCAACGGCTTCGATTTCTTTTTCTTTGAGGCCTCTTGTGGTGAGAGCGGGAGTTCCGAGTCGGATCCCTGAAGCAACAGCAGGAGGGTTTTTATCAAATGGGATTGCGTTTTTGTTCACAGTCACACCGATATGATCAAGTCCATCCGCTGCATCTTTTCCTGTGAGACCTTTTACAGACACATCTAGTAAAACAATATGGTTGTCTGTTCCACCTGATACCACACGAAACCCTCGTTTTTGGAAAACTTCTGCAAGGACTTTCGCGTTTTTCACAACTTGTTTGATGTAGGTTTTGAATTCTGGTTGGAGTGCTTCTCCAAAGGCTACTGCTTTCGCAGCAATCACGTGCATGAGAGGTCCACCTTGGATTCCCGGGAACACTCGAGAATTGAGAACTTTTTCGTTTTCAGAAGAAGACAAAATGAGACCACCACGAGGTCCACGTAATGTTTTATGAGTTGTAGTAGTTACAAAATCACAAACACCAATAGGACTTGGGTGTTCACCAGCTACCACCAAACCAGAGATATGTGCAATGTCTGCCATGATTTTGGCACCAATGTCATTTGCAATTTCTCTGAATTTGTTAAAATCGATAATGCGAGGGTAAGCAGATGCACCAACAACGATGAGTTTTGGTTTGTGTTCTTTTGCTAGTTTTGCCACTTCATCGTAGTTGATAGTTTCTGTTTTTTCATCCACACCGTAAGGGATTGGTTTAAAATATTTACCACTGATGTTGACTGCACTACCATGTGTTAGGTGGCCACCGTGTGCCAAATTCATTCCAAGGAAACTATCACCCGGTTCTAGAGTGGCAAGAAATACCGCCATATTCGCCTGAGCACCGCTATGTGGTTGTACATTTGCATATTCGGCACCAAACATTTTTTTGGCTCTTTCAATAGCGAGTTCTTCTACTTTATCAGCATTTTCACAGCCATTGTAGTATCGTTTTCCAGGATAACCTTCCGCATATTTATTGGTCAGTGTAGAGTGGTAAGCTTCGAGAACAGGGCGAGAAACAAAGTTTTCACTCGCAATCATTTCGAGGGAATGTTCTTGTCTTTCGTCTTCTTTTTTTAGGGCAGCATAAACTTCAGGGTCTTGTTTTTGTAAATAACTCATGTCGGAATTTCTCTGTGGAGTGTGTATTCTGGATTTTGGTATTTCTTCTTGCGAATAAATTCAGATTCTCTGAGCACTTGTTTCCGAAAAGTAGAAAAGTCCCTTCCAAAGAAGGAAATGTTTGAAAAATCGGAGGGAAGTGGCTCTTCTAAATACAAAAATACTTCCCTAACCAAATCGATGGCCCACTTTTCTTCGGAAAAAAAACCAGGAATGGAGGTTAAAAAATCCTTATGGCCTCTTTCCTTTCGGTAATCTGGTTCTTCGGGTGGGTGGTGTAATACTTCGGAGACACGTTCAATGAGACTTTCTTCTAAAATGAGAGTTCCATGTTGAACAATACAATTTCGTTTTCGAAACTGTGCGTTTCCTGAGATTTTTTTAAAAACTCCATCTTTTTCTAACACAAGGTCTGATTTGCCTTTGGCAAAAGAGTTGATGTTTTGGTGGGAGAGGGATTTGGAAATGATTCCTAAAATACGGTCGTAACTTTCTTTGACAGGGAATAATTCCTTTCGTTCCTCTAAGTTAAAATAAAGCGAATAATTGATATTCCCAGAAAGGGAATGGAAAACTGTCCCTCCCCCCGAGGCACGCCTAGCGATGTAACAGAAGTTTGGTTTTGGTTTTTTCCCAAATCCAAATGACCTTACTTCATTCTCATAGGTTTTCACTACATTTTCTTTGATATTGCGGTAAGGATTTTCAGAAAGCCCAAGGATGATGGAATCCGGATTTTTCCATAACCTGATCCCTGCTGTGATCCCAGAACTTACCATTTGGATGGCAACGGATTCTTCAATCGCCAAATTGTAGTAAGGCGATCTTGGAGGAGTAGGGGGAAAGAAAAAAACTTTTTTTGTCACTCGTTGAAGTATTTTTGTGAGGCTTCGTTTAAAAACTTACGTTCTTTTCGGGATAAAGACTCCATTCCGTTTTTCGAAATTTTTTCCAGGAGTTCATCCACTTTGGTTTTGGCATTTTCTCGTTTTGCCATTTCTTCTTGGTACCGCATAAACCTACGTTTTTGTAGGTAACGAGAAAGTGACCAAGTGGGAAGGGAGGATTTTGTGCCTTTCCAACCTGTGTACAATTTCATAAGGATGAGTCCGCCGATCGCCCCACCCAAATGAGCAAAGTGTGCGACTCGTTCTCCTTGTGCAAACAGTACCATAAGCATCACAATCATCACAAAGTATTTGGCTCGCATGGGAAAAATGAGAAATACCAAAAGTTCGCGGTTTGGCCATGTCATCCCATACGCAACAAGAAGTCCGTAGATACTGGCACTTGCTCCGACAACGACACCTTGTGGGATTCCAAAATATTGTGCTGTGATGGTTCCAATCCCACCGAGTAGGGCAGTGAAAAAATAAAATTTGAGAAAGGCACGTTCCCCCCAAATTTCAGCAAGTTCTGAACCAAACATCCAAAGGCTCAGCATATTGATTAGGATGTGCATAAAACTTCCGTGTAAAAATGCATAACTCACGAGTTGCCAAACCCATCCTCGGAACACAAGTTCGGGTGAGAGACCCAAATAGAGTTCCACAAAGGGAGTGTGGAAGCTTAGTTTTGCCAAAAGTTGCAGAATGAAAAAGATGACATTGACTAAAATCAGAGTTCGGACAACGGGAACCATAGGTGGTCCAAATCGGAGTTCATATCCTGGGGTACGAGAGGCCATAAATTCAAGGTCGTAAATCTTGAGTGACAAGGAAAGTCGATTTCCTAGCATCGAGGAAGTGATTGTGCAACTCTACGGAGTCCGCGGTTCCATTGCGAGCCCACTCCGAAACCAAGACTACCGCAAAAAAATAATCGAGATTCTGGACCTCTACAAACAATCAGGGGCCGTGGGATCTGTGGATGAGTTTTGGCAAAATCTTCCCTACCACTTAAAATTTGTCACAGGATCTGACACAACCTGTGTTTCGGTGACCGATGATGATGGCCAAACCTATGTTTTGGATATGGGGACGGGACTTAGGAATTTAGGTGACGAACTTGTTTCCGAATATTTCACAAATCAATTGAAAAAAACTGTCTCCTTCTTTATCACACATACCCACTGGGATCATATCCAGGGCCTTCCTTTTTTTAAGCCCATTTATTTCCCAGACTTCCATTTGCATTTTTATTCTCCTTATGCTGATTTAGAAAAACGATTACAAAGACAACAAGAACCAGAATTTTTTCCAGTGCCACTGGACGGAACAGGTTCTGCAAAAGAGTTTAAACTTTTTTTCCCTGGGGATGTATTGGAATTTCCATCGGGTCTCAAAGTAGAGTGTTACCCATTAAAACACCCAGGTGGTTCGTTTGCGTATAAATTCACAAACCGTGCTGGTAAAATTTTTATCTTTGCTACGGATGCAGAATTTACGGGGGCTGACATGGATCTAATCCATGACTGTTTGCCTTTTTTTGCGGATGCAGACTTACTCATTTTAGATACCCAATACACCTTGGATGAATCCTTTTCCAAATTTGATTGGGGTCACACGGCCTATACGATGTCCGTGAATTGTGCTTCTTCTTGGCGTGTGAAAAACTTAGTGCTCACCCACCATGAACCAAGTTACTCTGATGAAAAAATTTATGATATTTATGAAAACGCAAAACTCCACCAGCAGCAGTTAGGCGAGAAGAAATTAAAAATTCATTTAGCAAGAGAAGGACTTAGATTCCACTTATAATGACTATGAACAAAGAAAAAACACTTCGAATTACCATCACTACCTTCTTTAGTATTGCACTTCTGGGAGGACTCTTTTTTGGATACATTCTTTCCGAAGTGAACAAAGGGAAAGAATTACAAAAACTAGCATCTTACCAACCAACTACTCCAACTAAATTATATGATACCAATGGAGTTTTGTTTGCTGAGTTATACCGCCACAAACAAGAATTATTAAAATACAGTGATATTCCACCTCATGTGATCCATGCATTTTTATCAGTAGAAGATGATAATTTTTTCAATCACTTTGGTATTGATTTTTTAGCCATTGTAAGAGCTGCGATTAAAAACGTTTTTGCCGGCCGTATTGTCCAAGGTGGATCCACCTTAACCCAACAGTTAGCAAAAACCATCTTACAACAAAGGAAAAAAACCTTTGGACGTAAATTCCTCGAAGCACTTCTCACCTTACAAATCGAACAAGAATACACCAAAGAAGAAATCTTAGAAATTTATTTTAACTTAATTTATTTGGGCCATGGAACAACTGGTTTGTCGTCTGCAGCCAATGTATATTTCCAAAAAGATGTTAGAGACTTAAGTATCGCTGAAGCAGCACTTTTAGCAAGACTTCCTAAAGCACCTGTTACCTATTCCCCTTTCAAAAACCCGAAAGAAGCCAAACAAGCGCATATGGTGGTGCTTGGCCTCATGGCAAAAAATGGTTTTATTCCGAAAGACCAAGTAAAGAAAATTCACGATGATTTTTGGGAACGGTATTGGCCAGTTGTCATCACTCAATCACCATCTCGTTCCACTTGGGGTGCTAAACTCAACCGTGCCCCTTATTTTACAGAGTGGGTTCGCCAAATCTTAGAGAAGGAATTGGGAGAGGAGGCTCTTTACACAGGTGGACTCCGTGTTTATACCACACTTGATGTGAGAAAACAAGAAATTGCAGAAGAAGAATTACGAAAAGGCCTAATCGAACAAGACAAATCTGCATTTGGTGCAAACTTCCGTTATGCGGGGCGTGCCGATCGTGGTCTTGTTTCTTTATACAATTTGTTTGGTTCCATATTCCCTGTGGGTGTCCCATATGTAACAAGTTTGGATGACAGGCAAGTATTTCGTCTGCATTTAGAAAAAGAAATGGCACCGGCTCTGGAATTGTTAACGGATTTTATCCCTTCCGAAAACGAAAGTGCAGCAGTCAAAGAATTCCAAAGATCCTCTCTTGTATTTTCTTCCAACTTACACGTAGAAGGTGCTATCATTACCATCGACCACCAAACTGGTTATATCCAAACCATGGTGGGTGGTTCAAGGTTCTCTCCTAAAAACCAATTTAACCGTGCGATGCAAGCAAGACGCCAAACAGGTTCTGCATTCAAACCATTTGTTTATGCAGCTGCTATCCAAAACCGTGCTGTTGGATCGGGAACAGGGATTATGGATGCACCACTTACCACCATTACGGAAGAAGGGGAAGGGTATTCGCCTCAAGACATTTCTGGTGATTTCCGAGGTATGGTTCCTCTGTCTCGCGCACTCTCTTTATCCTTAAACATTGTGTCGGTGCAAGTTCTCATGCGAACTGGGACCGATTCCGTCATTGATTTTGCCTCCAAAGTCACAAAAACCAATAAAGCTAGGTTCCCAACAGGTCCAGCCCTGGCATTGGGAGTTGCAGAACTCACACCTTATGAAATGGCTCTTGGGTATTCTATCCTTGCAAACAAAGGAAAAGATGTAATTCCATTTAGTGTTCGTTATGTGCTAAACCAAAGTGGGACTGTTGTTTATAATAAAGAAAAGGAAGTCCAAGAAACTTTGGCTGAAGAAGCCAAAAATGGAACCATCCAAATCATTCCTGAAGCCACAGCATATATCATTAAACAAATGTTAATCGGTGTGGCAATGGGAGGAACACCAACCCAAGCCTTGCGTGCTGCAGACAAAGGAAATTATAAAGGGGAATCTGGCGGAAAAACAGGTTCTACATCTTCATATACCAATGTTTGGTATGCCGGTTTTGATCCAAAATACACATCCATTGTTTGGATGGGTTTTGATAAATCCTCTCTTTCTCTTGGAAAGGGAGTCACTGCTGCTGGTGTAGCGGCACCGATTTGGGGGAAAATGTATTCGCGTTTTTACAACGAAGGGCCTTATCCAAGTTTTTACCCCAATGGCAAATCGGATGAAATTCCTGCCGATGTGGTCAAAGGGGCCACTTGTGCGTTTAACGGACTTTCACCAGGACCAAATTGCCCTCTCACTGGAAATTTATTCTTAAAACCAATTACGATTGCAGGCCGTACCTTGTCTGTACCTGGTGGACGGCAATGTGATGGGGACAGAGACCACTATAGATCGATGGATCTAAATGACTTCTTACAACGTGAATTGGAAATCTCTGACGACGAACTGAAGTAAGTCCCCGTTCTAAATCCACTTTTCAAACCTTTCGTATGAGAACCAAATCTCTTCTTTTTCGGCAAAGGAAGGAGGGGGATTTGGTTTGTTTTCCCTTTTTTTTTTAGGCAATTTCTTGCAAACCACTCAATCTGCGTAATTTTTCAGCAGTTTGAAGGGCCCAAACCATTCCGAATCTTCGTAAAAGGCAAATCTAAGCGGTTTTAGAGGGATCTCATGTTGGCACGATAGTTGCATCTATTCTCATGAACAGCAGTTCGGAGGGAATATGAAAAAACTACTCTTAACCATCATTATCTTAGCGATCAACTTCTCAGTGAAAGCTGGAGAGTCTTCTTTTTTGAATGATGATGTAGCCTCCCTCATTGGCCAATACGATAACGAAACTTTGGCTGCCATTTCCAATGAACTTGTGAAAATGGCGAACGAAGAAGAAGGAATGGGAGAGTTTGATTTAGCTTCTACTCATTATGACCGTGCAATTAAAATCCGTGAAGCAATCGGTATGAAATCCCATAAAAGTTTTGCTTCGATCCAATACTTAGCAAGCCAAGCGTATTCAAAAGCTGGTAACTTTTGTGAAGCTTCTACTTATGCAAAAAAAGCAAGTGATGCTTTCCGTGCACATGGAATTTCTAAATTCGAACACAAAGCTGAATTGGAATCAAAACAATTTGCAAAGGCTTGTGCGGTGGTGGCTGTTCGTTAAACAAAACTTGTTGTTATGATTCTTTCTAGAGATGGTTACCCTTTTTTGATTCTTCCTTCGAATCAATCCAACTTCACGTGATGATACACGTGGGGTTGGAATTCTTTTTTCCCATACTTACGTATCGCAATTTCCAATAATCTCGTTTTTTCATATGGGATGTCTGATTCCCAAGCAATCCCAAAATTGGCTTCTGTATAACCAGATTCATATTGAAGTGGGTATAAAGATTTTCCGTCATAATAATAGAGTAGTTTATGTTCGAATTTTTTTGTGGAATCGACAACAAAGACCTCGCATGGAATCCGATTTGTGAATTGTTTAGTGATTTGGATTTTAGTTTGTTCCAATCGACATTCTTTTACATTCAATTCTTTTGTTGTTAAAAGGACCCATTCCTTTGATTTCTCAATGGAACCTTTCCCAATGATTTGGCGAAATTGGAAGTGGTCTTTGTATACCTTCCATTCTCTCCAAATTTTTTTAAATTCGAGAATTGGTTCGATGTAAATGGATTCCGTCCAAAAGAGTTGGAAATCTTTTGATCCCATCGCTGATTTTTTTTCAGCAGGCCTTTTGTATGACCCAAGGAGTAAGTCTGAATCTTTTGGAAATTCTTTCGGTAAAGTCCGAATCCATCCAAGTTTTGGTGTGCAAAAGAGTGGGAAAAAAAACACCAAAAGAAGAAGGAATTTCTTCTTTTGGTGTAGAACTAAAGTCAAATTGGAATTACAATTTGATTTAGAATTGGAAGTAAATAAAATCTTGTCCACCATCTCCAAAAATTCCGAGTAAAAGTAAGATTACGACGGATAAAATGGGGAGTAAAATATTTTGAAAGGGTTTTAGTTTTTCATACACAAACGGTGAGTATTGGAACCAGTTGAACATAAGTCCTAAGGCAATGAAGGTGGGAAGTTCATCAACTCGGCTTAAGGTATCTCCAGTATTACGAAGGGTCAATACACCTTTAAAAATTTCATAAGCAACATTTAAGGATTCTGCTCCTCTTGCTGCTGCACGGAAAAACACTCCAGAGAATGTAAATACAATGAAGATCACAATGGTTCGTATGATTCCTGCAAGTGGGAAGGTATCTGGTATGAATTTCTTTTTGCCACGGTGGAGGTATAAAGACCTTTCGATCCAAATGAGAGCCCCTAAATACGCACCCCAAAGGACAAAGGCCCAATTGGCTCCATGCCACAACCCTCCAAGGCACATGGTGATAAAGGAATTCAAATTGGATCGGAAAATGCTCCCTTTACTTCCACCTAATGGAATGTAAATGTAGTCACGTAACCAAGAGGATAATGTGATGTGCCATCTGCTCCAAAGTTCTCGGAAAGACTGTGAAAAAAATGGACCTTGGAAGTTTTCTGGAATCTCATATCCCAGTAAATTAGCAGATCCTCTTGCCATATCCGTATACCCAGAAAAGTCACAATACACTTGGATCGCGAAGGCAAGGACACTAAAGAAAATCGAAAAACTATCGTATTTCGCGGGGTCTAGATACAAAGGAGAAATGATTGGTGCGATGTTTTCTGCAATGATGACCTTTTTAAACAAACCACCAATGATGAGGAATATTCCCTTTTTCATTCGGTCTTGGTCTATGGTGGGGTGGTCGAGTTGAGGGAGGAAATCCTGTGACCTCATAATCGGACCAGCGATGAGTTGTGGGAAAAACAAAATGAACAAGAAGTAGTCCACAGTGGACATTCTTTTTTCTATGATTCCGCGGTGGATGTCCACTTGTACAGCAATGATCTGGAAGGTATAAAAACTAATCGCCAGTGGTAAAAAGATGCTCCATGAGCCAGCAATTTCTTTGAAACTAGGATACCCCGTTAAAGAATATAATGAATCGGTAATGAAGTAAAAATACTTAAAGAACGCTAAATTAAGAACGTTTAAAATGACAATTGTGTATAAAACACTGTTGTGATTTTCTCCTTTTTCTTTTTTCCGAAACATCCATTCGCTAAACGCATAGTTAACAAGAATGACTAAAAGGAAGTGGAATAAAAAAGGAAAACTAAAATAGGCGTAAAAAATAAGAGAAGAAACCACAAGAAGGGGTTTTCTCCCCTTTTGTGGAATGTTCCAATAGATTAAATAGGTAAGCGCAAATAAAATTAAATACGGAATCGAATTGAATAACATGAATTAGGTAACCTTAAAATTTAGATATCCCAGAGGTATAAAAACTTCGAGTTCGTATTTGTTCCAAGAAGTTTATCAGCGATACCAAATGAAATAGGATTTCCTTTCACGTCAGTTGCTTGGTAAATATTTTCCACAGGTACTTTTCCTCTTTGGTAAGTAACAATACGAGGTGATCCTTGTGGGTTGCCTTCATACTTAGGGTGTTTCATGAGTTCGATTACAAAATTATCAAAATAACCGATAAAATCAATCATCCCTTCTTTCTGTGCTTGTTCCGCTGTGAAGATCCTTCCATCACAAATTTCTTTGAGTCTGGATTCAGAAACTTTAGGTCTGCCTTTTTTCACAACATCAAAAAAGCGAGCATACAAACTATCAATGATTGACTGTAAAATTTTTCTTTGTTCCGCAGTCATTTCTGTTGTAGGTGAACCAAGGGCTTTGTTTGGACCAGAGGTAAAGGATTGGTCTTTCACTCCAATTTTGTCTAAACCTTCTTTCACATTGATCCCCGACATGATCACACCAACAGAACCTGTAACAGTTGTTGGGTGGGCACCTATGGAATCTGTTGCCATTGCAATGTAATAAGCACCACTAGCAGCTGTATCCATAAATCCTGCAAAAACAGGGATCCCTTTACGTTCTTTGAATTTTTTCACTTCTTGGTAGATGATGTCACTTGCCGTAACAGTTCCACCAGGAGAGTTGATTTTTAAGATCACACCTTTGACATCAGGGTCTCTCTCTGCACGTTTGAGTGATTCTTTCACTCGGACGACCATCGAATCAGAAGAAGGTCCAAAAAAGGATTCTTTTCCTTCATCAGAAATCATCCCTTCGATTGAGATAATTACGATTTTTTCTTGATCCTTTCCAGCAATGAGTTTCTCTTCGAATTCAGACTTAGCTGTTGGAGGGAATAAATTCATACTATTCCCAATGACACATGATTCTGTAAAAAGAATCGAAAGAAGAACGACGGAACTAATTAGACCAAACTTTCTTAAAGGCATACAAACCTTTCTAAGATGGCAAACTCTGACTTCAATCATTTTTGGGAGATAAATCTTGCACCAACTGAAAACAAAATACTCTAGTTTTGGGACAGAACCCACTGGAGGGGGGCAATGGTTGCATTTGAATCTCCATTCTCCCGTAGATGGCTCTACAGTCTCTGTTGTTGCAGGCCATAAAGCCCCAGATCCATTTTTTGCCTCAGGTTCGTTTTTGATGTTCCCCTGGGTCAATCGATTGGAACCAAATCCATGGGCGAGAGAGCCATTTTATCCCAGTATCCATTGGTTGACAGATGGGAACGGAATCCCACTCCATGGGCTATTTCATAACCTACCAAGAACCATACTTTCCGATACACAAGGGGACTTGGAATCCACTGTCAAATTTTCCATGGACATTCCGGAAACTTGGGAAGGGACCTTACTTTCCAAAATCCAAGTGACGGAAGTGTACCAACTTTCCCCTTCAGAACTCAAAATCATCTATGAATTAAAGAACCAATCAGAAGAAGAATTTCCCTTTTCACTTGGAATCCATCCCTATTTCCGTTGGAACGAAGAAGAAAGTATCGATGATCTATTTCTCATCGGATCTGGATTCCACCAAATCAAACTGGGAGATTACCTTTTACCGGAACGCGTATTAGGTGGTGAGTTGTTACTCAATGGTGAGTTGCCACTGATGGGAAAAAGTTTGGATGATTTGTATGGAGCGACTGGAAATGAAACTCCTTACATTGGTCTTTTTTCGATGAACAAAAAGGAGAAGTTACTTATCTCAGGTGGGAACTTTTACCAAGTATACACTCCACAAGATAGAAGGTCAATTGCGATTGAACCGATGACAAGCACTGGCAATTTTTTACATTTCCCTGGTGCAAATCCTAGTCTAATCAAAGCACATTCCGAAAAAAAAATCGAATTTTCGATTCGTTTGGATCAATTCTAAAAAAAAATATTCTCTTTATCGAACAAACTGTCTAACAAAAAAAAAGAGGATAGTTCCCCAATGTCAGATGCCCTAGTGAATACTTGTAAACAAATTAGTAAAAACCTTTTGGAAATCAAATATTTCGCAGAGAAAAAAAACACTAGTAGAACTTCTGTTTACCGAGCTTTACAAGACCAAAAAATCAATGAAGTAGTGATTGGAAAAAATTCACGTTTCATTATTTTAGATGATGCTGCGAAGAAATGGAAACCTGGTAGACAGGCCTAAATTCAAATTCTTCTCCATGTAAGTTGGATTCAATCCAATCTGTTGTTTCTCCTTCATTCCATTGGTTCCAAATTTCATTTGGAATCAGCGATCGGATAGAAGTTGGGACCAGTGGTTTTAATCCAAAAAAAGGTAACAAGTATTCGTCAGTTTGGTTTTCGAATAGATAACCTAAAAAACTAAAATAAACCTTACCTAAGCTTTTGTCCAAATGAGTGTCTCTAGTTTTGATGTAACACTCACCAAATTTTGGGTAAGGTGCTTTAAACGTTTTTTTATGAAATCTGTATTGGATTCCCTTTAAATACCCAAGCCTGAGTATCAGTTTGGATGCCCCCGAAACCATTTGTAAATGGCGATGTTCGATTGGGCTATTGAACCCATCCATATCCAAACTGGCATTCACAATGATTACATTGCCTAAATCTAATTGTAAAGGTTCCTTCCACCATTGTTCTATGGATTCCCAAACCTTTGGTTTGGTTTTCGGCTTTGTTTTATTTTCGATGTTTGATCGTAAAATGTCTGTTAAGTGAGACTTCTTCTTTTTTCCAAATGACTTGGGAAATAAAAAAAAGGAAATCGAATCCAAAATTGAGAACGCATACAAAAAATCGAAGGAAACACTCGAATGAGACAATGCTTCTGGTTTGGTTTTCCATGAAGTGACTTGGTAGGGAAAGAAGTTCTGAAATCCCGATTCTTCCCAATCGAGAATCCTTTTTTGTAATTTGGTTTCTACCATAGGGAGATGTTCTAAGGAAATCGAGAGTTCAAATGTTTTTGGGAATTTCCACATCTTTTATACCAATCGGTCGATCTATGATAACAAGATGAATGATTTAGCCTTTGAGAATCAAAGTTTTTTATGGGGAAATGAAGCAGGGCCGATACGGATCCTTTCGGAATACCTACATCCCAAGGCGGAGTTCAATGAACATGGAATTACCGATACCATTGTTGTTTTTGGTTCTGCGAGGATCCCGTCTCAGGAAAAAATCCAAACCGAAAATCCTTCTCCCTTAGAAGGTCTTAGCCCATACTACGAAGAAGCCAGAGAATTTTCCCGATTGATTTCAGAATGGGCAGAAGTTTTAAAGTTGGATGTCCCGAATCGGAATTTGCTCATTTGCACAGGAGGTGGACCTGGGATCATGGAAGCAGGGAACCGAGGTGCCAAAGAAGCAGGGGCAAAATCGGTTGCGTTAAACATCGTCCTTCCTCACGAACAACACCCGAATCCGTATGTGAACAAAGAACTTACGTTTGAGTTTCATTACTTTTTTATGCGTAAACTTTGGTTTATGAAAACATGCCGAGGGATGATTGCATTTCCTGGTGGATTTGGGACCTTTGATGAATTATTTGAAACCCTTACCCTTGTCCAGACTGGAAAAAAAAGTAGGATTCCCATCCTTCTCTATGGAACTAAATTTTGGACGGAAGTGATCAATTTCAAAAAATTAGCGGAGATGAAGCTGATTTCGGAAGAAGACCTCCATTTATTTGGATTTGCTGACAGTCCAGTTGAAGCACTTCGATTCTTTCAGGAAAAGATTCGTTTCGAATTGACCCATTCTGAGGGTACAAAAACATAGCGAAACAAGGTAATAATTATGGCTAGAACATGTGTAGTAACCGGAAAAGGAACAACGGCAGGGAACAACGTATCCCATTCTCATAAAAAGAATCGCCGTATCTGGAAGGTGAATGTGATCACAAAAAAAATCTTCTTGGAAGACGAGAACCGTTGGGTTCGCGTTAAGATTTCTACACGTGCTTTGAGAACCCTTCGTAAAAAAGGTTTGAAAGTGGCAATCAAAGACCACGGCGGTGATATCTCCGCAATCACTCCTAAAAAATACGTAGGAATCACTCCAAAAGCACAACCAGCAACTTAAATCTCAGATTTCGTTGTTCTGGATTGAAACGATCCAAAAAAACTCCCAATATCACCGAAGTATACCGTCTCCTTGAGGCGGAATTCGGTGTCGTCGAAACCCCCCTTACATTTACAAAACCTTATGAGTTGGCAATCGCTGTCATCCTCAGTGCACAGTGTACGGATGAACGTGTAAACCAAGTCACCCCCGAACTCTTTCGTACCTTTCCGACTCTTGAGTCTTTTGCGAAAGCACCTTTATCTGCGATTGAGAAAAAAATCTTTTCCACTGGGTTTTATAAAAACAAAGCCAAAAGTATACAAGGTTTTGCAAAAATGGTGTTAGCAGAATTTGGTGGTGAGATTCCTAAAACAATGGAGGAAGCAATCAAACTCCCTGGCTTCGGACGGAAAACAGCCAATGTGGTGCTTGCTGAAATTTATGGAGTCGTGGAAGGGTTTGTGGTGGATACCCACGTAAAACGATTAACCAAACGACTTGGTTTCACAAAAAAAACTGATCCCGTACAAATTGAACGGGAGATGATGAAAATTACCCCTAAGGAAATTTGCCGAAACCTATCTCTTTACCTAATATTTCTCGGTCGTAAGTACTGCCAGGCGCGCCGGACGTTTTGTTCGGATTGTCCACTTTCTTCCCTATGTCCTTCTTATTCGGAGTCGGTTTCATAAGGCCTTCTTCTGTTTCTGATTCCTTTCTCTGTTTCCAAGACCGATTGCGGTCTGTTAAATTGATGGATTCTACTTTGTAATCCAAACGGATTAAGTTTCGTTTGCGATAGTATAAATTTAAAGTACCAAGTTTTCCGTAGTCTTTTGGGCATTCCACTTGGTGGACATTGGAAATGTAACGAAAACTTGCCTGTGGTTTCCCTTCGACGAGTAAAAAGATTGGGAGTTCGGGATTGTTTTGAACTGAGATGAGAGGGATTTTGATTTCTTCTTCTGGACTGACATATACGATCCAACCGTCAAAGTCATCAGTGTTTTTCGCATTTAAGAGCCCGTCTATGGAACCTAAACCGAGTTTGACGGGGCCATGGTCCATTTCGATGGTTTTTGTCAGGTTAAATCCATCGAAGGGGAATTCTAATGGTTTGTCTTTGGGTGAAAAAGGGTACAACATGTACCCTTTTCCTCGTTTCAGATCCAAATCCATTTTTTCCCGTTCCACAAAACCGAGTAGGGCACTGAGTCCCCCACGTCCTTCCTCATCCATTTTTGTGAAAAGTTCCTTCCCACAGTGAAAAAACATACGTAAAGGTCGGTCTTCCAGACTTTCATGGGCGAAACTGGAAGAAAGTGAAAGAAAGTATCCAATTGTCAAAATAGACCAAAGGTTTCTTCCAAGAAAGGAAAGACGGATATTCATATTTTGTGACCTTGGTTCTAAGAACGGAAGAATTCGAAACAGAATGAACCAAAAAACCTGATCTCTGTCTAAACTAAGTGCAGAAAGGATGCCATGAACTTCTTCAAAAATCTATTTCTTTACGCTAAAATGGTTAAATTTTCCCACACACTTTTTGCTTTGCCTTTTGCTGGGATCAGCTTTGTCCTCGCTTACCTCGAGTCGAGTCTCGATACGGGTGATTTGCTGCGGATTGGAGCTTTGATCCTTGTTTGTATGGTCAGTGCTCGTAGTGCTGCCATGGGTTTCAACAGGTATGTGGATTCAGAAATTGATGAAAAAAATCCCCGCACACAAAACCGAGAAATCCCTGCTGGAAAAATTTCCAAAGTATCGGCGTTACTCTTCATCGGGCTTTCCGCTTTCATTTTTATCTTTGCTAGTTTTTTTGTGAACAAACTGGCTTTCCTACTTTCCTTCCCGGCACTCTTCATTTTGTTTTTGTATTCTCTCACCAAACGATTTACCTTGTTTTGCCATTTGGTTCTCGGTTTTGCGATCTCTCTTGCGCCACTCGGTGCTTGGATTGCTATCACAGAAACAGTGAATGTAGTTCCCATTTTATTTTCACTAGGACTCTTATTTCATATTTCCGCATTTGATGTGTTATATGCCATTCAGGATATGGATTTTGATGCCAAAGAAAAACTCCATAGCATTCCTTCCAAATTAGGGGAAACCAAATCCCGTATCATTGCTGTTATCTTACATACTCTTTCGTTTGTATTTTTTATCCTCGCAGGGATTAGTGCCGAACTTGGGTTTATGTATTTTTTAATCCTCTCTGTGATTGGGATTTTGGTGTTGTATGAACATAAAATCTCTTACCAATACAAACAAAAGGATCTCCCTCTCATTTTTTACCAAATCAATTCCTGGATCAGTGTGGTTTTGTTTTTGGCAATCCTCTTTGATAAATGGAATGAGTTTTTACTGAAGATTTCCTCTGGAATTAGTTTTCGATGAAACTCGTTGTGGGCCTTGCGGGTGCAAGTGGTAGCATTTATGCTGCTCGATTTTTAAAAGCATTGTATGAGATCGAAGGGGAAACCTACATCACGGCAAGTCCCGCATCCTTACGTATCTTTTCAGAAGAATATGAAACAATGGTGAAAACCACTGAAGATATTTTGTCTTTTGTGGAAGAGAAGTGGAAGGTAAAACCCAAACACAAATTCCATGTTCGTAATTTTTTTGATATCGGTTCTGACATAGCCAGTGGTTCCAATGTTTGGGATGCCATGGTTGTGATCCCCTGTAGTATGAAAACAGTGGCATCGATGTCTGCAGGGTTAACGGAAAACTTAATCGAACGAGCCGCCGATGTGACCTTAAAGGAAAGAAGGCGTCTCATTGTAGTCCCGAGAGAAACTCCCTACAACCGCATCCACCTCAGGAACATGTTAGCTTTAGATGAAGCAGGGGCCATCCTCTTACCTGCATCCCCTGGATTTTACCAAATGCCAAAAACTTTGGATGACCTTGGTGATTTTATCACGGGGAGGATTTTTAATCTAATCGGTCTCCCCCAAACTCTGTTCCCTAAGTGGGAGGGGTAAAGTTTCTAAAATACGCAGTTGGTTTTCCATTTTCACCTAAGCATACGTAGGTGATATCACTTTCGATGACGGCGGCCATTTTCCCTGTTTGGGGGTGGTTAGTAATGGCAAGAGTTCTTGAGGTGATGGAAGATTTTCCATATTTTACAATCTTTCCATAAATTTGGATGATGTCACCTGCCCGCGCTGGGGAACGAAACACCACATTGTCCATACTCATCGTGACGATATTGGTGTACCGAATTTTGTTCATGACATACATCGCCATTCCCTCATCAATCCAGGAGAGCATTTTCCCACCAAAAAGATTGTTATGGTAGTTTAAATCGTCTGGTTGGACCAAGTGTTGGGTGACTAGTTCCATATCCCGCAGTTTGTTCTGAATTGTCTCGACCATAAATACCAAAAAATATGTTTTCGATTTATTCGATACCAAAAACCCTAGAGAAAAGATTTCCGCCCTATGTATGAATACTCCCACAAAAACATTTTAGACACCTTACAATTTTCCAAAGAAGACCTCAATTTCCTAATCGAAAAAACAAATCGAATGAGTGCCCTACATGAATCGGGAAAGGCGTTTGGGATCCTTCACGGGAAACTCCTTGCTTCCTTGTTTTTTGAGGCAAGTACCCGCACTCGGATGAGTTTTGAAGCTGCTATGGAAAGACTTGGTGGAAGGCTCATCTCTACGGTGGGGTTTCAGTTTTCCTCTATCTCCAAAGGGGAAACTTTGTATGATACCATGAAGATGATTGAAGCCTATTGTGATATTGCTGTGATCCGCCACCCCGTCGAAGGTTCTTCTCGGATTGCCGCAGGTGCTGTGAACATCCCTGTGATCAATGCAGGAGATGGGGCAGGGCAACACCCCACACAAGCACTTCTCGATTTATATACTATCTTTTCGGAAAAGAAGAAAATAGATGGGTTAAACATTGCTTTCATCGGGGACTTAAAGTATGGACGGACCATCCATTCGCTCATCAACCTCTTACGCCATTATCCAGTGCATTTGTATCTCATCAGTCCCGAAGAATTAAAACTCCCTGAAAAGTACAAAAAGAACTTAGAAGGGTTTCCTATGACTTGGGAAGAAACAACCGATATCAAAGCAATTTGGGATGCAGATGTTGCGTATGTGACAAGGATCCAGGAAGAAAGATTCCCTGATCATAGAGAGTATGAAAAACTAAAAGATATCTATAAAGTGAATAAGGAACTTGTCCTTGCTTCCAAAAAAGACACAACCATCCTCCATCCACTCCCTCGTGTGAATGAACTATCCACTGATGTGGATGATTTACCAAATGCAGCATACTTTCGACAGGCGAAGTATGGAGTTGTTGTCAGAATGGTTTTACTCTGCTTAAGTCTTGGTGTCAATTTTGACTAAAAAAATTTGGACTTTGGAAGAAGCGAGGGAAATCTTACCCCTTGTCCGTGATATCACAAAAGAATACTATGTTAAGGCAAGTGTTCTCGCAGATGATGTGCGAAACAAAATGTTACCAGAAAATGTTTTGGAATCCAAAGAAGAAGAAATTGGAGATATCATCAAACATTGGACAAACGAAATCTTAAATTTGAAAATTGATGTTAAGGGATTGTGGCTCGTAGACTTCGATCATGGCAATGGATTTTACTGTTGGACTTGGGGCGAAGAAGATGTGTTATACGAACATGGTTATCATGAAGGATTTAGATCGAGAAAACTCATAGAGGAAAATAAAGAAGAAAATGACTCAGATAAATGAAAACTATTTAAAATTAAAAGCGGGATATTTATTCCCTGAGATTGGAAGACGTGTAAAGGCTTATTCCGAAGCCAACCAAAATGCAAAAATCATCCGACTTGGGATTGGTGACGTAACTCTACCACTCGCACCAACCATTGTCAATGCCATGGTAGATGCAGCAAAAGAGATGGGAAGTGCAGGTGGATTCCATGGGTATGGACCGGAACAAGGGTATTCCTTCCTCATCCAAAAAATCATCGCTCACGATTATACTGCACGTGGAGTCCAAATCGCAGAAGACGAGGTATTTGTTTCTGATGGATCTAAATGTGATTGTGGAAACATCCAAGAGATTTTTTCCCTCGATAGTAAAATTGCCGTCGTAGACCCTGTGTATCCAGTATATGTGGATACCAATGTAATGGCAGGAAGAACTGGCGAAGTGGGACCTGATGGACGTTATGCGAACATCATTTATATGCCAGCGACGGAAGAAAATAATTTTGAACCTGATTTTCCAAAAGAAAAACCAGATATCATTTATCTTTGTTATCCGAATAACCCAACAGGAATGGTCGCAACGAAGGCCCGTCTTACAGAATGGGTGAACTATGCTAAAAAAATGGGAAGTATCATTCTATATGATTCAGCGTATGAATCTTTTATCCAAGACAAAGAGATTCCAAAATCCATTTATGAAATCCCAGGAGCCAAAGAAGTGGCAATGGAATTTCGTTCCTTCTCCAAAACTGCAGGGTTTACGGGAACACGTTGTGCCTACCTTGTGATCCCGAAAGACCTAAAAGGAAAAACAAAATCAGGAGAAGAGGTGAGTTTTAATTCGCTTTGGAACAGACGCCACACAACCAAATTCAATGGTGTATCGTATGTCACACAGAAAGGGGCGGAAGCTGTGTTTTCCACCCAAGGACAAGTAGAGATCAAAGAACAAATTTCCTACTATATGGAAAATGCAAAACTCATTCGCGAAGGTCTTGCTAAGGCAGGTTACAAAGTGTTTGGCGGAACGAATGCTCCATACATTTGGCTAAAAACCCCACGGGGACTTAAATCTTGGGAATTTTTTGACGAACTCCTTGGAAACGCACAAGTGGTAGGAACTCCTGGATCTGGGTTTGGACCGGCTGGGGAAGGGTATTTCCGTCTTTCTGCCTTTGGAAAACGGGAAGACGTCATTTCTGCCATCGAACGCATCCAAAAAATGTAAAATTTAGTCCTGGTTTTTTCCATAGCTCCGATATATAAAACAAGGTAGAGCTATGGGAAAATGGAAATTCATCCTCTTTTTTGCAATGGTTGTGGGACATATCTCCCACATCAATGCAGTATCTCCAGAACAAACGAATTTGGGGATTTTGATCTTTGAAAACAAAGAAAACTTAAATTTTATCAATGTGGCACTCAGTAATTTGGCTCCTTCACAAGAAGAAGCACAAAGCACTGCCCAACCAGGAACAACCCAAACCCCAGATCCTTCCAAAAAGAATTTGGATTTTGATTATTTCAAACTCCTAAAAGCAGCAAACCAATCTGACTTTAGTGGAAACATGTGGTACTTACAAAGTAATTATGTGTATGGATTCCGCCAACTCAGACAAGCCCAAGGGGAACTCAAAAATATCTTTGAAATCGTATTACAAAAATACATCGAAGATGCAAGAGCACTTTTGGAAGCAGCAGCACCTGCCATCATCAGATCAAATGATAGCAACGCAAAAGCTTTGTTACGTTTAGGTTTTCGTGACCTTCGTTCCTCAGAAGATCTTTACACAACTGGTCTCAATTCAAGCCCTCACCAATACCGTTATAAACTTACGCTCTACAAAGAAGGGATTTTAACACTTCGTCGTGCAAAACGTTTTGCAATCCTTGCGATGATTTATAGCAAAACTCCAGATGAGGATAAACCTGAATACCAATACCGTTCCAATGAAGACCTAAAAGAAGCTCGTAACGAAGAAAAACAACGTAACTACGAAAAGGTGAGAGATACCCTCATCAACTTCATTGAAAACAAACGTATGGAAAGAACTGTTGTCCCTCCAGGAAACCCAGATGCAAAACCATTGGATTTACTAGAACAACATGATGATAACTACGGTTTCATCACTTCTAAAAAATTAGATCTACTGCTTGAAGCTAATGCACAAATCAAAGAGACGGAAGGGGCAAGACGTGAATCAGTTCCTCCAACTCCAAAATTTGATGAAAACGGCAAAGCGATTTATCCGGAAGAAAAGAAGAAATAAAATGAAGTTTTTTACAAGTGTGATTTTACTTTCTTTTTCGTTAGGACTCGTTGCCAAAAGTACGATGTCTTACCGGGAAAGGAAAAAACAATTGGATGGTAAAATTGCACTTGTATTAGAGCTGAAAGAACACCTTAAACTTGAACCTGAAGTAGGAAAATCTTCTGTTGAATCCATTCGTGACCAAGTAGAAGAAACCTACCGCGTAGGAAAACGTGCGGAAATCGAAAAAGTTTTAACCCTTGCGGAAGGTGAGATCCTCATCACACAACGAAAACTTTGTATCCCCATGGAAGAAGTCACAACTGGGCTCTACCAAAAAGCCATGGGGCATTGGATCCAAATGGAAAATGACGAAAAGTCTGGGTCGAGTCGATTGGAGTGGGATACAAAAGATAAAATCCAACGTTATTTAGTGATGGCAAAAAGTGAAAAAGACCATGCAAAAGAATACTTTTTGTCTGGAAATTACCAACTTTCCCTACATACCTACAAACGATCGCTAGTGTATAGTTTACTTACGTTACGTACCCAAAAATCAGAAATTCCAGAAACCTACCAAAGTGCAGATACCGCATGGGTGCAACCCATTTGGATGAACCTCCACAAACAAAAGCAAAACTCCATCCAAGAAAACTAAAAAATTTTCATTTTCATTCACACTAATTTTCAAAGAATGACTGCTTAGTGAAGTTTGAATCACTCTATCGTCATTTTTTGCTCACAAGAGCCACTCACATTCCCGTTGTAAACGAGAAGGGGGAACTTGTTGGATTACTTTCCAAAGAGAGAGTCCATCGTGAGTTGTCTGACCTCGGGAAAGAAAGAGAAGATCTGGACAAAATTCCTTTAGAGATCTTGGAAACAGAACTGAACGAATCCATTCTATTATATTTTAAAGAAACTTCTCTCATTCCCGTGATTGGCATAGATGGTGATAAAAAAGACAATTGGGACAAACCAAGGTTCCTTGCAGCTTTCACCAAACTAGAATCCAAACAAGTCCGAGATCCAAAACTGGATGGTATCGAATCCAAACTCGAGAAAAAAAAAGAAAACGTGGATTCCGTCCAGTGGTTTATGGAACTCATCCTTTCCCATTTTCCTGATGGCCTTTTTGCAACTGACGTAACAGGTGGAACTATTTTTTATAATGAAAGTTTCGAAAGGGATATTCTCACAAAATCATTGTTTGATGACTCGATAGAAACTGCCGAGAAGTATTTACATAATTTAAATAGAGAAGTCCTCGCATCTTACCTAAAAGAACATGATTTGAGTATGGGGAAAGAAGCAGATACAAATGTCCTAACAACCATGTTACCAGACTTACAATCCCAAGTAAGGATCATCACTTTAAAAAAAGAGAAAAAGTTAGTGGGGTTTTTATACCATTTTGTTTCAAGTAGTGTTGGTTTTGGGGCTGGAAAAACAAAATCGGAATTCCCTGATTTGGACATGGCTTTTTTTTCGAAACTCCCTCTGGAAACTGTCCTTGCGGAAATGGAAGCCCACTACATCCACAAATCCTTACAAAGGAATTCGCAAAATATATCCCATGCTGCAAGTGAACTCGGTATTCCGCGTACAACCTTGCAAAATAGAATTCGATTTTTAAATTTATCGGAACGTTTCCAAAACAATAAAAAGGAACGAGTGGTCATTCCGAGAAAACGATCCGAAAAACAACTGGATTCGGAAAAACAGTCCTCTTCCCAACCCAAAGTTTCGCAAAAAAAACAAAGTCTCCCTAAGAAAAAACAAAATCCAAACTCAACCAAAAAAGGAAAATCAGAGAAACGAACCACTTCTCTTCCGAAAAAACAAGGAAATGGGAAACAAAGGACCAAAACGAAGGCAAAACCAACACAAAAGGCAAAAAAAAGACGTTGACGAAAATGGTGCAGAAACGATTTTTTCATTACCGTTTGAGAAAACACCTCCGCACTTCGCTGTTTCACTTGCATACATAACTTGCACAAATGGTTTCCCGAATTTTATCAAATACTCTAACAAATCAATGTAGAACAATCTATGGCATCACGCAAACAAGAAGAAATCCAAGTTAATCCCCCCGAAGAACCAACTGAATATACGAATGGCATCATGGACCAAGACGATGCTTCTGAACCACCGAAACAATTTAAGAAAAAAAAGAGCCGGTATGAAGGACCAATTCCTCCTCCTCTTGATCTAGTTGAACTTAAGAAAAAAAATATCAATGAACTTGCTGACCTTGCAAAAGGTTTGGGAGTAGAAAACACTCATGGTTTAAAAAAACAAAACTTGATGTTTGCTCTCCTCCAAGCACAAACCGAAAAAGATGGACAAGTGCATGCAGCAGGAGTAATGGAAAGATTACCTGATGGGTATGGTTTCTTACGTTCACCTGACTACAATTATGTGCCAGGTCCGGATGATATTTATGTGTCTCCTTCTCAAATTAAATTATTTGGTCTTCGAACGGGAGATACTGTAACAGGCCTTATTCGTCCACCAAAAGAAGCGGAAAGATTTTTTGCGATGTTACGAGTGGAATCAATCAATGGTTTCCCTGTTGAAGTTGCACAAAAACGAAATTTATTTGATAACTTAACACCGCTTTACCCTGACGAAAGGATCAATATGGAATTTGACCCTAGTCATTTGGATACACGTGTGATCGATCTTATGTGTCCAATCGGAAAGGGACAAAGAGCTCTTATCGTGGCTCCTCCAAGAACGGGTAAAACAGTTCTCATGCAATCCATTGCCAATGCGATTACTCGTAACCACCCAGAAATTTTTCTAATCGTTTTACTCATTGATGAACGTCCAGAAGAAGTAACTGACATGGCTCGCCATGTGAAAGGTGAAGTTGTGAGTTCTACTTTTGACGAACCAGCACAACGCCACGTCCAAGTGGCCGAGATGGTCATCGAAAAAGCGAAACGACTTGTGGAACATGGAAAGGATGTGGTTATCCTTCTTGACTCGATCACAAGACTTGCTCGTGCTTACAACCAAGTGGTGCCTACATCGGGAAAAATCCTTTCCGGTGGTGTGGACTCAAACGCCCTACACAAACCAAAACGTTTTTTTGGTGCAGCAAGGAATATTGAAGAAGGTGGGTCACTCACCATTATCGCAACCGCCCTCATTGACACGGGTTCTCGAATGGACGAAGTGATTTTTGAGGAATTTAAGGGAACGGGAAATATGGAAATCCATTTGGACCGAAAACTCGCTGACAAACGAATTTTCCCTGCCATCGATATCAACCGCTCAGGAACGAGGAAGGAAGAACTCCTCCTACCGCAAGACACCCTTACTCGTGTCTTTATCCTCCGAAAAGTACTTTCTCCTATGAGTATCACCGAAAGTATGGAACTATTGATTGAAAAAATGCGTGGTGCGAAGACAAACGACCAATTCCTCGCCAGCATGAATACGAACTAAAAGGGCCACCATGAAAACTGACATCCATCCAAAATACGTTGCTGCCAAAATTAAATGTGCTTGTGGTAATGTGATTGAAACACGTTCCACTGCAGGGGACATCAGTGTGGAAATTTGTTCCAACTGCCACCCGTTCTTCACAGGAAAATCAAAACTTGTGGATACAACAGGCCGCGTAGACAAATTCAAGAAAAAATACAAAATGAAGTAAGAGGCATTTGCCTCACTACCGTCTAAATAATAACGGGGGAACAACTCATGGCAGTAATGGACTTTGCTCGCTACAAAGAAATCAACGACCAAAGGATGAATTACCGTGAGATGGAAGACGCAACTGTCGTCTCCTATTACCGCAACACAGGTTGCGGAGACGGTTATCGCATCTATCTTAAGTTAAACGATAACCAAGTTGTGGAAGACGCAAGTTATACCACAACAGGCTGTGGGTTTGGGATTGTGGCACTTGCCATGGCAACAGAATATGCCAAAGGCAAATCCATTTCTGAATTAAAATCCCTAACTCAAGAAACACTCGAAACATTATTTGAGTTCCCAGAACGTAGGAAAAACTACCCAGAATCAGCTGTAGCTGCTCTCAAAAAAGCGGTAGAAGATTATGAATCAGGGCAAGGTGTTCCGAAAGAAAATCGAATCACTAAAGCACAAACCATGGAACTCCTCCACAAACAAGGCCACCTAAGGGAAGCTAAGTTATCCAGTGTGATGTTAGAAAAAGAAAAATTGGACGGTGTCGATTTTTCAGGTGCTGACTTACACAATGCTTTTTTACAAAACTCTAGTTTTGTGGGAGCGAACTTCCAAGGTGCGAACCTCAAGGCTTCTTTTTTTAACGGAGCTGATTTGCGTAATGCCAATTTTCGTGGTGCTGACCTAAGGTTTGCAAAATTAGCCTCGGCCAAAATAGACGGAGCTGATTTTACGGATGCCATTTATGATATTGGAACCCGTGTGGACCATAGCCAAATGTATATTTTTGATGTGATGAAAAAAGCTGGGAAAGATCTCTATTTAAAAACTGGGGAAGGGGAATGAAACCCGGCGATAAGGCTAAACTCACAAAACAAACCTTCCTCCATAAAGGGATTTTTATTTTTACTGGTTCCACTGTCGAAATCAAAGAGATCCAAAATGAGAAGGCGATCGTCGTTTATAACGACAAAGAAGGATACCCTCACGATTTAGAGATGAATCTAGCTGATTTGGCGCCAGTTTCCTAAGTCCGATTTTCTTGACACAAAAGAAGAGAATCGTAACGTATTGTTAATCCAAGTATGTTGATTCAAAGCCACCGTCAGGAAAACCACCTGTTACTCTCTATCCAAAGGGATGTCCTGATGGAAAATTCACGCGAGTTTTACCAAGAATTTGAGAAAGCAATTGAAGGTTCCAATTTTGGGAAACTCACAATGGACTTTCATTTGGTGAAATTTTTGGACTCGAGTGGGATCGGAGCGGTGATCAAAGCATCCTCTGCACTCCACAACCGTGGTGTGGAAATTTTTGTGACCAATCTCAATAAAAATCTAAATTCTGTTTTTCGTTTGTCTGGGCTCAACCATATCCTTTCGATTTTGACTTTGGATGAATACCTTTCCAAATTCCCAGAGTTCCAACAAACTCTAGAGGCTTAAACCTATATGAAATCCTTCCGACTCCTTCTGCCGTTTTTTCTTTTGATCGTTTTTTTACAATCATGCGCCTCTGGTGTTAAATCGAGGTCCTTACTCTTCCGAAGTAATGAGTTTGCGATTTATGCAGTCGCCAGGGACAAAATCAATTTAAAACAAGAAACTTCAGTTGCCAAAAGCTTTGCTCATCCAGTTGAACTTACGGAAGATAAAATTTTGGACCTACTTGGCAATATTCGATTCCGAGAAGAGAGTTCGTATGGCGATGTGAACCAATACATCTTTGAAGAAAAAGAAATCAAAGAATTTGCTCTCGATTTAGTGGATGGATTACAAAAATTAAAACCAGACCAACTATTACTTGTTATCTCAAAATACAACGCAGTGAAATCTGTGGTCTCTCATTACTCTCGAACTGCTTTTTATATTTGGTCAACTGACACATCGATTGAGATTTTATTTGGCGAATTACAAAAAGAAATCTCTTATGATGAACAAGGGAATTATTTTGATTGGTCAAACATCCCTGATATCCCTTTCGATCATTTCCCACAATCCACTTATGTTTTACAAGGTCAGGGTTTTAGTTTCAAAAAGGTAGGTGGATTTCGTAACCGCCACTGGCTTGTGTTTGATAAAACTGACTTAGCAAAATTGAAATTTGAAAAACGAAAAAAAAATTCAAATGAAATTTCAAACTCAGTGGATGCTGATATGAAAGCAGAGAAAAAAATATCTCGCGATGAAGAAGATGGCGTATTATTAGAAGAGTAAATCTTCTTCTTTTCGGATCACATTTCGTTCTGTTTGGATGGAACCATCGGTTCCTAAATAAAATTTCGTTTTTCCGACAAGAGAACTCATTCCCATCCTATAATTTTTCCCAGCACCAAAGCTTAAATCCACACCCGGGTAAACTTCCCTTTCGACTTCCACAAAGGCATCTGGATTTGGTTCGTAGGATCCAAGTGCAGTTTCAAACTGTTTGATTTGGGTTTCTAAAACTTTTGTAAATTTGTCATTGGCATCTTTTAATTTGGTGATGGTGTCTTTTTCTTCTTGGATCAGTTCTTTTTTTTGGCTTTTTTCCACAAGTTTTGTGAGTGTGAGTTGGACTTTATGAAGGGTGATTTCTTTTTCCGAAATTTCTTTCTTCATTCGGTTGAGCTCATCTAAGAGTTCTGGTGGTGTTCCGATAGCAACCTTAGTTTTTGTTTCTACTACGGCACCGAGTTTCGCACATGTGAGTGAATTTCCGGCAATGATGGTTCCTCCAATCACTTCCCCACGACCACCGATCACACGGATAAAATCCTTTGCTGAAATTTCCGAGTGCATCACTGCTTCTTCGACAAAGATTGAACCTTGGGCTGTGAGTTTTCCTTGTTCTACAAATTTAGCGTAAATATTCCCTTCCGATTCGATGTAACCTTCTCCTCGGCCCATAAAACCACCAGAAAGGACAATGTCACCTTTGGCTTTGAGAAAAGCTTTTCCAACAGAGTTACGAATGATGATACTGCCACTGGTTGTGAGGCTAAATCCATCTCCAATTTTTTCTTCCACAATGATGGTACCAGGAAAATCAATATTCCCAGTTGAGTAATCCACGGCTTCTAATTGGATCACTTCATCTACTTTGATTTCCCATGCCGCAGAAAGAACGGGACGACCTGCAATTTTAGCGTACAGTTTGTCCTCTTTTAGCTCTACATTCGGTCCAAGGATCCATTCGACAATTTTTTCTTCTTGGTAAGGGAGGATAGTGCCTGTAACCGTTTTACCAAACTCACCTTTTTTAGGTGGGATTTTTTCAGCAATTAAGTCACCCGGTTTTACTGATTGGATGACACCAATATTTTTATAATTGATCCTTCCATGTTCATCTTCTTCTAACTGTGGTTTGTTGTCAGATCGGAAGTAAATTTTGATCTCACCATCTTTTCCAGGGATAGGTTGTACACCCTTTGCAATGACATAAGGTATAAAAAATTCAGGATTTTTGATTTGGTTTTGGATGACAGAATCGATGATCCCAACTGAAATTCCGACGGCTGCGATTTGTTCCCTCAATTGGTATTCGGTGAGGAGTGGCCCACCATGTTTTGGAGGGTGGAGGACCATTTTTGCTTCCATACCATCATCGGAAACACTGATGTCTGCATAGGAGGGAACTGGATCCCCTTTGGACCATGTTCCAATTTCCACAGGTTTTCCATCGGCAAGTACTACGATTTTTTTTAATTGTTCGGTTTGGTAACCTTCAACTCCAAAAAGTTGAACACGAGCAAGGACATCTTTGTATTCTACTTTTTTGCCTTTTGCACCAGGTTTGGTGATTTTTAAAATGGCTTTTCCATTGGAATTTTCGATTTGAAAATAACCATTTTCGGATGCTTCCAAATCTTGTAAGATTCGATCGGTATAAGAGTCAGGGCCTGGCATTTATGTATATTCTAACAAATGACGAACCACATCTTCTTCACCATTTGTTTTTAGTTCCGATTTGGGAGTCATTCCATCCACTGTTCTCATGTATGCCAGGGTTTCTTCAAATTCACAAGAAATAATTTTTTCTAAAGGCAAATAGGCAGATTGAAAATACAAATCAAGTGCACCAACGAGATAAAGGTATTCGCTGAAGTCTCCACGATCTGTATAAAGAATTGGCGTTTTTGCATAATAACATTCTGCTAAAATTCCATACCCAGGTTTTGTACAAACAAAATCAGAAGCTGCCACCAAATCCGGGTAATGTGAGACTTCTGGTACCAAAATTCCATCAGATTGAATGCCAGGAACTCCAAATGCAACAAGTTGGATATGTTTAGGCAAAAAATCGGTATGTAACCTATGTCCTTCTAATCCATAAGCTCCAAAGGAAAGGAGGATATAAGTGATTTCATCTCGGAACCCAAATTGTTTACGAGCTATCTCCTTTGGTAGGGTTGGTTTTCTCCCAACAAGGCCGATATTCGTTCGTTCTAAAAAATTAGGCATAGGGCATTGGAAAGGTAAAACCAGAGCTTCTGTCACAAACCCATATTCCACTTCCAGATGGTCGCTCAAATTTCCGAAGTAAGAATCGGATTTTGCATAATTACGGTAAATAAAATCCCAAGTAAAATTTCCAATGAAGATACTGGGAATCCCTGTTTCCAATGCGATTGTAATTGGGAAGGATGAACTATCGGTTAGGATCAGAGAGATTTTTTGATCTTTACAGTATTTGGTCTCTTCCTTTAATAAAATCGATTTGGATTTTTCAAATTGGATCAGTTCCTCTTTTGTAGTTTCAATGTCTATGGAAAGTGAATCTTTTTGTGAGATACCTACATCTAATTTGAGAGAGCGTAGTTTTAATTTGGGATGTTCATAGTCGATAAAACCGATACGGGTGCTTATTAAATGGATTTCTTCAATGAAAACTTCGTTTAATAAACGTTTAATGATGTTTCCCGAACGACTGATATGTCCGAACCCATGGCCTGAAATATAATAATACAGTTTCATTTGGATCTTTGGCGGATGGATTCGTATAAAACAATTCCACAAGACATAGCTAAATTGAGGGAATCCGCTTCACCGAGCATTGGAAGATATAATGTTTTATCTGCGAGTTCCTTGGCAATCGGACTCAGTCCATACTGTTCACTCCCAAATAAAAAAACAGATTTCTCCTTCATATCCACAGAACTGTACAAGGTTTTCCCTTCTGGTGTGACCGCATACCGTTTGTATCCTTTGTTATGAAATTCAGACAATACTTCCTGTATGTCTCCAATGTATACGGGGAGTGTGAAAATAGTTCCAGTACTTGCTCGGACTACATTGGGATTAAATAGATCAATCCTTGGGTCTGTGACAATCACAAGCCCTACACCCGCACCTTCTGCAGTCCGAAGAATGGTGCCAAGATTCCCTGGTTTTTCAACACCTTCGATGATGAGGATGGGATTGGTTTGGATGGTTTTGATTTGTTCCCATGGAACATTTGCATTTGGCGTGTCTGCAACGGCAATGAGACCATCAGGCCGATCCCGATAGGATATCTTTTCAAAAATTTTTCTAGGTAATTCGTAAATCGGACATCGAAGCGAAGAAATGAGTTCTTCCTCATTTTCTCCTAAAAAACATTCGGGAGAAACGAATACACTCGTAATCTTTGCCGTTAAACAAGGGATAGGTGATTTTTGATTCCCTGTGATGGCTTTTTTGATTTCTCTGTAACCTTCGATGAAAAATTTTTTCTCTTCATCTCGGTTTCTTTTTTCTTTTAGACCACTGACCCATTTGACTTTTGGGTTTGAGAAACTTGTGATGGAGGATCGTTGTTGTTTCATAGAAGGCAAAGTGGCACTTATGATTTTTTAAAAAATGTGCAAAAACCAGCAGGGTATTTTTTCCCTGAAGTTTCGGGGATATAAAGTTCAGTTGTTTCGTAATTCCCTTTGGTTTTGATCCGAGAAGAAAGAATTCGTTCCAAGGTAAGTGGACTAAAACCTTGGCTATGGCAACTCAGGATGACAAATTCTGGTTTGGAGTCAGAGAGTTCCATCAGCGCATCCATTAGCTCTGATAAATTTTCTTCAATTTTCCAAACTTCACCTTTCGAACCACGACCAAAACTTGGTGGGTCAAGGATGAGGCCTTGGTATTTTTTCCCACGTTTGATTTCACGGCGGATGAACTTCATCACATCATCTACGATCCAACGTACTGGTTTGGAATCGAGCCCGGAAAGTTTTGCATTTTCCCTTGCCCAGTCCACCATTCCTTTCGATGCATCCACATGGCAAACACTCATACCTGCATCAAGGCAAGCCAGTGTGGATCCACCAGAATAGGCGAATAAATTTAATACTTCGAGGCCTTGCTTTTTTTTGCCAATCTCACGGATTCGGTTCCAATTGGTTTCCTGCTCTGGGAAGAGACCAATATGACCAAAGGGAGTGAGTTTGATTTTGAACGTTAAATTCGAAAATTCAATGGTGAAACTTTCGGGAACTTTTTTTTGGAAATTCCAATGCCCAGAGCCAGAATCATTTTTGATATAAGTAGCATGTAAGTCTTTCCAGATCCCAGGAGTTTCTTTGCCATAGGCGGAAGTAGGGGAGGAACGTTGCAGTTTGTAACCACCCACAATTTCTAATTTGGATAGGTCACCAGAATCCAATAATTCGTAACTTTTTGTCATACCAATTCCAGAAAAATAAAGGTTAGGTCGTCCTCCCAGTCTTTTATTTCTCGATTTGAAAATGACTCCAACTCTTGGATGAGTTTTCCCTTAAACAAATGGTTTGGAAGTTCACGGTTGGTTTTTAAAAAATCGATAAGGCCTGCATCACCGAACATGTTACCTTTGGCATCAAAACATTCTAAAACCCCATCACTCAAAAGTAAAATGCGGTCTTTCGGGAAAACGGGATATGTGATTTCATCAATTTGGATTTCAGGGAACACACCGATAATTTTCCCTTTGGGATGGACTTTGATGATTTCTCCACTTGCCCTTTGTAAAAAAGCACTCGGGTGGCCAGCACGTCCAAACCTCCACACATTTGTAGAACTATTTAAATACAAATAGGAAGCAGTGACATATTGAGGAGAACAGTTTCCGTATAAAACTCGATTCATTCCTTCTAACACTTGTTTTGGGGATGAAATTGAATCTTTTTGTGTTGTAAATGCAACTTTACCCATTGCTGAAATGAGAGAAGCAGGAATTCCATGACCAGATACATCACATAAAACTATTCCTAGTTCATATGGATTGGGAGAGTGGTATTCATAAAAATCCCCACCAACATCTTTCATCGGTTGGATGTAAATTTGGATTTGTAATCCTTTGACATCTGGATTTGTTTTGGGTAGGGATTGCATGAGAATGTCACGAGAAATTTTCCTTTCCCTTCTAAGGCTTGTGACTTGTGCAAGTGCCAAATCTTTTTCTTGGCGGAGTAATTGGATTCGATCTGCCAAAGCAAACGCAAATAAGGTGATATCAGCAAGGGATGCAATGGGAAATAACATCTCTTCTAAAAATGAATTACTTGGTAAAATTCCAAACTTGAGTAAACCATATACAATACATGTTAAGAGTAATAAAAAAAATGCGATCGAGATATAATAAAAAGACCTGATTCGTTTTTTTAATCCCCAAACCAACATACCAAATAAAGTAATACAAATACTAACTGATAACCAACTCACACCAATTGATGCTTCCGCGATTCCGCCAAACAATGCGATGCAAACATTAAATAAGGAGAAGGCACCTAAAAGTTGATACAACCTTGTTGTCCTAGGTAATCGTGCTTTGATTTTTAAAAAATTAGCTGTGAATAATACGAAGAAAAAAAGGCAAATACTAAAAAATACAGGGATTCCAACTCGTTTCCAATAATAAGAATTTGGTACAAAAAAGTAACCCCAAAATCCAAGGAGGGATAATTGACCGAGTCCAAAAAAGAAAACATATCCTATATAAAAAAAATAACTTTTGTCTCTGACAAAAAATGCGATCGCTAAATTGTATAAAATGATGATCCCTAAACTTCCAAAAAATAATCCATATACCCATTGGGTAAAATAATCTTCTCTTTGAAGGTTCCTTTGGTTTGTGAAAACAATCGAAAATTGTAAGGAAATATCGGATTTAATCTCTATCAGTATTGTTTCTTTTTGGTGTCCCAAACGAAACACAAAATTCCTATGTGGGATTTCTCTTTGGAACATAGGTTGTATATGCCCAGATTTAGAAACAATGAAACTGTCTCCGTCATGTTTATGATACAATTCCACCAAATCAATATTATGTGCCTGGATTAATAGAAGAGGAAATTTTGTTGGATCGGGAAATTTTTCTGGATCAAGTCGTAACCATAAAGTCCCTTTTAAAAATCCAAAATTGACAAATTCATCTTGGACTTGTTTGAACTTTCCCTCTTTTAATACGGAGTCGACTCCCGTATTCGATTTGGTATCGACCCAATAACTAAATTCCTTTGTTGCAATGTATCTTTCTCCAATATCATCCTTATCCGTGGAATAAACAGGAACGCTGAGAAAGAAAAAAACTTGGAATAGGAAAGTAATTTTGAAAAAGAATGGCTTCAATGGTAGGTAGGGACAAGGGAAAACTCCCTTGTCCATTTTTGTTTGTATCGTCTTACGCTTGTTTTTTTGCTGCTTCGTAAGAAATTTCTTTTGGACCAGTATAAATTTGTCTTGGACGACCAATTTTTAAGTTCGGGTCTTCAATCATCTCTTTCCATTGTGCAATCCAACCAGGTAATCTTCCCATAGCAAACATCACAGTGAACATGTTAGTTGGAATTCCGAGCGCTCGGTAAATGATACCAGAGTAGAAGTCTACGTTTGGATATAGTTTTCTTTCTACAAAGTATGGATCATTGAGAGCTGCTTCTTCTAATTCTTTTGCGATGTCAAGGAGTGGGTCTTTGATTCCGAGTTTGTTTAACACTTTGTCACAAGCAACTTTGATGATTTTGGCACGTGGGTCAAAGTTTTTGTAAACACGGTGTCCAAATCCATTCAATCGGAAACTTGAGTTTTTGTCCTTGGCTTGTTCTACGATTTTTTTCACAGACAAACCACTTTTTTTAATCCCTTCTAACATCT
Source organism: Leptospira limi (assembly GCF_026151395.1). Classification (NCBI taxonomy): domain Bacteria; kingdom Pseudomonadati; phylum Spirochaetota; class Leptospiria; order Leptospirales; family Leptospiraceae; genus Leptospira; species Leptospira limi. The sequence goes on from NZ_JAMQPV010000001.1 coordinate 1,685,901, forward strand.
CCAAAACTTCTTGGTTGGCTCCACCATGGCGAGGCCCCCACAGTGCAAGGATCCCTGCAGAAATGGCACCATACAAGTTAGCAAGTGATGACCCTACAAGACGCACAGTAGAAGTAGAACAGTTTTGTTCGTGGTCTGCATGAAGGATGAGGAGTAAGTTGAGTGCGGAAACAATCTCTGGATCGATGTGATAGTCTTCTGCAGGAACAGCAAACATCATATTGAGAAAGTTAGACGCATAATCCAATTCGTTTAATGGATGGATGATAGGTTGGCCAATCGACTTTTTATACGCATACGCCGCGATGGTTGGGAATTTTGCAAGTAGGCGAATGATGGAAATTTCTCTGTGTTCCTCATTCATTGGATCATAACTATCTTGGTAGTAAGTAGACAAACAACCCATCATACAAGACATGATCGCCATCGGGTGTCCATCTTTTGGAAACCCATTGAAGAGACGTTTCAGATCTTCATGGATCATTGTGTGTTTGGTAATTGAACTATTCCATTCTTTGAGTCTTGCATCATTTGGAAGTTTTCCATAGATGAGTAAGTGAGCAACTTCTGTAAATGTTGACTTTGCTGCTAAATCTTCGATGGGAATTCCACGGTATCTTAAAATTCCTTTTTCCCCATCCAGAAAGGTGATTTCACTTGTACATGCACCTGTATTTAAATAACCGGAATCAATCGTAACATAACCGGACAATTGGCGGAGTTTTGTAATATCAATTGCCTTCTCGTCTTCACTTCCCGCAACAATCGGAAGTTCGTACTCTTTTCCATCCACTTTCAGAATAGCCTTTTCGGACATATCTTCTCCTGTATATCTCTGTCTATTTCAAAGAATAGACAGGGGAAAGGGAGGGGAAAAGCCATTTTTTACAACTTGTGGTATTTTTTCATGATATCGTATGCGTAGTAATTCGAGACCACAATGCGACAATAGTCCCTTGATTCTTTGTAAGGTAAGTCTTCCAGAAAGTGATTAAAATCGCCAGAGTAGACAGATTTTTTCCATTTTCGTAAATTCCCTGGACCACCGTTGTAAGCAATGGATGCCCATTTTAATTCATTCCCATTCGATTTGAGTAAATAAGCTAAAAATTTTGTTCCCAACCGAATGGAAGTTTCTGGTTCGTAGAGCGAGTAAGACGAAATTCCCATCCTATGTGCCAATTCTCGTCCTGTGGCTGGCATGATTTGCATGAGACCACGAGCATTTGACCTAGATGTTGCAGTCTCTTTGAAAAATGATTCTTGGCGCATAAGAGCGTAAACATTGTCTTCCGAGATTCCGTTTTCATTCGCGTACTTCGAAACTAAATTTTGGTGAGGCCTTGGGTACATCCGAACGGAAAGGGAAGTGGGAAGTAAAATCGGATCGTCGGGGATGAGGTAACGTTTGAGTAAAGACCGTGTATGAAATGCCGAATAATAAGTGTTACGCGTAAGGTCTCCGATCCCCACTAAAATTTCATCTTTTTCATCTTCCGATAAATTTTCCCTTTTCACATGGAAGTTGACTAAATGTAGACCCAAACTATCTTCTCCCACACGAAAGTATTCTTTGGCTAAGTTCAAAAGTTTGTGGCCTTGGATCCTTGAACTCATGCCCCCAAGTTTGTTTCCGAGTTCATAAGAGTCTTTCGGATACACAAAACCTAAATTACGGCCAATGAGAGCACTCGATTCTTCAGGAATACCAGCTGTGTAAGATAGATATTCAAACAAATACTCTTTATTGTAAGTTGGATTTTCTGGTTTATTTGATTCTTTGATGGTAGATAAAAACTCTTCTCGGATGACCCGAGTGTAATAAGAACCTGGGCAAAGTGCATAGTATCGTTTTAATTCTTTTTTGAATCGTTCCGTTTCCCCATTTTCCTTTAAGGAACGTAAATACCAATACACAAGCCTTCCTTTGACAGGTAAGTTTGGAATCTCAGCGAGAGCCCTTTCAAATTTGGCAAGAGGTGCATATTGTGATTTTTCACCCTTACGATCCACTAAGTATTCGATGAGTCGGTCTTGGTAAAATAAATTAAAAGGGTATTTTCCTAAGTATAAAATCAGGTTTTCAAAATAGAGTTCCTTGTCACCTAATCTGTCGTAGGAAGCAGCGAGCACACGGTAATACCCAGCATCTTTTCCTGGAAAGGTTTTTAAAAGTTCGATGGCTTGTTGGAATTTGTTTTGTTGGTAGAAAGTGTCGGCAAGTGCGACTATCCAAGACGAATCCATATCCACAAAGGATTTATTGGCGCGTAAAACTCGAAATAGTTCATTTGTTTTTCCTACCTTGGTCAGGACAGATGTTAGGTGTTTGAACCCTTCGTAATAATTCAGTCGGCTTGAAAAAAGTTCAGGCCTGGAACGAAACAAAGCTTCTTTGTCATTTGAATTGATAGCAGGTAAAAATAAAGTGAGCTCTGATGGACTCAATTGTAAAATACTACCACTCCCTTTGTATTTACTCCAATCGGATGCGATCATTTGCACGGTTTGGTCTTGGAGTCCTTCTTTTTGTAAACAACCAAGCCATTCTTCTGTAGCACCTTTTTCATCTCCTAAAATCAGTTTTGCTTTTCCGTATCGATACAAACTATCACCCGTTAGAAGGTAACGTTTTTGGGAATCTTGGATGGATTGGACTTTTTCTGTGATTTCTTTCCATTGGTTGTTCGATGCAAGTAATCGGATTTGTTCATCCAATACTTTTCGACAAATCGGATCTTCTTCCATATTGAGCCGATTCAAAAACTGAATCCGTTCCATTGGAGTTAAAAAGTTTTTTGCTGTGATCTCATTGTACAATTTCCAATAACTCAATTTGAAAAGAGTGGTTTGGAAAGGCATGGATTGAGTGAGAATCTTCCTTACTTCTTCTTCATTTGCATCGGTGACAAAAACACCTCGGATGAGAGATAACAAATACCGAAACCGTTTCTCCTTGTCTCCGTTAGGTGATTTTTCATGGAATTCAATGAGAGTGTATACTTCACTTTCCCTGGATGGAGATGTATTTCTGAAATGAGATTCAATTTCCCCCCATTGGTGGGACTTGATTAGATACTGAAGGTCTGTTTCGGCAAGTAATGATGTTGTGAAAAAGAGAAGAATTCTACTTGCTAACCAAAAATGCCTCATGCATACTTCCTATGATTACGAATTTAGAGAGGGAAGGTTCCCCTCCTTATGAGCTTACAAACAGAATACAAACTGCGCTGGCCAGAATACAGAATTGAATTCCATCCAACAGAAGAAATCCCTAAAAAAGGTTCTCTTCAGGAGTTATGGCCAGACCTACGTGCCTTTTTTTCAGGCAACCAGTCTCGTTTTGCAAACTATCTCTTCTATTTATCGACCGATTTCTCTGGGGGGTTCAGCCTTTGTTCGGTTCTTTCCGAAAATGATGCGAGCTTTCGTTTCCACGATCCTGTTTTACAATCACCTACGGCTTTCCCAAAAACAAGTTTGGATCGGATTTGGAAACTCTGCCAAAACCGTGAATTTGAGGAAATGGAACGAGAGGATTGGGAACTCATTGGTTATGGGCTTTTGTATGAAGGAAATGTTCCTGAATTTCGGAAATGGGTTCTTACTACAAAAGAGTTTTTTGGGCAAACCGATGACAACCGTCGTTTTTTAACCCTTCTCGGTTGGGAATATTCTGAGGTTCCATTTGAGAACTCCGTCTTGCATATGTTAGTTGAATATGCAAAAGGCCAGTTTGAAAAAATCCATTTTCCAACTTTAGTGGATGCAGCCTTACTAGAATCCCATTGGCAACTTGTAGGTGTTTTGTTCCATGCCATTGAACTTGGATTGTTACCTGAAAAGGAATCCTTCCGTGTTTGGAAGTTTATGATTGGATTTTATGAAGAATGGGAATCTTGGGAAAAGGAAAAGTTCCAATTGGTTTCCTATGGTAAAATTCCACCTTTTTCTGCACTTCGGTATGCAAAACGTTATTTGCCTCAACCTGTTTTTTTGAAATACCAAACGGACTTAGAAACGGAACTACGTGGGGATTGGATGAGTGGTAATGAGTTTGGGTATGAACTCTCACATACAATGAACCCTTGTATTGATACTGTCGTGAGGTTTAAGAATGAAGGGGAAGAGTTTGAAAGGGAATTAATATCTGAATATAATTTAAAACCTTATTCTTATCTGATCCCATTACAACTTGCTTGTATCCAGTTTGTGAAAAAAGAATATGATCAGTTTTTAAAACTCTATCAAAAATCAGGTAGGCTCAAACACCTGCCACTGGCTCTCAATCTGTATTGGAGAGTTTTATTAGAAAAAGGGGATAATGGTTTAAGTTCTGCCATCAAACGTTCATTAGAGAATGGTCATGAGTCCATTACATTACCGGAAGGTTGGGAATAAATGCCTCTTACGCAAGAACAGATCATGGAACTCTCCAAATTGCAGAAAATGCTAAGGAATTTGGAGAAAATTGAACGTAATGCAAAAAACGATCTTCAAAAAGAACGTGTAGCCTTTGACATCGAACGTTATAGACGTCGTATGCAAGAAGTTTCACCGGATGGAATTCCAGATAACTTGGAACAAACCATGCGGAATGCGAAAACAAGAGAAGAAAATCCAGAAAACCTCAAACACAAAATTATTTCACAATACCCTGTGATGAAAATCACTCCCAATTCCAATGATAGTGAGATCAACCAAATTGGAACCCTCATCAATATTATGGATTTGGAATATATTCCTATCCTTGGGGATGCTCATATCAAATTTGATTATTCCCATGCCACAGAACGTGACTCTGTATTAAAATACATGGAGAACCTTCGTAGGAATATGAAGATCCTTGTGGAAACAATTGAGGAGTATGCGGCAGCAGACAAACAAGAGTTTCGCGAACAGCTCTCTCGGATGAAAAACAAACAATCTAGGATTTTCATTGCTGAGTCTTTTGAGACCTTGGGTAAGTTCCGTGACTTCCTTGTTGCTGTAAACAATGACATAAAAGATGGAAACAATGTCATCATGAACATGGAAGAGCCTATCAAATTCAATCCACGTTTTGAAAAGGCAACGGTTTTAGAAGGTCGTTCGATCATGGAAGGACTCCGCGAATTTGAGGAATTTGCCGAAGAAGCATGTGATTTGATTCGTCTCCCGTCGTTTCGAAAGTAAAAAAACCTTTTCATTCCTAGGGGGAACGAGGACACTGTGAAAAATCACATACACGGACTCGCAAACGCATGGCATTAGTCAAAAATCAGACCGAAGTTACCAATTCAACTATTGGTGAGAATTCTTACTTCAACGGAAAATTCTTCATCAATGGATCTCTCAAAATTGACGGTAAATTCGAGGGAAAATCCCTCCAAGCCGAACACCTCTACATCGGGGTAACAGGAAAGGTCAAAACCAATATCACAGCTGCGAGTGTGATCGTAGAAGGGATTGTGGTAGGGAACGTTACGGCAAGAAACCGTGTGATGCTCCTTCCTACCTCCAAAATCCTTGGGGACATCAAAACTCCCGAACTCATCATCCAAAATGGGGTGATCTTAGAAGGTCGTTGTATGATTTCGAATGACCTCAAACACAGTGCAAAAGACCTCATCGAATTGGAATACTCCAAAGATTCACTCAGTGTAGAAAAGATTTTTGGGAAACAACCAAACGCCAAAGAATAATTGAAAACCATCTTCATTTCGGAAGGGGACCCGACAAGTATCAATTACGAACTTCTGGGTTCTTCCTTCCCACTCTTAACATCTTTAGGAAAACACCACCGCATTTACCTCATCCGAGGGCCTCACAACCAAACCCTTTCCAAGGCCAAACAGCTCACAAAACCCGTAGACGAACCTGGATTTTATTCGATTGCCTGGGGGACGGGAAAACCCAAATCTTTTGTCCTTGGGAAACCATCCAAAACCTCAGGGAAAATGGCATATGACTCACTCCTTGCGACCATCGACTTCCAAAAACAATTTGGAGGAGATCTTATCACTCTCCCTCTTTCCAAAGAGTGGGTACAAAAAGCTGGGGTGAGGGGATTTCGTGGCCATACGGAAACTTTGGCAGAGACTTACAAACGACCAACTTTTATGATGATGTCTGGGGAAAAGCTGAATGTGATTCCCTTAACCACCCATGTCCCTTTGAAGGATGTTGTGAAAGAACTAAAAACATTCGATTGGAAAGAACTAAAGAATGCCATCCTTCGTTCTCCCTACTTAAACCAACCTACCATCGGTTACCTTGGCTTAAACCCTCATGCAGGAGAAGGTGGAAAAATTGGAACAGAAGAACTCACCATTCTAAAAACGGGAGTTGGTGTGCTCAGAAAAGCAAAATTGACAGTGGAAGGTCCACTTTCTGCTGATTCTGCATTTTTACCGGGAGCGAAGGCGTACGATTTGTATTTGGCAGGTTACCATGACCAAGGTCTCATCCCATTTAAATTGCTTGAAGGAAAGAAGGGTGTGAACATAACCTTAGGTCTGGATTTCACACGAGTGTCCCCTGACCATGGAACTGCCTTTGGCATTGCCGGAAAAAGATGTGCTGATCCCACGGGACTCATCTCCTGTTTAGAACGACTTGTGGAGACAAAATAAAACCAATATGACTCTTTTGGAAACCTTAGCTTTTCCCGTTTTATTCATTTGGTTTGTGGGACTGCTTCTCACTTTTTTCCGAAGGGACCTTGAACCACATTGGAAGTTCTTTTTCTTTCTTGTATTTTGTTTTTACCTAGTTCAATTTTTCCCTGAGTTTTGGTTTGGGGTCACTAGATGGAAGGAAAACCCCAAAGGGGAAGTGCTCCAGTGGATTTCTGCCATGGGGAATTCCATTTATGTGTTTTTGTTTTTTTTATGGCCCCTTGTTCTCATACGAATTTATTATTCCGCATCCAATAATTTAAGTAAAACCTTGATCCCAACACTTGCCTATGGGACGGTTCTGTATTGGGCATTATTTTTTCTTTGGACCTTGTATTCAAAAGAGTTCAATGAATGGCTTCATCAAATATTTGCAAATAAGTAAAGAAAAGGGCGAAAAATGGCAGTTCCATTTATAGATATCAAACGATTTGAACCAGGATTTTTGGACACCTGGAATGAAAAAGTAAAGTCCATGTCAGAAAACGCTCAGTTCATTGGTGGAAATGAAGTGACTGACTTAGAAACAAACCTTGCCACTTGGGCTGAAACCAAATATGCGATTGGTTGTGCGAATGGAACAGATGCCTTACAACTCGCGTTACGCGCTGTTGGTGTGGGTCGTGGTGATAAAGTATTATTACCAGATTCTACTTTTTGGGCAACCTTCGAAGCGGTTGTAAATGTGGGAGGGGATCCTTACACAGTGGATACAAACCCAGTGGATTTACAAATGGATTTCCAAGTGTTCCAAGAAGCGGTCGAAAAAGTAAAACCAAAGGCAGCTCTTGTTGTTCATTTATATGGATGGGGAACTGCAAAGATTGAAGAACTCCGTAAGTTCTGCAAAGAAAAAAATGTAGCCCTCATTGAAGACGGAGCACAGTGTTTTGGTGTTAAACACAATGGAAAATCTCTCTACAAAGAGGCACTGATCTCAACAACTTCCTTTTACCCTGCGAAGGTGTTAGGTGCTGCAGGTGATGGTGGTGCTGTCTTCACGAATGATGAAGAATTATCTGTTGTCACAAGACGCCTTGTAAACCACGGAAGAACTTCGCATTACGAACACGGACTTGTGGGTTGGAACTCAAGACTTGATTCGTTACAAGCAGCATTTCTCAATCTCTCACTAAAACACTTACAAAAGAGAATCGAATCACGAAAGTCTTCACAAAACATCTATTATAAGGAATTACCAGGGCTTGGGATTGGAGTGATCCAACCTCCAAAAGGGTATGATGAAAATGGATATTGTAATGTTACATTGGTGGATCCAGAAGTTCGTCCCAAAATTGAATCTGTCTTAAAAGAAAAAGGAATTGGTTTTGGAAACATCTATCCAGGTGCGATGTCAGACCAACCAGGGGCTAAACCATACCTCATCGAACGATTTGGAAACGAAGGAAATGCCCGCCGGATTTCAAAATCAGTTCTCAACTTTCCACTCTTTGCTTATATGACAAGTTCGGAAATGGATGAAGTGTTGAGTGCAATTAAGGCGTATAACGCTAGTAAATAATGGAAAAACTTCGGGTAGGAGTCTTTTTATTCTTTTTACTCATCCTTGCGGTGTTAACCTTTAGTTTGTCTAAAAGTTGGCGCCTCTATGATGGTGGTTATGAAGTGACTGTGGAAAACCCAGAGTCAAAGGAAAAAGACACCTCACCTGAACCGACTGACAGTTTAGATTTAGAAGATGGGAATGGTAAAATTTATTGGAAACAATACTTTATCTACCCACATGGACTTGTGACCGAATCAGGTGGATTTGGACCTGATGGCATATTAACACATGCGCGTAATTTATATTCAATTAGTTTAAAGGATGGAAAAATCCAAAAACTATTCCCTCATGATGTTTACATTTGGGATTTTTTTGTGGGTGAGTTTTCTAAAAAATCAGTGGCCAACACCATTGATGATCCAAAGGAAGATGTCCTACAAATTGAGAAAAAACTTTTGATCTTCGCTGTGACAGAAGATAGCAATTTGGATGGAGTCCTCAATTACAAAGACCACAAATTTGTGTATCTTTTTGATCCAGAAACAAATAAATTAGATTCTGTTTTACCACAAGGGTATCATTTTAGAAAACTTTTATTTAATTCTTTGAGAAATCACCTAACTTTGATTTTGGGAAAAAATCCTGAACCTCAACAAAAAAATGTTAGGAAAAAACTCCCCGAACCAAACATCAAACTTCATGTATATGATTATGATGTTATCACGACCAAAGGGATCTTGAGTGGTTCATTAGAGTCGCTGACAACTTCTGAACAAATTCATTAAATAAATCATTCTCTCGTAAAGCTTCGCGCACAAACATCATTTAAGTTTCCTACTAATTCAAAATAAAAAACCTCAATTTACATTGGGGTTTTCTTTTTAGTTTAGAAACAAATCAAGGGAAGTGGTTAAACCTGCAGAGTTATAACTCAAGTTGCCTGATCGTTCGGTTTTTGTTTAGGACAAAGCATCCTTTACCAAATCATCTTGTTCCTTTAAGTGAGTGACCACATGTCCACATGCAGGGCTTGGGAATTCTGAACGACCTGCGTAATGCAGACGTTTGTTTTCTGGCATCACTGCTTCGATTCGATCTCTCACAAAGAACCAAGCACCTTGGTTTTTTGGCTCTTCCTGAACCCATACAAATTTTTTCAGTTTTCCGTAACTGGTGATCATTTGTTTGATATGGTTTTCAGGGAAAGGGTAGAGTTGTTCGATACGAACGACTGCTACATTTTCTAATTTTTGGGCATCAATCGCCTTACGTAAGTCATAGTAAACCTTGCCAGAGCAGAAGAGTAACTTTTCTACTTTTTCTGGTTTTGCCACTGGATCCGGAAGGATCTTTTTAAACGCACCCGTTGTGATATCTTCTAAACTAGAAGCTGCATCTTTCAACCGAAGGAGTGACTTCGGTGTCATGATGATGAGTGGTTTTCTAAAACTTTGTAGGATTTGGCGTCGAAGGATATGGAAGTATTGTGCTGGAGTGGTGAGGTTTGCCACTTGGATGTTGTCGAGTGCACATAGTTGTAAGAACCTCTCAAGCCTTGCGGATGAGTGTTCTGGACCTTGGCCTTCGTAACCATGTGGTAATAAACAAACAAGACCCGACATCCTTTGCCATTTGATTTCAGAACTGGAAATGAACTGGTCAAAGATCACCTGCGCGTTGTTAGCAAAGTCGCCAAATTGTGCTTCCCACATCACAAGGCTACTTGGATCCGCAAGGGAATAACCATACTCAAAACCTAAACAAGAGTATTCCGAAAGGGATGAGTTTACAATTTCGATCTTTGCTTGTTTGTCGCTGATATGGTTGAGAAGGGTAAGTTTTTTCCCATTCACAATATCCGAGAGTGTTGCGTGCCTATGAGAGAATGTTCCCCGTTGCGCATCTTGGCCCCCAAGTCGGATTGGAAATCCATTTTCCAAAATGGAACCAAAGGAAAGTGATTCCGCAAATCCCCAATCAATCGGAAGTTCACCAGCCCCCATTTTTTTACGGTCTTCCAACACTTTGATGTGTTTTGGATTGGCTGTAAATCCTTCTGGTAGGGTAGTCACTGCTTTCACAATGCCACCTAATTGTTGTTGGAGGAGTTCCGTATGGACATCAGAATCGAGTGGCTCTTTGGTGTATCTCGACCAAACCCCGCCTAGCGTATCCACTGTAATGCGAGTGTCTTTTTCCTTTGCTTGTTGGAAGGAAGTTTCAAGTCCTTGTTGGATTCCGTCTTTGATGAATTGGATTTCTTCTTTTGTAATGTCCCCACGTTGCAATAAAGTCTCTTCGTAAAGAGAAATAGTTTTGGGGTGTTTTTTGATGATGTCATACATCTGAGGTTGAGTGAACGTTGGTTCGTCAGTTTCGTTGTGACCAAGCCTTCTGTAACATATCAAATCGATGATTACATCTTTTTTGAATTTTTGACGGTATTCTAACGCAAGTTTTGTGACACGGTATGCTGCTTCTGGGTCGTCTCCATTCACATGGAAAATAGGAACTTGGAAACCTTTTGCAAGGTCTGTTGCATACAATGTGGATCTAGATTCACTTGGGAGAGTGGTGAATCCAATTTGGTTATTGATCACAATGTGAAAAGTTCCGCCTACCGTATACCCTTCTAGGTTCATCATGTTGAGTGTTTCTGCGACAACACCTTGGCCCGCAAACGCGGCATCCCCATGGATGGCAACTGGCATAAATTTCGAACGGTCCATGTCCTTTGCCATTTCTTGGCGTGCACGAACCGATCCAAAAATCACTGGGTCTACGGCTTCTAAGTGAGAAGGGTTAAAGGCAAGGGAAAGTTTGACTTCTTTTCCATAATGGGTCATCACATGGTTAGAATAACCGAGATGGTATTTTACGTCCGCGTATCCTAATTGGCCTGGGTTTAGTTTTTCTTCAAACTCAGCAAAGATAAGACCTGCAGGTTTACGGATAATGTTCACAAGAACATTGAGTCGTCCCCTGTGAGCCATACCAATAACAAGGGCATCCATTTTATGACCACCCGCTTCTTCCACAAGGGTGTCAAGCATTGGGATCATGGTTTCTCCACCTTCGAGAGAAAAACGTTTTTTCCCTACGAACTTTTTCGCGAGGAAGTTTTCAAAACTATCTGCTTGGTATAATTTTTCAAACAAACGTAAGGCGGTCTTTTTGCTGATCGGTTCGTTGTTGGCAAGTGGTTCCATTCGGTTTTGTAACCACTCCCGTTCCTCATCATTGACAAGGTAGTAGTGTTCACAGCCAATCGAACCACAATACGTTTTTTCAAACCAATTTATGACATTCTGTAATTTGGTTTTTCCAAGATTGGAAATTCCAGAATCCACTTCCGTGTCTAAGTCAGTTTGTTTCAGGGCTTTAATTTTAAGATCAATGAATTCACGATTGGGTTTGTTGATGCCAAGCGGATCGAGATTTGCTGCTAAGTGACCTTGCCTTCTGTATGCATTGAGAAGGTTGATGATACCAAAATCACTGAGAGATGAGTCTTTACGGTGTTCGGTAGACGTGTAGTTTACATATCCATTTCCATTGAACCCACTTCCATTCGAACCATTGTTCGAAACTGAGGACCTTTCTAATTCCCCAAAAAAATCGATCCAATCCTTTGTTAAAGAAGATGGATCTTCCTTAAACTGTTTGTAATACTCTTCCAATAATACAACGTTATCGCCGTATAAACTCATCATCTGATCGGTTGTCATATAATCTCCCTAAAACAACAAAACAACTGTTATGTTACGAATGGATGGACCATTTCGCATCAGCATCCATCGCCGCTTCTCTGAGGACTTCAGAAAGAGTGGGGTGAGCATGTGTAGAACGAGCTATGTCTTCTGCACTGGCACCAAACTCAAACGCAACTGCGGCTTCTGCAATCATGTCAGATGCTCTCGGTCCTACGATGTAAACCCCAAGGAGTTTGTCCGTTTTTTTGTCAGCAAGGACTTTTACTTGTCCATCGGTTTCGTTCATGGCCTTAGCACGTGCATTGGGTTTGAACATGTATTTACCCACTTTGTATTCAATGCCTTTGGCTTTTAGTTCTTCTTCCCCAAGTCCTACCCAAGCCACTTCTGGCCAAGTGTAAACGATCCATGGGATGGCTTTGTAATTCACATGACCATACTTTCCACAAATGAGTTCCGCAACAGCAATCCCTTCGTCTTCTGCTTTGTGTGCAAGCATCGGACCATCAATCACGTCCCCAATGGCATAAATATTAGGAATGTTCGTTTGGAATTTGTTAGGTTCTACTTTGATGCGACCACGGTCAGTCATCTCGACACCAATTTCTTTGGCACCAAGTCCATCTGTATTCGGACGACGGCCAATCGAAACAAGCACCTTGTCTCCTTCGAGGATGGTTTTTTTCCCATCTTTGCCTTCGATTTCGACTTCTACTTTTTTCCCTTTTACCTTAGCACCATGCACTTTGGTTTCAAAGAGAAAATTGATTCCTTGCCCAGTAAGAAGTCTTTCCGCAAGACTTGCCATCGCTTGGTCTGCCGTTCCAAAGAGGCGTGGCATGAGTTCCACCACAGTGACTTTTGCACCAAGTCGTAACCAAACAGATCCAAGCTCAAGACCAATGACCCCTGCACCTACAATGATGAGGTGTTCGGGAACTGCATCGAGAGCAATGGCGTGGTCTGAGGTAACAATGTTTTTTCCATCCACAGGGAGTGGTGGGATTTCAATCGGAGAAGATCCGGAGGCAATGATGATGTTCGTTCCAGAAATGGATTCTTTTTTCCCATCTTCTGCAGTGATCGAAATTTCGTTTTTGGAAATGAAACTAGCATGACCCAAATAACGAGTGATTTTATTTTTTTTCATCAGGTAGTCAACACCCGATGTCACTTCACTTACCACTTTGTCTTTACGAGCCATCATCTTCGCGATGTCGATTTTGACATCTTTCACTGAGATTCCATGGTCACTTAATTTGTGTTTGGTTTTGTGATACTCTTCTGAAGAATCGAGAAGGGCTTTGGAAGGAATACAACCTACGTTGAGACAAGTCCCTCCGAGAGTTTTTCTTTTTTCGATAATGGCTACTTTTTTCCCGAGTTGGGCTGCGCGAACCGCAGCCACATACCCACCAGGACCTGCACCAATGACAACGATATCATATTGTTCCATATTGGTAACTATACCTCAAAGAGGAGTCTTGTTGGATCCTCTACCATTTCTTTGATCTTCACTAGGAACTGCACCGCTTCCTTTCCATCCACAATTCTGTGGTCATAAGAAAGAGCAAGATACATCATCGGACGAATGACAATTTGGTCATTCACAACTACCGCACGTTTGACGATGTTATGCATTCCAAGAATTCCTGATTGTGGAGGGTTGAGGATTGGTGTCGACATCATCGAACCATACACACCACCGTTGGAAATGGAGAACGTTCCGCCTTCCATGTCTTCGAGAGAAATTTTTCCGTCTTTGACTTTTCCGGCAAGCCTTGCGATCTCTTGTTCGATTTGTGCAAAACTGAGAAGGTCAGCATTACGAACAATCGGAACCACAAGTCCTTTTGGCCCACCCACTGCGACTCCGATGTCATAGTAGTTTTTGTAGACAATGTCTGTTCCACGGATCTCTGCGTTAATGGCAGGATATGCTTTTAATGCTGCCACTGCAGCTTTGGTAAAGAGTGACATGAAACCAAGACCCACACCGTGAGTTTCTTTGAACTTGTCTTTGTATTTATTGCGAAGTTCCATGATCGGCGCCATATCCACTTCGTTAAACGTAGTGAGAATCGCTGCCGTGTGTTGTGCGCTCACAAGCCTGCTTGCAATCGTTTGGCGGAGTTTTGTCATTGGCACAACGGTTTCTCTTGGGCCAGCGTTTGCCGATACCACTACTGCTTTTGGAATCTCTGGGCTTGGTGACGCGGCCTTAGAAGGAGCAGCGGAACTGGAACCACCTTTTTCCATATAAAGGATTACATCTTCTTTTGTGATTTGTCCGTTACGACCGGTGCCAGTAATTTTTGAGGCATCTAATTTATTTTCTTCAATGAGTTTACGAGCAGCAGGAGGAAGTTCCTCATTCACTTTGCCTGTGTTAGGTTGTGCGCTTGGTGTTTCTGCTTTTGGAGCTGGGGTATTGGAACTTGCTTGCGCAGAAGCCACGGCACCTTCTTCGATGGCACCAATGATGTCTCTCACGTGCACCACATCCCCCACCTTTTTAGAGATGGATTTTAATACCCCTGAGGTAGGAGCAGGAATTTCTAATGAGACTTTGTCTGTTTCTAAAATGGCGAGTACTTCGTCTACTTTGACAGCATCGCCTTCTTTTTTGGTCCAAGCACTGATAGTCGCTTCGGTTACGGATTCCCCCATCTCGGGGACTTTGATGTCTATTGCCATGAAATATTCCTTAGCAGGTTTTTAGAGAAAAATAGCGTTGTTGAGGAGTGAGATCCCATTTGAATCTAAGACTACGGTAACTTGTCGGAAGGTAAAAACGCAAGCGGAAAAAACGAAAAGACCTTGAGTTTCAGTTTAGCCGACATTCTGTAGCAAGTATGATCCGTTCTTTCCAAGGCCATACTCCTTCCATCCATCCTACGGCTTGGGTGGCTCCTTCTGCCGATATTTTAGGCAAGGTTAGCATCGGGGAAGAGTCCTCGATTTGGTTCCAATGTGTGTTACGAGGAGACGTAAATACCATCACGATTGGCAAACATGTGAATATCCAAGACATGACCCTCGTACATGTGGCAAGAGATTTGTATCCTGTCACGATTGGGGATTATGTATCGATCGGCCACCATGCGACCATCCACGGTTGTGTATTGAAAGACTATAGTTTTGTGGGGATGGGAGCCATGCTCATGGACGATGTGGAAATCGGGGAGTGGTCTTTTGTGGGGGCCGGGTCCCTTGTCCCGCCTGGGAAAAAAATCCCACCAGGAGTTCTCGTGATGGGTAGCCCCGCCAAAATCATCCGAGACATCACAGACAAAGACCGCGAGATCATCACCCGTACGGCAAACAATTATACCAAGTACAAAGAAAACTATCGCAACGAAGGGATTGGGGGCACATCCCTTTCCTAACGGAAAGGGACCGGGTGATCCGCTTCAATCTTTCGCTTACGCGAAAGGATTTCCGCTACTCCCCCTTGCGCGGAAATCAGCTTGCAGATGAGATGGTTGTATGCCAGAATTACGAGACGTATGCAATTCGTGATTCGGTGTTTTTTCTCTTTTGTTTTCCTTAGTTTTATTTCCTGCAATTTTCATTATTTTGCGTTGGCAAATGAATCGAATCAAACGGCTGTTGACCTAGATAAAATCACTGGTGATAAAATCAGATTCCATCTCATCCGTGTTGAAGAAACTTCGAAAGCCAATTTGTACAATTCACCTGGACTGGAATTTGAACTGGCAAAATCAAAACTTTTCAAACTCAGTCGGACTTCCAAATTAAACCTTACCTATACAACCCAAACAGGCACGGATTCAGCAGGTATTTCTGCGGTTTTGTTTTTACTCACCCTTGGTATTTTCCCTTCGTTTGTGGAAACCCATTCCAATGTGACCTTCACACTGATGGATCGCGAAGACAAAAAAATCATACGTGATTACACATACCCAATCCAAGGTCGTAGGATTGTTTCTTGGTTAACGATTCCGTTTTATATTGTCCTTCCCATTTTCTCGGATTCTGTGGATGGGGGTTCAAATTTTGAAACTTCTAATGTATCCTTACGGATGTTAGTGGAAAAATTTGAATCTGATTTGGCAAAAGACTGTTTGGAAAATCCAGAGTTACTCGAAACCTTACGAAACAAAGGAAACGAATCCATCGATCTTTGAAATCCTTTGTTCTTTGGTCAGACTGTTTTAGTTTAACGGAATGTGTCTATAACCAATAAGACTAACGTTACTGTAGATTTTGATCTTTTAAGATTTACTTTCGATCGACGATGAGAATTGTCACATCATCTGCAAATTCAACCGAACCTACATAATCCTTGGCTTCTTGGATGAGTAGGTTTGCACATTCTTGTGCTACGTTCGATTTTCCTTTCGTGATAGCCATTTGGAATAATTCGTCATCATAACGTTTGTTATGGTCTTTTGACATATGTTCCGTAATTCCATCAGTATAGAGTACAAGCCTATCCCCTTTACCAAAAGAGAATGTTTTTTCTTCATAATAAAGATCTGGAATGAGCCCAAGGATTTTCCCTTTTACATCTAATGGTTTTGCCTTTGATTCTCCCGTTTTGAGGAGGAAAGGTGCATGATGGCCTGCATTCGCACAGAGAATGGAATTTTCTTTGATATTGATGATTCCATAGAATGCTGTGAGAAAATTTCCAGCCAATTTGCCAAACAACATATGGTTGAGTGTGGTTAAAAATAAAGAAGGGCTTTGTTTGATTTCTGGTTCAAAGTTTTTTAATACCATATGGGACATGGCAGCTAGAACCGCTGCGGAAAGTCCATGCCCAGAAATATCCGCAATCAAAATCGAATATTGGTTCTCATCAATTTGTGTTACATCATAAAAATCACCGCCAACTTGTTCGAGTGGGATATGCGAAACTCCATAACTCAATTCTTTTGTCTCTGGTAAAACAGATGGCATGATTTTTTGCATGATGTTTTTAGCACGACTGAGTTCTTTTCCTGTATCTACGATTTGGTGGAAAAGTTGCGCATTTTTAATCGTATTACTGAGTCTTGCCGCAATGTTTGTAAGTAGGTCTAAATCGGAATGTTGGAAAGCATATCCTGAAAGTTTGTTATTGATGCTAATCACACCCAATAGTTCGTTTTGGTAAATTAATGGTGCCGAAATCAAGGATTTGGATTCAAACCTATAAGGTGAAAGTTTATTATAACGAGGGTCCATGTCCAAATTATGAATGAGTAGGCTTTCTTTTTTCTCCGCGACCCAACCTGAAACACCTTTCCCATAGGGAACTTTGATTTGGTCATAAGCTTCTTCAGGAATTCCTTTGGCAGCTAGGATCCCTAATTCTTGTTTGGTGTTATTTGCTATGTAAATGGTTCCAGAACTTGCACCTAAGTATTCTAAAACTCGGTTTAACATCCATTTCCCAAGTTCGTTTAGGCTTTTTTCCGAAACAGAAAGTTTTTCAAATTCATACAAAAGAGAAAGTTCTAAGATTCGTTTGTCTAAACTATCTTTGACATTTGCATTTTGTATGGCAGTGGCTGCAACCTCTGATAGAGAAATCAAATATTCTAAATCAGAATCATTAAAAATACGATCATTTGTTTTATTGATCACTTCCAGTGTTCCAATCAACCTTTCTTCTACAAAGAGTGGGACACAGATAAGGGATTTTGTTTTAAAACCAGTTCGTTTGTCCATACTTGGATTGAATCTTGGATCTTTGTAGGCATCTACTAACGCGATCGGTTTTTTTTCTTTTGCCACCATCCCCACGATGCCTTCTCCGAGTTCCAACCTAGCATATTCTTGGATGATCTCTCCTTTTTCTCCCAGTGCAACCTCACAGTATAAAAATTCATCGTTTTCCAAGAGGAAAAGGGAACTTGCTTCTGCTTCCAATAAATCCTTGGAGTATAACATGATGAGAGGAAGTAATTGGTGCAAATCCAGGTTTGCATTGAGAATGGAAGAAATATGAAGAAGACTTCTGAATTTGCTCAGGCTAGTTTGTGGGTCTGTCATAGAGGCAACATACCAATTTTTCCAATCGATTCCGATCCGTCGATTTAGAATTTTATGTGTTTTCTTTTTGCATGAGGGAAAAGGGAAACATCCAAAAAATCACCTTCTTTGTGTTTTTTGTTTCTTTGAATCAATCTTCTTGACTTACATCAATGTTAGAATACAAAAAACTGCTTACACTTAAAAACATAGGGAATCGTAAATCATATGAATTTCATAAAATCAAGACAAACCATCTTTTATTTGTTCCTTTTATACTTATCTACCTTTCTTTTCCAATGTGGAAAAGAAACAACAGTGGAAGCAAAACTAACATATGCGCCACAAGTGCCTCCCCACATTGATCGCACCTATGAAGCAAAAGTCGTAGTCAATATAGAAACTGTGGAAGTTGTAGGTCGCCTTGCAGATGGAGTGGAATATACATTCTGGACATTTGGCGGATCAGTGCCTGGACCTATGATCCGGGTTAGGGAAGGGGACCAAGTGGAGTTCCATTTAAAAAACCATCCATCCAGTAAGATGCCACATAACATCGATTTGCATGCTGTTACTGGGCAAGGAGGTGGAGCTGCAGCTTCTCTCACAATCCCTGGACATGCTTCTAAATTTTCATTCAAAGCTCTCAATCCTGGACTTTTTATTTATCATTGTGCTACTTCACCAGTGGGAATGCACATTGCAAATGGAATGTATGGTCTTATCTTTGTGCAACCAAAAGATGATCTACCAAAAGTGGACAAGGAATACTACGTTGTCCAAAGTGAGTTTTATACAAAAGGGAAAAATGGGGAACCAGGCCTTCAATCATTTAGCATGGAGAAGGCGATTACTGAAATTCCAGACTACGTAGTGTTTAATGGTTCTGTTGGATCATTGGTGGAAGATCGTGCAATTACAGCAAAAGTAGGTGAAAAGGTTAGATTGTTTGTTGGAAATGGTGGTCCTAATTTAGTTTCTTCCTTTCATGTGATTGGAGAAATTTTTGATCATGTCTATACAGAAGGTGGAATATTACCAAACCAAAACAATGTGCAAACCACTCTCATCCCGGCTGGAGGATCCGCTATTGTTGATTTTACGGTTGATGTGCCAGGGACATTGATACTCGTAGACCATTCCATCTTTAGAACATTTAACAAAGGTTCGCTTGGAATGTTAAAAGTAGAAGGTGAACCTAATCCAAATGTATATTCTGGAAAACAAGAAGATACTGTTTATTTACCGGAAGGACCGGCCATCCAAAGGATGGTAACTGAGGTAAAACCAAAAGTTTCTGCCAAAACCAAAGAAGAAATTTTAGCCAATGGGGAAAGAGTTTATAAGTCGGTATGTTCCGCATGTCATATGAAAGAAGGCCAAGGTGTTGCGGGAGTTTTCCCACCACTAGCAAAATCAGATTTTTTAAACGCTGATAAACAAAGAGCCATCCAAGTGTTAAAAAAAGGTTTAAGTGGGCAAATCACAGTGAATGGTCAAAAATACAATAACGTAATGCCTCACCTCGAACTTTCCAATGAAGAAATTGCAAGTGTATTGAGTTATGTTTACCATAATTGGAACAATAAAGGTTATATGGTCACTGAGCAAGAAGTGAAGTAGCCTTACTTAAGAAGGGAAGGGATCATATGGAAAAAATGAAGCATCGAACAAAATTGAATCACCAAACGATTCTTGTAATGGTCTTAGTTTCGATTGTTTCCTATGGTTCCCTACAATCAGAAATGGTAAAGATTCCTTCGGGGAAATGGAAACCCTTTCTGAAAGATGGTTCTACTCAACCGAATGCCCAAGTGAAAGTGGACAGTTTTTATATGGACGAGTATCCTGTCACCAAGCAAGAGTTTTACGAATTTACGATACATCATCCCGAGTGGAAAAAAGGAAAACCATCTTCTTTATTTGTGGATGCTGGTTACCTGGCTGATTGGAAAAACGGTAAACCAAAGGAATCAGATCATTTAGCGCCTGTTACGAATGTTTCTTGGTTTTCAGCCCAGGCTTATTGTGAATCAAAAGGGAAACGATTGCCCACGGAAACTGAATGGGAGTATGTAGGTAGTATTCCTCCACAAGGCAAAAACCAAAAGGCGATTGAAGCAGTGATTCTTAAGTGGTATGGGGAACCAAGACCAGAAGTACTACCAAAAGTTGGTTTGTACAAAAACAAACTCGGAGTATATGACCAACATGGAATGATTTGGGAATGGGTGTATGATTTTAATAATTCTTCTGTGACGGGTGATTCTAGACAAGATTCTGATATTGAAAGTAGTCTCTTTTGCGGAGGAGGATCACTGAAAGCTAATGATTTTTCGAATTATGCATCCTATATGCGATTTGGATACCGCGCTGGCTTAAAAGGTTGGTATACGGCAAAGTATTTAGGATTTCGATGTGTGGCGGACCAAAATAGAAAGGAAGGTTCAAAATGAATCAAACGATTTCAAAATATTTTTTTTATCTTATGTTTTTAATTATAGGAATTTCATTTTTGCAGTGTGACGAACATAATGCAAATCATCACCATGAACATGAACCAATACTAGCTGCAAATGAACCAGCACAAGGGAGTTTGTTAGAACTAAAAAGCCAATGGCAAAATGAAGAGAATAAATCGGTAAGTTTTGTTGATTGGAAAGGAAAACCGTTTCTCATCAGTATGTTTTATGCTTCTTGTATTTCCATTTGCCCACGGTTAGTTTCTGATTTGGAACAAGTGGCAAAAAAAATCGAATCAGAATCAGGCAAAGTACCAAATGTCATCCTTGTGAGTTTTGATTCAGAAAATGATAAACCCCAAGTGTTAAAAGATTATAAAAAGAAGATGGGCCTTGGTCAAAATTGGACACTTCTCACGGGAAAGGAAAAAGACGTTCGGATGTTGTCAGTGGTTCTTGGCATCAATTATAAAAAAATGGCAAATGGAGAATTCAATCATTCCGCAGTGATCAGTTTATTTGACCGGGAAGGTTTGAATGTAACAAGAATCGAAGGGATTGGATCCAATGTCGACACGATGATTCTTAAGTTTAAAGAACTGAAGTGAGGTATGATACAACACCAATCCATGTGTTCGATTGGTGTTGTGTGTTTGAGAATTGGATTGCCAAACTTGCAAAAGTTTTTATTTTGATCTGAATCGAGAGAAGCGTAACCGACTTGAAAATTCTATCCTTACAAAAAAGATTGCGTATTTTACTTTGTTTCATTGTCATATTTTCTTTTTCTCAGTCGTTTCTCTTTTGTAAAAAAGAGTCGGATACAAATGAAGATTTGTTAAAAATTCTTTCCTTAAACTTGTATGTGCGTTCCTGCGCAGGCCAAAATGCCTTTCCTTCCAATGGAGCTGTTGGTTCTCTTGTTCGTTATCAAATTGCGCCATCCCTTACCAATTCTCAAATCACAACGTTTAATGCTCCTCACCAAGTATTTCCACCACAAACAGGTGTTTCCCAAAAAAATAGATTATCAGTTTTTTATCCTGGTACTGATTCTACTCCTTGTGAAATTAATGCGATATTACAACACGGTGCTACAAGAGGATACCATGTCATTGGGCTTAGTTATCCAAATGGTGAGGCTGTGAATACGATTTGTAACCAAGGTATTGCAAGGAATGATGCCAGTTGTTTTGAATTAGTAAGGCGTGAAATCGTAACAGGTGAATCTGTCTCTCCTTATGTGGCAGTGGATTCTGCCAATGCAATCGAAGGCAGACTTTTATCCTTATTACTTTACTTAAATCAAAATTATCCAGGGCAAGGTTGGGACCAATATGTATCAGGTGGTTCGATTCTCTGGTCGAGTGTTTATGTCGGTGGACATTCCCAAGGCAGTGGTCATGCTGCTTACCAAGGAAAAATTCGAACTGTAGGCAGAGTTTCCATCTACAGTGGAGTTTCCGATTATAGTTTGCAAACTGCTTCCAATCCATCATGGTTTGGGCTCTCACAACAAGCACCTGCAGGTTCTTATTATGGATTGATCCATGAAAACGATTCAATTGCCAACCTCAGTGGGAATATGAATCAGGTTACTGATGTTTGGTTAAGCCCATTAGGAATGGTGGGAGCATTGACAAATGTGAATGTTGGGAGTCCCTTTGGAAATAGCAAACGTTTGGTGACAACGTCTTGTAATGGAATGGGATCACTTGCAATGCACTCATGCCCTATGTTCAATGGATTCCAAAATGTTTGGAATTATGTAAGTTACCCTTAATCTTTTAGAAAGTAGGGAATCTTACTTTCTAAAATGCTGGAAGACGTTTGAATATCCATTCAGGAATGACTTGGATGATGAACATAATGAAACGCCAAGGCCAACGAATATAAACTTCATTTTTTTTGTTTAATCCAGCAATGACTATTTTTTCGCCTGCTTCTTCTGGTGTTAACGTTAACCAAGGAATTAAATTGTGTCCCATTGACATCTTCGTATAGACTGGTCCAAGTAATATAGTAGCGATGTGCACACCATTTGGAAAAACAAGTGCACGCAGACCAGAAAGATAAGTTGTTAAACCAGCCTTTGCACTACCATAAATGTAGTTTAATTTTCTGCCTCTGATCCCTGCAACAGAACTAACGACTGTAATGTTTCCCGATTTTCTTTTTTCCATGCTGATCGAAATGGCACTCACAAGTGCAACAACTCCAGTAAAATTGATTTGGATGGTTTTTTCTAATTCCCTCCAATTTTCTCTGGCAAATGTTTGGTTTTCATAATAACCAACGAGGATATAAACATGATTTGGCTCTACACTTAATCCAGAATAGAAGGAATCAAAAGATTCCATGTTTGTGATGTCTAATTCATGGGTTTTAATTGATATATTGTATTTTGAAAGGATTTTGTTTTGTAATTCGGATAATTTCTGTTTGTCTCTCCCTGTGATGGAGATTGAATGTCCTCGTTTTGCTAAAGACTCAACTACCCAAACGCCAATATCAGAAGTGCCTCCAATCACCAAAGAATGTTCCATACTCACTATTCCTTTGACCATTTTTTGATCATAAATACAAGTTCTTGTATTAACAGAGGTTTTGTCATAAAATCATTCATTCCTGCTGCAAGGCATTTTTCCTTTTCTTCTTCCATCACATTTGCAGTTAATGCAATGATGATTGGTTGTTTTGTCAAAATTTGATTTTGCCTAATTTGTTTGGCAACTTGGATTCCATCTAAATCTGGCATTTGAACATCTAAAAATATAAAATCTGGTTTTTCTTTTTCCACTAATAAGAGTGTATCGTTTCCATTTTCTGCAACTATTGCTGTATAGCCTAGTTTTTTTAAAAACATTTTTGATACTTTGAGATTGATCGAATCATCGTCAGCGACCAAAATTTTTGCAGGGAATTGTTCGGCTAAATGTTTTTCCCATTCAACAACTTTTAGAATACTTTGGTTTGTTGTTACTTTGTTTGTTTTGATAGTATCATGTGTGCATTCGACCGGGATTTCAACTTGAAAGACGGATCCTTTGCCTAATTGTGATTGTACAGTGATCGTACCTGATAATTCTTCTACAATTTTTTTTGTAATCGTAAGACCTAATCCCGTTCCATTGGTTTTTCCAGACAAGTGTGAATGGATTTGCATAAAAGGTTGGAAAAGTTCATCTATTTTTTCATTTGGGATTCCAATTCCAGTGTCCTTCACTTGTAGGACCAATTGACTTTTTTTATCTTCCATTGGAAGAGAGGAAACTATGATTGAGATCGATCCATTCTCGGTAAACTTAACTGCATTTCCCAAAAGATTAGATAGGATTTGAGTGAATCGCCTTTGGTCTGTGATGATGGTATCAGGAATCTCACCATCGATGACTAAGTCTATCTTCACTGATTCAGTGTTCAATTTGGATTTGAATAATTGAACCATATCATTTAATAATTTTTTTAAAACGATAGGTTCTAATCTTAATTCAAATTTACCTGACTCTAATTTTGTTAAATCTAAAATATCGTTGATTAATAATAAAAGATTCTCTCCACTAAATTGGATTAAGCTTAAGTATTCTTTTTGTTCTTCAGTTAGGTTAGTTTGCCCAAACATTTGAGTCATGCCCAAAATTCCATTCATTGGTGTTCGGATTTCGTGGCTCATAGTGGATAAAAAAGCGGATTTAAATTTTACTTCTGCAAGAGCTAACTCTTTCTCTTGTTTGAGTTTCTCTCGATTTTTAAAATTTTGGATCATACGATCTGCTATGAACAATGCTTGTGATAGCCCAAATACTAAAAACCCATATTGTGCGAGATAAGCTGTTCCTTTTTTAGCAAATTCAGTTAAGATATCTAAAGAAAAGAGTAACATCGTTGAAACGAGGGAAAATAGAAAAAATTTTGCACCCGGTTTTTTGATCAATACTCCGTGAACAATTGGATACATTAGAGAGAATAATCCAAGTAACGATAAAATTAAATGAAGCGATTGTATTTGTGAATAAATGGGAATTGGGAAAGGAATTCCAAACAACAAAAGTATTGCACAAAAATAATTCGACGAATAGATGAATGAATATTTTTTATCAGGATAAACTTCTTTTACATATCTTACAAAGGAAAGGTATAATAATGTAAATGAAAATCCATTGAGTCTAACCATGATTTCATAAATACCCATGGGAAAGTAATTGTAAATTAGCCTAGTCTCTCCAATACTTAGTAACCTAACTGATGCAAGAAAACATACAAAGGAAAAATAGAGATGGGTTTTTTCGTCTTTCCAGAAAAGAAATAATACAAAGTGAAAAAAGGCAAGTGTGCCAAGAGAAGCCATCACTAAAATATCACGACTAGTTGCTTCAAAAAATGATTTTGTGATTCCTTCGTGTGTTCCGATCAGATATGGTGTCGCAATTCCGCAAACATGATAGTGAAAACAAGACACTTGGATGTTTAAATTGATTTCATTATCATTTCGTGAAGGAAGTGCTATGGTTTGTATGTTGATACTCGAAATCTCTGACTCACTATCGAGACCTAACTTCCCAGATTCATAAATTTTCTCTTCTCCAACTAAGATTCTGAATGCATTCCTTGTGACTCCGTTTTGTAAGTAAAATGTTTTCGCATTTGGATTTACTAAAATTTTTAATTGGAGGGTGGCATATCCTTCTTTGTAAGGAACTCCCATGTTTGTCCAATTGCCAGGAATTTTTGTGAAATTGGAATTATCATTTTGCGTAATTACCAATTGTTTCCACACAATCTTCCAATCCCCATTTAAGGGAACATTTCCATTTAGATCAAAATTCCAATTTCTTAGATCCAATACTCCTTTTTCCGCTGTGGGTGGGTTTGGTTTGTCGTAAGAAAAACATCCTGCTAAAGTTAAGATTAAAAATGGTATCGCGACTTTCAGTACGAATCGAAGGAACATTTGTATCTTATATGACGATATGATATAAACCTATCCTTCAGTCTATTTAACAAAATTCAGGATTTTATTTTTGATCCAAAGGTAGATCATGTGGAAATAGTTTGGTTTTCGTATATATCCTAATTTTCTTAATTGGTCCTTGTTTTGAAACCCTTTCAGTTTGTCCGGATTGGCAATTGTTAATATTTCACTGATTTTGTTTTCTTCAATCATGATGAATTGTACAAAATTAGGAAATCCGTCTTTCCCATAACCGATGGTGACGGGACTCCCATTCGCATAACCAAAGTAAACCGATGATGAATTAGTTGCCTTTTTTGTTGTTTGTTTTAAGAATGTTATGACTCGAATGATTCCAGGAATCGGAATCCTTGCTGCATGGACTTTCCCACCACCATCAGAATAAGCAATCACATCCTCTTTGAGTAATTGGGAAAGTGCGTTTGTATCTTGTTTGATGCAAGCCAAACTGAATTCCATTAGAAGTTTCTCTTGGTGTTTGGGGTCTGGATCAAATTTTTTTCTTCTTTCTTTTAATGCCTGTTTGGCTCTACTTAGAATTTTCCTTGTGTATCCCGGGGTTTTTCCAATAATTTTTGAGATTAATTCAAAATCAAAATCAAACGATTCACGTAATAAAAAAACTGCACGTTCAAATGGATTTAATGTTTCCAGTAATACTAAAAATGCAAAATTTATTTTTTCATCATCAATACTGGAAGTGAATTCAGGAATTGGTTCTGGCAAATAGGGTCCAATGTAGGTTTCCCTTTTGCGTGATGCTTTTTTTAATAAATCAAAGGCAAGCCTTGCCACGATACTTCCTAAGTAGGATTTAGGATTTTCTACCTTCGTATGATTCACTGAGAGCCACCTAAGGTAACTCTCTTGTAAAATGTCTTCTGCGTCTGCATAACTACCAGTGATTCGATAGGCAATGGAAAACAAATATGGTTTCCATTCTAAAAAAGATTGTAAATTTTCCAATTTATGTTTCTCCCTGTTGGATCATTGTTTCTTTAAACTCATTTGAGTTTCTTTGTTCTTTCCCTTTGGGCCAAAAATAAAATCGAAATGGTAGAAACTTCTCCATCCGTAAGACAATCAGTGTAAAACGATTTACGCCTTCTTTGATCAATGCGCCTAATTTTCCGTTGATTATTTTTTCTTTTGGAGAATCATCAAAGTTTGTCCATTGGATGAGGCCATCGTTTCTTCCCAGCGAGACACAACGTCCAAAAAAATGGAATCGAAATGGAGAAATGTTTCGGTTGTGTAATACATCTGAGATCGTGTCGGCAACATAAGCTCCCATTGGTAGGGCAGTTACACAACCCATTCGCAAATGAGAAGGTTCTAGCTTAGCCGCATCTCCAGCAACATATACATTCTCGTATTTTATGGATCGTAAAAATGGATCAACAAAGACTTGGTTGGATTCATTTGTGATAAAGCCAGATTTTGTAAGCAGATCATTAACATGAAAGCCTGTACAGTTTATAAGCGTGTCGTAATTTACTTCGGTTTGGTCATGGAACTGAATTTTGTTTTTCTCAATCTTATTGATTACCTTCGATTCGATCACTCTGATTCCTAAAGATTCAAACTTATTTTTGATATATTCCTTGCCAACATTGGAAAAGGATCTTCCAAAATGATTTTGATCCACAATGGTAACATTTGTGTTTGGATGTTTTTCTTTCCATTCGGTAGCAAATTCAATTCCTGTTAGACCACCACCCAATATACATAAATCAACTATATCTTGTGGGTGTTTTGATTTTAGAAATAAGTCCAAGGACTCTTTAGATTGGATTGAATTCTCTTTTTCCATTTTGGTTTTCGTATTTTGGCTTCCAATGGAGACAACCAAATAATCGTAATTGTATACAATTGTGCCTTGATCTGTTTTTACTTCCACTGCATTGGAATTGGGTGAAATCTTTGATACTTGGCCAATGGTAAACTGAATCTTTTTTCTAATGAGTTCTCGTACCTCTATTTTTTTATCGTTTCTCCCTGAAGCCAATTCATGGAATCGAATCCTTTCCTGGAAGAACTCAGAATTGGAAATGAGCACTACCTCTATATCCTTATTTTGTTTTTGCAAACGATTGGCGCAGAGAATGCCCGCATAACCTGCACCTACAATTAAAACCTTTGTTTTCATCGGAAACCTCCCTAACAAGACGAATGAAGGGGTGGCTTTGTGACATTTTTAGGCAAAAAATAAACTTGCATTAACAAACGATATTGGAACAAGATCACCCATGCAGAAATGGAAACTAAACCTTGTTTTTTGGACAATTTTGATTTTATCCTTATTCCCAGGTGCTTTCCTAAGGGGCCAAGGTTTTGATAAAGGAAATTTGATCTTTTATGGAATGGGAATTGGAGGGTTTGGTAACAATTCAGGTACCATTCAAAAAGGAGTTTTTAATTATAATTTCCCTGGTTATATTGCAGTCAGTTCAGTTCCACCAAACAACATTACTGCGGCCTATTTAAGTTATACGTATTACACAGGATTGACTGAAGACAGAACAAAGCTTTCTAGTAAAGGGGGTGAACTCGGATTTGAATATGGAATTTTTAAATATTTTGGGATTGGACTTTCCGCAACCAACCAAGTAATTTCTTCCACTAATTTCAGAACTGTTGATCCGAGAGCTGTCACTGGATCTGCATTGTTTGCTGGATCAGTTTCTAACCAACTAGCTTTACTAAACGCAGGTGATTTGTTTCAATTTATGTTACAAAAAAAACGAGATTTCTATAATGCGTTAACTGCAGATGTAAATTTATTTTTTCATATAAACCCAAATAGTGCGTTTGATCCTTATCTAAAGATTGGGGCAGGTTATGGATCTGAAAATTTATATGGTGGTACTGTGAATCGAGTTTTTGGAGGTCTTGGCATCCGCTATCATATCACGGATCGATTTTTTCTTAGCGCCGAAGTAGAACACGCAAATACATACATAGTCAATTATAAGGCACCAAATTCTGGTTATCGAAACAAAGGTAATTATGAAGAGACAGCTGGAAAGTTTGGATTTGGAATTAATTTTTCATTATCAAAAAAGGATCCATATCCATCAGAAGAAACTCCAAAACGAGTGATTGATTCCATCCCTAATGATGACCAATTGAAAACAGCAAGTATTCCAAATGAATCAAAACTCGAACGTTTTGTATTCTTTGCAAGTGAGATATTTGATTTACCATCCAGTCGAATCCATTTAGAAGGACGCGCAAGGTTAGATGCGATTGCAAGAAGTTTAGAGAATGAATTTAAAGAATATGATATTCTCATCATTACTTATACGTCTCCTTATAAAGAGGACTTACCAGGTAACTTTGAAAATTATGATTTGGGTTTCGAAAGAGCACAAGCTATCTCTCGTGTACTGAGAGAAAAAGGTGTGAGCCCGCGTAGGATCATCGACTCCACACAAGGATCGGCCTTGTACACTGTGGAGTCGAAGGAAAAAGTTGTTATCGAACTTCGGAAAAAAGTTAAGTAACCAAGGTTCTTAATCCCAATAATTCCTCTGTTCTTTTTCGACTCAAGGAGCAGAGTTCTGGCTGATCTTTCATTGATTCACCAAAACTTGGAATCATGGTTTTTAACTTATCACTCCATTCTTTGGATTTCATTTCATTTGGAAAACAGTCTGATAATACTTCCAACATGATGGATACAGAAGTTGATGCGCCTGGGCTTGCACCGAGTAAAGCCGCAAGGGATCCATCTTTTGCTGACACAACTTCTGTTCCAAATTCTAATACACCACCTTCGTCCTCATCTTTTTTGATGACTTGAACCCTTTGCCCAGCAACAACAAGTTCCCAGTCTTCCGAATTCACTTCAGGGAAATATTCCCTTAATGCTTCGATTCGGTCTTCGTGAGATTGTAATGCTTGGCTAATCAGATACTTTGTCAAAGGAAGGTTGTGCATCCCTGCAGATAACATTGGGAAAATATTATCAAATTCCAAAGATTTTACTAAATCCAAATAAGAACCTTTTTTGAGAAATTTTGTCGTAAAACCAGCATAAGGTCCAAATAATAATTCTTTTTTCCCCTCAATGATACGTGTATCCAAATGAGGAACAGACATAGGAGGGGAACCAACATTTGCCTTACCATAAACCTTTGCAAAATGTTCTTTGATGATTTTTTTATTTTTACAACGTAACCATTGGCCACTGACAGGAAATCCTCCAAATCCTGATGCCTCAGGTATATCAGATTTTTCTAAAAGAGGTAAACTTCCGCCACCAGCACCAATAAAAACAAATTTTGCTTCATGGTGTTCTTTTTCATGAGTTTGTAAATTATGAGAAGTTAGGTGCCAGTTACCATTTTCACTTCTTTCTAAATCTTTTACATCTTCAAAATAATGGACATGAACATCGGAGAACGTTTCTAAATAACGAAACATAGCACGTGTTAAGGTTCCAAAATTGACATCAGTTCCTAAATCCATTCGAGTTGCAGCCACTTTTTGATTTGGATCACGACCCTTCATGACTAGGGGGAGCCACTCTGAAATTGTTTTTGTGTCTTCTGTGTAGATCAGTCCATTAAATAGTTCATATTGTTTTAAAGCGGCAAATCGTTTCTCTAAAAAACGAACATTTTCATCTCCCCAAACAAAACTAAAATGAGGAACAGAATGGATAAAATCCTCGGGATCGATGATTTGTTTGATGCCCGCAAGGTAGGCCCAAAATTCCTTAGAAATTTCATACGACTCAGCAATTTGAAGGGCTTTTTTTGTCTGAATGGATCCATCTTCATTCTCAACCGTATAATTTAATTCACAAAAAGCAGAGTGTCCTGTTCCTGCATTGTTCCAGGCGTTGGAACTTTCTCTTGCCGCAGCATCGAGTCTCTCTAAAACTGTGATCGTTAGGTGGGGGTTTAATTCTTTTAATAAAACTCCCAAAGTGGCACTCATGATTCCCGCTCCGATGAGAATCACATCTGACTTAGTTCGAATTGTATCTTTTTCTTTCATCCTATCCTTCTTGTATGAATAAAGGTCACTTTCTCTATCAAAAAACTGTCCAATATGTAGGGTATTCTCATTGAAAGCTTTCTTTGTATTTTTGTCAGTATTAACATCCATACTTGGATTTATCTATTATTATTCTACCTTTCGATTAATCTCAGGACTTTCACTGAATGGTCCTATCGTCACCATGATTCTTGTCGGAATTGGAGCCCTGGTTCTCCTTGTCCCCTTAACTTATGCCTTTAGTCGTATGTCAAAACGGGAAAAAACCCAGACGTTTTTTGCCTATGTCACTTTCACCAATTTTGGATTTTTTTCGATCCTGTTCACTTTGGTTTTGTTAATGGATCTACTACGACTTCTTGATATTGGGATAGTTTCAGATTATTCCAGACTTTTGTTTTCGACCTTACTACATTTTGGGTTTCCAATTGATGGTGTGACAGAGGTAAAAAACTTTAGTTTGGCGTTTTCTACCATTGTTGTTGCCACTGCACTGAGTTCTCTTGGGTTTTACAATGCACATGTTCGACTAACCACCAAACATGTCAAAATTCCAGTTAAGAATTTACATCCTGACCTCCATCAATTTAAAATCGTACAAATTTCAGATGTTCATATAGGTCCCACAATCAAGGAAAAATTCCTACGAAGAGTGGTTGGAAAAATCAACGCACAATCTCCCGATGTTGTTGTCATCACTGGAGATTTAGTCGATGGACCAGCGGTGACACTCAAACACCACTTAAAACCTTTGGCTGATATCCAATCAAAATACGGAACCTTTTATGTAACGGGAAATCATGAATATTATTCCGGAGTTTTATCTTGGTTACCTGAGATTGAAGCTTTAGGAATTCGAGTTTTACTCAATGAGAACGAAACGATCCCAGTAGGGAATGCAAAATTATTAATGGCAGGTGTGACTGATTTAACCGCTGGATCTATGATTAAATCCCACCAAACAAATCCTAAACGAGCCATGGCTGGTGGGGAAAATTCTGATTACAAAATCCTTTTGGCTCACCAACCAAATAGTGTATATGAAGCAAACAAAGTTGGCTTTCATTTACAAATTTCAGGCCATACTCATGGTGGGCAATTTTTCCCTGGGAACATACTCATATACTTTGCACAAAAATTTGTGGCTGGACTCCATCGATACAAGGATACACAAATTTATGTAAGCCGAGGAACCGGCTATTGGGGTCCTCCATTCCGTTTGGGTGCTCCCTCTGAGATTTCTGTTTTGGAATTAGAATCTAACCTTTGATTCGAACCATTTTTGTATTTTAAAT
>NZ_JAMQPV010000001.1:1722500-1857500 GCF_026151395.1 Leptospira limi
AATAATCCAGGATGTGGAACATTAACTTGTTCTAGCACAAGTTGCACTCAATTATGTGGTGGAACTGGTTCTGCTTGCACTGCTAACAATCAATGTATAAACAATACTTGTTCTGGCGGATTTTGTAATTAAATTTTCAGAATATTGGACTTATGTAAAGCTTTGAAGGTATTTTGACTTAATAAGTTTTGATTTGAAAGTGTATTTCCTAACTGGTGGATCTTTCTTTTTTATTTTGAAAGTTTTTACTTTTGAAATTTGGCATTGCTTATTTAGGCAATTTTACCAATTGCAATGTGTTACGGGCAAGATTTAGGTGACAATCGATCTTGTTCTACTTTTGCATTAGGCAAATACCAACTAACAATTGGTAGAGATTACGGAGCTAACACCGGTATCCAAGGAACATATAATCTTTCAATCACAATCTCGCCATCTGGAACATCCTTCACAGTGGCATAAACTCAAAATGACATAGGATCAAGCCATACGACTACAAGTTGCCCTTAGTTAATATAGTAGTTTTATCGTTTTTTGATTCCCAAAATTACTGAACCGTCAAAGTTCCCAGTTGAGAAGTTGAAAAGTTTAGGCCACCGTTCGTACCATTCCCATCTATATCACAATACGTTTCTCGTGCAACACCTGTAATCTTTACCCTTCCTACATATTTATAAGTTCCGGGGTTTGCGGGAGCTGTGATAAATGAATAATATTCATGGTTATTCCCACAACTTAAACAAGAGGAATTGTAGGACGCAAAAAAGAATGTCCAGTTTTGAGGTTCGGTAATGGGATTTGAATTATTGGGTCCGTATC
This sequence comes from Leptospira limi, assembly GCF_026151395.1. NCBI lineage: Bacteria > Pseudomonadati > Spirochaetota > Leptospiria > Leptospirales > Leptospiraceae > Leptospira > Leptospira limi. The sequence goes on from NZ_JAMQPV010000001.1 coordinate 1,723,320, forward strand.
CTACTTGTAACTGGACTCTAGAGTCAGCTGCTTGAGGGAAGATATTCGTTACATTTGTATGAAAAAACTGAATATAGATCGCATTGGACGCATTGGCAGTCGTATTTCTTGTTAAAGTTAAGGTACTCGGATACTGAAGATTACAATAATCTACTAACGGTAGATTAGATGGAGTTTGGTAAGTTTCTGATCCCAAATCACTTTCTCCGTAAGCGGCTGTTAATGTGATCTTAATGTAATAGGTTGTATCATTCGTAAGGCCTGTTAAGACAATGGGTGAACTTGTGCCTGATATGCTTGAGTTTGATTTTGTGACACCTGAACTGGAACTATAATACACTTTATATCCCGTTGCTCCAGAGATGGTTGAAAAGTTAACAGTTAACTGTGACGTTCCAACCCCTATGGAAGAAATGACAGGTGGACCAACGTAAATGCTTTGAGAACTGACAGTACTGCTGTTTTTTGCTAAATCAATTGCTCGGTACTTGACTTGGATACTACCATCGGAAAGGGCAAATGCAGAGGAATAAACAGATCCATTTGTGACGGTGCCATTGGCATCAAAAGTGGGATCAGTGCCGTTTAAAGTATAAACAATTTTATCACACCCAGTTCCCCCAGAATCAGAACAACTGAGTTGTAGTTGTGTTCCAGAATTAAAAGGACTTGAACCAGATGGTGAAGCAATATTTACCACAGGAGCTGTAGTATCCTTAGTTGTATTACGGGTTGTAAAGCCAAAACTACCAACTAAATTTGAAACACAAATTCGGATTGTATTATCGCCTTCAGTGAGGTGCGTATTGGCAATCGTGGAACTTATGTCTGTGGTAGCAGGTGCGGAACCTGTCACGTTGGAATTTCCGGAACCTGAGCTTAAGAGAGTTCCTGTTGCACAACTACTACCTCCAATTCGAATTTGGTATTCTCCCGCTTTTGTGCTTTGCCAATTTAGACTTACGTTATTAGTTCCATTGACTGCTGAAGTGAAAGAGTTTACAGTAATGGTTGCTACTTGGGTATCGACAGTGTAAGTTTGTGAATTGATAGACGATAGGTTTCCTGCTTTGTCACGCGCTATAAATTTAGTATAAGTTACAGAAGCATCGGACATATTGATACTTGAGTTATATAATGTACCATTCGTAATGTTTCCTGTTGATCCTTGGATGGCGGGATTAGTTGGTGCGCTTCCTACTTGGGTAGTGTAGGATATTTTATCACAACCAGATCCACCTACATCAGAACAGCTTGCAGTAACGGAAGTAGCAGAACTATAATTCCCTGTACTTGGAGAAGTAGACACAACGGGCGCCGTGTCGTCTCTTTGCAGAGAAAAAGAAACAAAACCAACCAAACCATTGGATCCAGTCACACAAATTCGGTAAGATTTTGTTCCTTCACCAGGAAAGTGAGTATAAGAGCGAACAAACGTTATGTCCTGATTGGCGGAAGCGGACCCAGTTGATAAACTTGTTCCCGAACAGGCACTGCCTTCGTAAATTGCATATGATCCAGAACGATTTGATTGCCATGTGGCAGTAGAAGATTGAATGCCATTTGCAGATGAAGTTACAGCTAATGAAGATTGACTCACTAAAGTTAAAGCAGGCACTGAAGTATCAACCGTATAATTGATTTGAATTGTGGAGGACAGGTTTCCATTCATGTCTCGGCAAAATGCTCTCAAGGTTCGAGTTCCTTCAAAGGACAGGCTAACAGTTTTGGATGGTGGAGATAGAATGGTTCCTACTTTCAGTTGGAAGTTGGGAGTCGAACCATCTAAAGTATAAATCATGTTCCCCGGGGCAAAATTGTCAGCGCATGTTAACGTAGTTGTTTGCGTTGTAGAATAAGTCCCTGATGACAAAGAGCTAGTGATTGTGGGTGGTGTTGTATCTCCAAGAATCTGTGCCACCAAAGTATCATTAGATGTTCCATCACCATCTGTATCAAAACCAATCAGATTTCCGCTGGAATCTACAATGGCAAACACTGGACTTCCTGAGCCGCCAGGTCCAGATGTAAGAAAAGCGGGTGGATTTGGATTGATGTAATAATCGGCAACTCCATCTCCATTTGTATCCACTGCATCAGGGATACTGTCTGCATTGGTATCGATGAGTAAAAGATTCGGGACACCATTTCCCGTAAGATCAATACCGTCGGATACACCATTCCCATCGGAATCAACAAGTGTTCCTTCGAACGAACCATTGTTAGTTAGATCGACAACAGTTCCAGGTTCCAAATTGACAGTTGTGGAGGAACGTCCTCCCAAACCTAGGAGGAGAGCCAAAATGGCATTTGGATTGGAACCATTGTTAGGTAACAATATACAAAACTGAAATGAACAAATGAAAATGAGGGAAAGAGAATGGAGTCGTTTGGTAAAATTTCGCATGACCTATTGTATCCAATTTGGATTCTTTTTGCGTACATCTTCTAAAAAATTGGAGATCACCTTCTAGCCGAATTTCACTGCGATGAAAAAAAATTCCAAAATTCCGTTAAAAACGTTCTATATTCGCAACAATACCGTAAAAAACGGTGACCGTGAGTCATTATAATCTCGGATCTCTGTGAAGTTCGTTCCGTTTTGTCATTCACAGATCGACATACTTCGATTGTCTCAGATTCAATTCTAACGATCTAAACTGTATGAGAATTGAAATTGATTGTTTTTTATTTTATCACTGCTTGGCACGAAGTTCGAATATCACTCTTTCAGAAGAATCCAATTCATAACGAGTGGATCCTGTTGTTGCATTCACGATTCGTTTTGCAGGAATATTCTTTTCTCGTAAAATTTGGAAAATGGCAAATGACCTGTTGATACCAAACTGTTCATGAAAAGGGTCTTCCTCTTCTGTTCCAGGAAAAGGTGCCACAAAGTTGATGATGACAATTTCATATTCAGGGTATTCAATAGCAAAACTACGGGCAAGTGCATCCAATTTTGCTCTACCTTCCACATGGATCCGAGTTGTCCTTGGTTCAAAGAGTTCACTTGCGAGAAATGAAAATGTTTTGATGTGAGGTGGTGATTCGATGGTTGGTGTTTTATCAATGGATTGGACAACTGAAGTAACATTCGATTCTTCGTTGGATGAAGCGAGTGAAAATTGTTTTCCTATTCCAAGGCTCACAAAACTTTCTTCAAAATTTCCTCTGTTTCGGAAAGTGTTTACTTGTGGTTTAAAATCGACTATGTAAGTATTTGCAGTTAATGCTTCTAAAAAGATGAAATACGAAGACAGAAAATGGTAACGTAAACCTACACCAGCAAAAAAACGCTCAACTTTACCACCTGATTGGCGTTCGTTTCCCATTCCTCCACCAAATCTAATATACGGATCAAACACTGAATTTGGTAAAAAATGAATTCCAAAGTCTAAGTTTCCTGTTGTGATCGAAGAAATTCTTTGGTCTTTTCGGATTAAAAATGAAAACAATTCGGCAGAAAATAAACTATCGTAATACGAACTTGTAGGATATTGCCGTTGCAATTGATTTGCCGATAGAAATACAAATGTAGGTTCCAGTTGGCGTAAGTTCGACGCTTCAATTGACTGGTAAACTCCAGTGAGACCAATTGAAAGGTATTTGAAGAATGCATATTGGACACCCATTTCTCCGAGATGGCTATTCAATCGGACTTGGTCTGAATTGAATTCAGTCAGTCCATAATAGAAAAGGGCACTTGTTTCTTGACTTAGCCCTTCGCGAAACGATAAATACGTTGGGAAATTATATGTTTCCGCAAAACGTTCTAAACTTCCAGACGACATTCCCAAGCCATACGATCCAGAACCAAATAAGGTGAGATTGCCTTTCCGAAACCCTTCAGCAAATAGTATATTGGGTAATAATAATAAGAAAATCCACTTACATTTCCACATGGAGCAATCCTTAGGAAATCCTTAACTTTTCTCAACTTATTTTTTGAATGGAGGAAAAAATAGAACATAACAGCAGATACGTCATCGGAATGGAAATAAAATGAGTGTTTGTTGTTGTAAGTATTGAACAAAGTTTTGGAAAACCAGACTCCAAATGTTTACAGAATGAAGGTATGAGAGTATAATGAATTCAAGATTGGAAAACAAACTTTGAGGCTCAGCGAAAATTCTCCAATTCTACATTTTACAAATTGGTAAGGGAAACTTTCGGTGTCTATAATAAGCTAACTTACGTTAAGTATTGTTTCTCTACGGTGTTTTTTTGACTGGTTTTGGCGAAAAAAATATTTTTAGAGTGAATAATTCTTTTCAATTCATTCTTTCGAAACTAAACTCGTTCTGAAATCAAAGGGGGAAGAATGGATCAACATACATCTGACCACGTATCCTATCTCAAAATTCGCATTCAAAAATTGAAAGAGAATCCTGGGTTCAACAAGGAGCAGATCAAGGCATATGAAAAGGTTTTGAATATCGCAAACGATTCTTCTAATTATGAAGAGTATACCAAACAATTGGGTACCGACTCAGATTTATTTTCCATTGCCAAGAGTGAACAGATCGATCGTTACCGATCGATGAAACAATTGTATGAGAAATTCGGATTACAAGAGAATTCGAGAGTCTATGCAAAACGAGAAGAGGTGGCACTTGTTTGTAATAGTTATGCAGATCTCGCAACCAAACTTCCGCAAACGATATCACCAGTTACAGAAAGTGAAGCAAATGAGAAAATCAATCAATCCGTGCTAGTATTGCAGTTACTCTTCCAAGTAAACACAATTGCAAATGGTTCCCATCAGAAAGAAAAAGCAAAACAGACAAAACAAGAATTTTTGAAATTAAAAGCGTTAGATGCCAAATTTAGCATTGATTCTTTTTTTAAAAATCCTTATCGATTGCTAAATCCATTCACAAAAACTCAAATGAATCGATTGGTTCAAAGAATAGAATCAATATTAGGTGAAGAATTATAATGGAACCAGCACTGAAAGATTTACTTGATTCTTATCGAAGTGGCCTTAAAAACTATATTGATTCGTTACCTGAAGATAACAAAGAAGTATTAAATGCAAAAAAATTGTTATCTGACATGGAATCCCTCGCTGAATCTAGCACAGATTATTCTGCTTTCATGGCTGAGGCCCAAAATAGAAACTATTTCACTGAAATCATCGGTTTCTATTCTAAATTAGGAAATGAAGCTTACCAATTAAAACCTAAATCGAATCATATCCCTTCGCCGCAAGAGATTGCAAAAGGGTATCACTTATCATTTGAATCTTTAGGTGATGCAAAAAAGGATCCGAATGTTGCAAAAATTTACAATCGAGTATTCCAATTAGAAAGTGAATCCACCTCTGGTCCCAACTTCATTCTTAGAATGGAAGAGGAAGATCTTTTTTTAGGAATGTCTAAGTCCCACCTTGTATATGTTATGCGAGATGGATTGGAAAAACTTCTTAACTCTGGAAAACCTGAACTCACATCTGCGGAAAAATCTCTGGGAATTGTTTCGAGTCCACAAATGGAACATTATTTCCAATCCATGCAAACCAAAATGAATGAGGCTAAAACAATCATTGAGATGGAAGTTTTGGCTTTTGAAGAAGCGGAAAATTCTCGATTTTCAAATCTATGGGATTCCAATTTTCTCTTTGCTGTATTTCAGTCTTTTTTATCTCCTTTGATTTCATTTCGTATGACAGGTTCTAAAGAACACAAGGAAGATACGAAACAAGCGTATGAATTTGTTTGTGATTTTTATGGAACAAATTGGAATGAAATATTTGGAAATCCAAGGATTTGGGATTATTTTGAACGAACCATTTTTGGAGGTGGTAAGGAAATTTTTAATGAACAAGGAATCAAATCAGCGAAAGAATTACAGAACCATCTAAAAGGGTATATGGAACAATGTGTGACTGATATCGATCGAGTTATCGATCCATCAAAGCAACTTGTATGGTTTCGTGATTCTGAAATTGCATTATCGCGCGTTTATGAATCATTGAAGCAAGCCTAGAATTAGAAATATTTTTCTTGATTTAATCTCCAGTAAAAGTAAAATTTTCGATGCCTATGAAAACCAGGAAACCTTATCTAATTCTAATTTTCTTATCTTTATCTGTAGTGTTTGCAGATACGATTCCAGATCCAGTACCAACGGAACAAGCCGAACGAGACCTGCGTTCTACTTGGTCAAAAAAATACCCCGGCGAAACGATTATCTCTATCACATCCGCTGGAGACCCAGGAACACTTGAGAAAGTGGATAAAAAAGGAAAACTCTTAGAACGAAAACTTAAAGTTCCGTTTCAAGTTGTAGCAGAAAAGTCTGGAACGCAGAGAGAATTTGAAGCGGGTGCAAACTATATCCAAAAAGGCAACCAGTGGAAATTTTCAGAAATAGGAATTGGTGATGTTAAAGCTATCGCTTCAGAAAGTGAGAAGGCACCTAAAAAACCCGAGGTAAAGGAACTGGTTGTAAAAGCTTTTTCTGAAAAATACCCAGACTACACCTGGTCGAAAGTTCTCATTGATGATGGGACGTTTAACAAAGGTTCTAATGGAGGGTTTTACCGGTATGAAGGGGATATCAATCGGACTGATTCGGAAGGTCAAACGATTCAATGTAAGGATATTGATTTTATGTTAGCTAAGGACAGTTCAGGAGCCTGGGTTGTGGATATTACTTCCCAAGGAAAGTGTTATTAAATCAAATCAGGTCTAACATAAGAAGGTGAATGGAAGTTTTTGATTTTGAACTGACCAAACTTCTTTTCACTCAGTCGGTGAAACAAACAACTTCATACACAGAAATGGGTTTTGATTTTCCTTTCACAATGACTTTATCAATCTCTCTGATTTCAAATCCATCCGATACATTATACTTTGCTTCAATTTGTCTAAAGGTTACTTCAGAAATCAAAATTGGACATTGGTAGTGTTTGGTTAATCCTTCAATCCTTGATGCTAGGTTTACATTGTCACCAATAACAGTATAATCTAATCTACGATCGGAACCAATATTTCCAACAATGGCTTCTCCCGAGTGGATTCCAATTCCCACCTGGATTTGATCTTCTAGGTGTTCCCTTTTTTGATTGAATCGTTGTATCTCTCGTATCATTTCGACAGCAGACTTAACTGCGCGGAGAGCATCATCCTCTCGTTTAAATGGTGCACCAAAGATTGTCATGATCGCATCTCCAATAAACTTATCAATGGTTCCATTGAATCGAAATATAATATCTGTCATTCGTGAGAGATAGTCATTTAAAAAGAGAACCACTTCTTCGGCGGACCTTTGTTCGGAATATTTTGTAAAGGATCGTATGTCAGAAAAAAGGATTGTTACCTCTTTCATTTCCCCGCCTGGTTCTAACTGAGCATTGTTTTTATAAAACTCACTGACTAATTGTGAAGGGAGGTATCTTTCCATCATTTGTTTTGCATTTGCTTCTTTGACCATTTCGATGTTGGAAACTGTTGTCACATAACCAATTGCAAGTATCATCCCCAATCCAAATAACATAGGGATTAAATCAATAGGATATCCTCCTCCTAATCCAATGGAAATCACAAACAAGAAAACAAAAGATAAAAATGCTCCGTAGATGGTTCCAACTTTGGAATGTCTCAGTAAGTTAAATTGGTAGATGAAAATGGCCCCAATCATTGCGATAAAATAAATAACACCATCACCTCTTTGGACTGTAGGATCAAAAAATATCATGAACCCAACAATCGTATAATCTAATGTAATGGTAAAAAATTTGAGATATGGTTGGAAAGAAAAATGAGTTACAAAAAAAAGTACAAAACCTGCAAAGACTAAGAATGTTGTGTCTAACAAAAGTGTGATGTTAGTTGGAGGCACAATTGTATAATTGATCACATGGAAGTAGGACAAATAATCCATGAGTGAAGCGAAGGAAAAAATGGCAAATCGAACAACCGCGACTGTTTTTTCATTTTTGATCTCTCTTGAGATTAAAATTTCATCGACAATTGATTTTTTCATTTCTTAACTCCAACTCAAATGCATCCAAAGATTCCCATATAATGACATACGCTGTAAATTTTATTCAGGGATGTTTTAAATCTCTAGAACTAAAATAATCAGTTTCAGCCATAATTTGGTTTTCTTTTTTTGTAATCAATGAGGAATCAATGGATCGTCTTACCTTAAATTGGTTAGAATTGGAGTTTTCTAGATTCCATTATCTGAAACAAGTGGAATCGAAATACGGCATATGACTTTAGTTTTAGGTTGGGATTTTGCATATAGATGATCGATAATATTTTTAATTTCGATTTTACCATCAAATCTTTTGATGATTGCTTCCACTTTTGTTAATCCTAATCCGAAATCGAGAGTTTTGTAGTCATCATAAACAAATTTCGTGAGTCGAAAAAATGGCTCAAATATCATATTCTCAAATTCTACCGGAATTCCCTCGGTTCTATCGGAATTGTTGATGGGCGAATTATAAGCAGAAATTATTAGTGATCTAGCTTCAATATACAAAACAATATGGATGCTACTTTCTGGGATCGAAAATTTACATGCATTGGTTAGGATTTCTTTCAATGCTATGCTAAAGTAGTTTTTGTTTATATAGATTTTGTTTTGATCAAATGATGATTTTTTTTCACTTATGTAAAGATAATTTTTTTGAATGTCTAGGAGTGCACTCATTTGATTTGTCATATTCTTTATTTCACTATACAAATTACTTAATGAGATTATATCCAATTCGATTTTTCCGTTTAAGATATCATCTATTTCGGAAAAAGTGATTAAAGCCTTTTCGGCCATCTCTGCATTTGTTTTGATGAGACTCATAATCTCTGTATCGATTTTGTAAAAATCTCCTTCAATTTCTGCGGAATCCGAAACGATTTTTATTAAGGAGACCAGAGCTCCAAATCCAGTTCCTTGGTTAAAACTAGTTTTTAAACTCTCAAATAAATTTTGGTTCAAATTTTTAAATTTACCAGATCCTCCCATTTTTTCTTTCCATTTGATCCAATCTAAGTGACTTTCCAGGCGCATTTCACGTTCTCGCTTTGCAACCTTTTCTAATTTTTTTATATTGTGAATTTCAAATGCACGTTTAAGTTTTAGGGAAAGTTCTTCGGCTTCAATGGGTTTTACAATGTAATCGTAAATCCCTCTTCTCATGATATCAATAATAATGGAAGTTTCGGAATGATTTGTTAATACTATGATGATGGGTTCATACTCTTCCTCTTTTAGAAAATCGATGAGTTCAATTCCGTTTACATCTGGCATATCATAATCTGTAATGACAATTGGGAATTGGTTTTCTAAAAACAACTCTTTTGCCTTTCGTCCATCTTCCGCCAGTGTTACCTTGTATCCGACTGAAGCTAAAGACTCTTGCAGTAACGTGGCAGATATCAAATCATCTTCAGCGAGGAGAATTCGTTTTTCATTCATATCGATAAATCCCTAAATCTTAATTTCAATTTTATATTTTGTTCCATTAGTATTTTCTATATGAACTATTCCTTTTAATTGTTTCACTAACATGTGAATTAGGTTTAAACCAAAACTATTTGTTGATTGAAGTAAGTTAGTTTGTTCGATTGGAATTCCATCATCTTCGTAATGGATCATTAAAATTTGATTTTGAATTTTAACATGGAAAGTAATTTTTCCTATTTGGCCTTCACTGAAGGAGTATTTCATGGAATTGGTAACGAGTTCGTTAATGATGATTCCAATGGAAGATAGGATTTTTGTGCTAATCGCAATAGGTTCGACTTGTATATCTGTCGTAATTTTCCCTTGACTTGGAAAAATATTTAGTATCTCGGAAATCAAAGTTGGAAAGTAATCTTTAATGGATATAGTATCTGTATTTTCTGATCGGTATAATTTGTCATATAATAGCATCATACTTCGAACTCGGTTAGATGCATCGAGTAAAATGGACTTATGTAAAATGTCTTTTTGGGAGTTTGCCTCCATTTTTAAGAGGCTATAAATCGTATTCATATTGTTTTTAATTCGATGGTGTATTTCAACTAAGATAAGTGCCTTTTCTTCTAAAAGTGATTTGATTTTTTCATCCGCTTCTTTGATTTCTGTTATATCAGTTCTAATGGAGAGAAATTTTTCAATTTCACCACGTGAATTTTTGATAGGTGCAATGGTTGTAGCTACCCAGTAATAACCACCATCTTTAGCCCTATTTTTGATTTCGCCATGCCAAGTATTTCCTGATCTAATTGTTCTGTATAAGTTTTTAAAAAACTCAGGCGGATGGTATCCAGAATTTATAATGCGATGGTTTTCACCGATTAATTCGTCTCTTGTATACTTACTTATTTCACAAAACTTTTTATTTACATAAATAATATCTGCATTCAAATCCGTAATTGCAACAATTGCATGTTGGTCGATTGCATATTGCCTTTGCCCCAACTCAAAATAAATTTCCTCAAGTTTAGCATCTACTGTACGTTTAAAGGTTACATCATTTGCAGTTCCATGGGAACCTTTAAACTCACCAGAAGAATTAAAAAATGGAGTTGGATAGAAAATTAAAAACTTTGTTTCCCCACTTTTGGTTATAAATAAAGTTTCATAACCATGTTTGATAGCTTCATAATCACCTAAGCTAAATTTATTAAATGCTTTTTTGTCTCTTGCTGCAATCAAGGATGGTTGAAAATCCAAAAAAGGATGATTCAACATTTCATCTTTGGTATATCCAAGCAATTTTTCCCATGCTGGATTAAGATATTTAAAATATCCATTCTCATCAATACTCCAGACAAGACTTGCAGTATTTTCTACCAAATTTGAATATTTTTTTTCACTTTCTATAAGATGAATTTCCATTTCCTTCTGTTTGGTAATGTCTTGGCAAGTACCAATTGAAATTTCGGGGTTCCCTTTTGAATCAAATATCGAATAACAGCTTTCTCTTACCCATTTGATACGGCCTTCTGTCAGAATGAGTCTGTGTTCAATTTCATATTCTTTTTTATCGATTAACGATTGTGAATATGCTTGGTTTACTTTTTCGCGGTCATCTGGGTGGATTACTGATAAAAATGTTTCATAACTTGGTTGGAAGAGGTCGGGATCCAATTCAAATATTTCATATATTTTTTTTGACCATTCTAGCGTACCAGTGATTAAATTTAATTCCCATCTACCAACTTGAGCAACATTGGAGATGTCTTCAAATTCCTTTTTGTAGAAGATTTCAGATTCATTTGTTGCCTCTATTACAATTAACTGGATCCACTTATCGTCTAGAGAGAGATTTGCAAAAAGTGAAACTTGTTTTGTGAGATTTTCGTTAACGATGATTTCGGTTAAGCAGTACTTTTCGTTTATTCCAAGTGATATGTTATTTATGTATGATTTAAATACCTCTTTTGATTTTTCAGATAGAAGTGTTGTGAATGATTTTTGATAAAGATCGGTTTGTGTAATGGAAAATAAATTCTGAGCTTCAGAATTTATAAAATTGATGATTCCTTGTTTCGAAATTTGAAAGAGTGGGATAGGTAAAGAATTGTGATATGCACTTGTCATTCCATCTTCTTTATTTTCTTTAAACATACTATGGTTCATATTAAAGAAATTTATTGCACGGAAGCAGGTTTAAATTTGTTATCAATTGATATAGATCATGGAAAAAAATACCAGCAAAATTTTAGTATGGTAAGAAAGTTTAGGGCAAAACTTGAATCGGTGAAATAAGTTTCATTAAAATGTGTCGAAATGAATTAAGATGTTACATTAATTGACTATTAATTAATACGCAAATTACTTAGATGCTGTTGGTTTCTTAAATTCTCATACGGAACGTTGGTAATCCGCAAGTAGAATGATTCTTATTCTAAATAGTTGATCGTTAAGCGAGTAAACTCTTGTCGGTAATATGACCAATAAACAGTGAGTTAGGAATTTGTTTGATAGAATATTTGAATTAATTTATATAGATTTCAATTCCGAAAGAAAAGTATGTAAAGTATTGATTCCCCAATGTTCAACGAACTTTTCGTCGTGTAAGCGAATAATATCGATGACATCAATCCGAATTTGTTTTTGTGTTGGCTTAATTCCCATAAGCGGACCTAAACGTGTACCAAGAATCGCCTTGCGAGTGGTAACCTTATCACCTTCGGCAATTTGGTCGTAAATTTACACTTTCAAATCAGGGAAAGCTGGTTTTAGAATAGAATGGAAAGTGTTCCACATTCCTTGTGCATCATTTGCATGGGTAGGAGCGGTGTGATTGATAAATTCCAAATGCATGAGTTCTTGGAAAGTATCCTCATTGCAGTTTTGGATCACTTCTTAATTGAATCTTATTACAATTTCTTTGTTTTTTTCTAAATAATCCATTCTGGTTCTTATCATGTTTGCGAATGTGATTCCATTGAATATTCAATTTTCAAAAATTCTCATTTAAACATTTCCATGGTTAATTCGTTTTTGATTTGTTTTGTTAGGTGAATATTATTTCGATTTGGTTGCTAACGAATCAAAAGAATATTTTATGGAAACAATATCTAATGTAAACTTTCCCTGTGAAATCAATTCCATAGAAAATCGAATGAAAAAAATCTGTAACGATTTCTAATTCACAAAATTCCTTTGATACAAAGGTTTTTTCTAAAATTATTTCGTCTAATTCAAAGGTTGGATTGGGATATGAAATAATCTGGACTTTTTGCCGGAATTGAATATAAAATTTCCATATTATGGGAGTAAGTTTCAAAAGATCTTTTGATTAATAGTATGACAACAATGAGGCAAAAACAAGTTCGGTTTATAGGGTATCTGAGTGGTATTTTTATCACTTTAGCGATCATTAATTCGCTTGCCATGCTCTTGTTTTTTGGGAAAACATTTTTTTCCTTTTTTGGCTTCTTCGTTGCTCTATTGTTTTATATTACATTTAAATTGAATCAAAAAGGTTTCCATTTCCTTTCTAAAAATTTAATTTTATTACTATTTAATTTTGCGATCTTAAATCTATCGAGTACGCAAGGGAAAGGTTCCGGTTCGATTTTATTGTATTTTCCACTTTTGAGTTTGTATTTTCTGGTATTTGAAACGATCCAGTGGAGATGGATTATTTATTGGACTTTGGTCTCGTTACTTTCTTATTTTTGTCTGGAATATTCTGAATATTCCATCCTTAAGTTTGGTAATATGGCTAAGATTGATCTGGATACAATTTTTCAGTTTAATCTTTTTTTGAGTTTTCTTGGTGAATTTCTAATCATGCTCATGTTTATACGTGTGAATCATGAATTAGAAAACTCTTATAAAGTAAAAGCAGAAGAATTAAACTATTCGTTACTGGAATTGAGTGTCGCTAAGGAAAAAGCAGAGAAGGCTGCACAATCCAGGTCGATGTTTTTATCTTCCATGAGTCATGAGATTCGTACTCCGATTAATTCAATCATAGGATTTACAAATATTATATTGGATGATGATCCTAAAGAGGAACATAAGGATTTTTTATCCATGATTCAGTTTTCCTCTAGAAATCTATTAGTTATCATAAATGATATTCTGGATTTTAATAAGATGGAGGCGGGGAAGGTAGAACTTGAATTCATTCCGTTTGATTTCCTATCTTTAATCCATAAAATCTTTCATTCTATGAAGGTTAAAGCGGATGAGAAAAATCTTGGATTCAAACTAGAAATAGACGAAGGTATCAGTAAATTTTTGATTGGTGACCCGAATCGCTTAACGCAAATTTTAATCAATTTGATTTCGAATGCTATAAAATTTACATTAGATGGTGGAATTGCTTTAATAATCAAACTTGAAGATACTTTAAATGATAAAGTAATACTAAGATTTATTGTAAGAGATACTGGAATTGGTATTCCAGAAAAAAATCAAAAAATCATATTCGATCATTTTTCCCAAGCTGATTCTTCCACTTCGAGAAAATTTGGTGGTACTGGTTTAGGATTATCAATTGTAAAAAAGCTCCTTGAACTCTATGGTTCTAACATCAACTTGAAATCCAAAGAAGATGAAGGAAGTGAATTTTCATTTCTTTTGGAATTTACTAAATCAGAATTGATTCCAGAAGAGAATCGCTTTGTAATTCAAAAAAAATCTTCAAATCAAAGAAAGAATAAAACAATCCTTGTTGTAGACGATAATGAACTCAATTTAAAAGTAGCATTTCAATTTATTAGAAAATGTGGTTTTGAATGCCAATTAGCTAGTAATGGTAAAGAAGCATTACAGATTGTTAGTAATGAAAAAATATCTTTGGTCTTAATGGATCTGCAAATGCCTGAATGGGATGGTTTTGTCACAACTGAAAAAATTCGTGCCAGTGGAATCCTTACTCCTATCATAGCTCTAACTGCTGATGTTTCAATCGATGTAAGCAATCATGTGAAACATTCAGGGTTTTTAGATATAATTCATAAGCCATTTCTGCCAGAGGATCTAGTAAACAAAATTGAACTTTATGCAGAGTAAGTCATTAGAGGATTGGATATCCCAATCCTCTAATTGTCTATTATTCGCCTGAAAATTTTTGTGCTTCTTCACATTCTGGTATGGAAACTTTTCCCTTCGTACCTTTGAATGTGTCGCATGTTAGTTTATCAAATGCTAAAATACACTTTTCAAAGGCTTGCACTTGTTCTTCCGTCACTTCTTTCTTTTCTTCGATTCTCTTTTTCTCAGCTTCCTTCATTTTTTGGTCAAAAAAAGTTACACAGTTTTCTTCCGACTGCATAAAAGGTGGGATCATGTTTCGATAAGCAGGTGGAATTTTAGCAAATTCGTCCTTTGTACATTCAATTGTTTTTGAACACATGGTCTTTTGGAATTTTGGAACTAATTCTTTGAGTTTTGCTTCTGGTGATTGTGAAAGTTTGTTACAAGCCAGTAGAGACAAAAGTGTGAGCAGAGTCAGATTTGTTTTTGAAAGAAATTTCATAGAGACTTCCAATTGATAAAATTTTACCAAACTTATCATTTTCCAAATGATTCGAAAAGGAAAATTTATAAATTTGGTTTTTTCAAATGGAATATATTTATTTGTTTTTACGTTTATCGATCAAATATCGTAAAGCACCCGTTGACCATAATGCCCAAAGAATGAGGAGAGGTTGGAAAAATAGACGGATCAGTCTTTTCTCATCGGTATCAAGGCCAAAGGCACTGATTCCATTCGTATATTGAGATATATTTCCTGGGAAAATTAAAACAAAAAAGATAGCAAGTAGGATCCCCACTTTAATCCTTTCCTTCGCCCAAAAAAGTAAGGACAATCCAAATGTGATTTCGACCACTCCTGAAGACAATACAACAAAATCCATAAACATTGGATCTTGGGGTAACCAACGTGGAACTTGGGCTAAAAATTCTTGCCTTTGGAAAGTAAGGTGACCTACACCTGCTATTGTCATAAAAAGTCCGAGTACGGTCCGTAAAATATTTTGTAATAGATTTGTTTGCATCATTTTCCTCGGTGTTTTAGACATAAATTCGATGTTAAATGAATCTGATTTTAATAAAAATAGTTACTTTAAGAATTGGATGGAAAGTAAAGTAACGTCGTCTTCAAAGAGTTCTGAGTTTTGATGGGAAATCGCTGATTGTAACAAAGTACTGAGTGTATTGTCCCCTTTCCAAAGGGAGTGATCCTTTAACCATACAACAAATCCTTTTTCACGGAACATCGCATTATCTTTTGAACGAACGTCAAAAATTCCATCTGAAAATAAAAAGAGTTTGTCTCCCACTTCATATGGTACTTCAAAATTAGTTCCCTCCCATTCGGGAAGAATGGAAAGAGGTTTCCCTTTTCCTAAGAGGGCAGTGATTTGGTTTTGATGGCCAAAATAAATGTCCTCGTGACCTGCTTTTGACCAGATGAATTTTTTTTCATGAGAATCAATAACCACAGCAACTGCAGTGATGAATAATCCTGCCGTGTTTCCAAATAAAATTGAATTCAGTTGGGACAAACATTCGGCAGGGTTTTCTTTATTGGTAATAGGAAGTTGTAGGCTAAAATGTAATAAGGTAGAGACCATTCCTGCAGAGAATCCATGCCCTGATACATCTGCTAATAGAACAAAAGTTTTACCATTTTCTAAGGATTGGATACAATAATAATCACCTGCAATTCCATCACTTGGTAAAAATTCTAATTTAACATCGATTTGGTTTTTATCAAAATTTGGTTCTGGTAATAGTTTTTTCTGGATTTTGACACCACGTGCTAATTCTTCTTGTAAGTAGAATTCTTTTTGTTTCAATCGTAAGGCATTTCGAATCACACTTAATAATTCCGATTCTAAAAAAGGTTTTGAAAGATATAAGTCAGCGCCTTCACTGTGTAATTCCTTTCTTGTTGTTACATCTGCTTTGGCTGTTAATAAGATGACAGGCAATGAATGGAATTGTTCTTTTTTTCGAATTTCTTTTATTAGATCAAGACCACTGAGTTTTGGCATCATAAGGTCAGTGATTACTAGGTTTGGATTCTCAGATAAAATCATGGTTAAACCTTCTTCCCCATCTTTTGCAACGAGGACATGGTAACCGGCCCTCGTGAGGATTGAACCTAAATAGGATCGTAAATCTGGATTGTCTTCAACAACCAGAAGTTTAACAAATCGTTTGGGAGATTCTTTTTCTGTATCGGAAATGAGTGATTTGGATTCTTCGGGAATGTATTCATGTTGGAAAAGATGGAATTGTTTTTCTTTCCAACTTAAGATATCAGTTGTTTTTACATTTTTTATAATGGGCAATGAAAAATAAAAATGAGAACCTTTTCCGATTTCACTTTCTACTCCAACTTTGCCTCCATGTAGTTCCACTAATTCTTTTACAAGTGCTAAACCAAGTCCTGTTCCTTCTTGTTCTCTGGTAAGTGATGCTTCACTGATACCAAAACGGGAAAATAGGCGTTTCATTTGATCTTCATTCATCCCAATTCCAGTGTCGTAAACTGAGACAATCACCTCCCCATCCTTCTCTTTTGTCTGTAATTTGATATTCCCGCCAGACTCAGTGAACTTGATAGCATTTGAAAGATAATTAAAAATACATTTGTCTAATTGTTCTGGATCAGCAGCAACAATTAGATCATTTCCATCTAAAACGAGTTCAAAGTTTATGTTCTTTCTTTTGACATAAGCATTAAAATTTTCTGATACCAATGATAAAAATTCATCCAGAAGTATAGGTGATGTTTTGATTTCCATCTTCCCAGAAGTGATTTTTTGCAGGTCAAGTAGTTGGTTTACCAATCGAGTTAATCTTCTTCCTTGGTTGGCTATGATTTTGACTTCCTGTGGATTTAATCCTTCCTCACGATTCAAAGCGGATTCAGAAGGTCCAGAAATTAAAGTAAGAGGTGTTCTTAACTCATGTGAAATGTTTTGAAAAAAAGCTGTTTGTGCTTTATTCTCTCTCTCTAACGAGTCTTCGGCGATATTTGCAGCTAAGGTAAAATAATAAGCAAAACCTGCATGGAATAAGGTGGAAAAAACTATATTGGATACATTGATGAGTGTGAGAAAATTTGTACTCCATACATAAATCGGAGGATAATTCATCGAATAATAATAGGTGGATGCAAATAAGAGACACCCAATCACTATGCTTCCAAATTTAAGAATGTTTTTTCCTGGAGGCAAAAGGAAAATTCCTGTTGCAAATAACATCATGTAGTATTGGTATCCAGCTCCCCATCCAAAAAAATAAGTGGCTGTTAGTGCATGTAAAAACACCTCAGAAAAACATAAATACAAGGAAGTAAATAGATATTTTTTTCGATTGATCCAAATTGTAAAAGCAAACCAGAATACACTTCCAATGTTGAAGATTGCCATCTCCAAAGCACCAACGAGAAGAAAAAAAAAGACAAAAGTAAAATGGATAAGACCTGCTAAAACATAAATTGAGTTTGTAGCAACGTAGTATCTTTGGTATCGCAATTCGACTCCATCTGGTGCTTGGAAGAGTGAGCGAACAAAGGTTAAAATCTGGATCATGTTGGAAAAAATGAATCAGATTGAGTTCGGAAAGTCAAGAATTCCATCATGCCATTTAAGAGAAATGAGTGATTGAATGGATTCGAATTATGGTAATTCCTAGTCATTGCGGGAAAAAGAACCAAGGCTACCTGAATTCTCTTTTGTCTCAAAAATTCCAATTTTGATCCCATTATTTTTAACTTAGAGTATAAATTGTACTCGTTACCAGACCATTGAAATTTTAGTCGTAGTATAGGATATGCAAACGAAACTCAAAATATACTTTCTCCTTAGTTTTTTAGCGTTCGGGATATTATGTTCCCTTGGTACTTTTTTATCACTGCATTTGATGCAGAATTTTGAGGATCAATTATTAATCCAAATTGGATTTACTCTTTTAATTATTACGCCTGTTAGTTTTGGAATTGGGATTGTTTTTGGAAATTGGATCACATCCATTTTTATGAAACTAGAATCTGCCTTTAAAGAAGTTGGTTTAGGGAATTTAGGAATCCAGATTCCATATAAACAAACTGATATTTTTAAAGATTTTTATCATAGTTTTCATCGGATGATTTTAGCACAAAGTGAACTAATCCAACACATCAAATCTTCTGCATCAACTCTGTCGAATGAATCAATTGAGATGAAAAAAATTACAAGTGAGTTTGCAATGAATTTGCAATCCCAGTCGGCAGCAACAGAAGAGGTGTCCGCTTCCATTGAGCAAATTTCAGGTGTTGCAACATCCATTTCTAATATTGCAAATGAAAACAAAGAAAGTATGTCTGATCTGAAAGAGAAAGTTGAATCACTGTCAACGGCCATTGATGAAACTGCTGACACCGTGAATGAAACTTTGACTTCCATCCAAGTGATCATTGAAAAAGCAGAATCAGGAAAAACTTCATTGAAGCTCATGAACGATGCAATGGAAAATCTTACATCTAGTTCTACTGAAATTTCTCGTACAGTTGATATCATCAATAAAATTAGTGAACAAGTGAATATGTTGGCATTAAATGCATCTATTGAAGCAGCAAGAGCTGGAGATGCAGGTAGAGGATTTGCTGTTGTTGCAGATGAAGTTTCGAAATTAGCAGAAAGAACTGCAAATGCAGTGAAGAGTATTGATCATTTAATTAAAAAAAATCAAAGGGATGTTGAGTTAGGTAGAGAACGAATTGATTCCACAACTTCAGAGATTCAATCCATCATTGGTACCATTGATGTCATTTCTAAGCATATTGAAGAAGTAAAGAATGCAATCATATCACAAAAGAATGTTGAAGGTAAACTGTTTACTTTAGCTCAATTTGTTAAAGAAAGATCTGATGAGATTAAAAATGCTGTCAATGAACATAAAACAGCAACTAATGAAGTAACGGTGTCTGTATCTTCCATCAGTGAAATTTCATTTAAAAATTCCGAACAAAGTGAGTTTTTAGCTGATAACCTCAATCAATTTAGCAGTGCCACAGAGAAATTGATTTCCATGGTGAATCTTTTTAAAACCAACGTGACTGTTTCTCATCAGAATGATTTTGTTAGGGATACAAAAACACATAGGATAGAATATTCATCTGAAATAGGAGACATTTACTATGTTCCTAATCATCATTTAATTGAAGTTGTTTGGAAACCAAATTACTCGGATGAAGGATACAAATCCATTCTCTTAAAAGCATTGGAAATCATTGAAAAGTGGAAGATATCAAAGTGGTTGGCTGACACAAGACAAATCGGTTTAGTTTCAAAATCAGGACAAGATTGGGTCAACCTCGAATGGTTTCCAAAAGCAAGTAATTCTACACTTCGGAAAATGGCTGTTGTATTACCTGAATCAGCACTGTCTGCCATTTCCATTGAAGACACCACATTAAAAACTGGACTCGTGGAAATGAAGTCAGTTCCCAATATGGAAGCGGCTTGGAAATGGTTGGCTTAGACTAAAAACGTAAAGTTTTTTTGGATGGAAAGTTGTCACAATAAACTTTCCATTCGTCTACATTCTATGGATTCAATTACGCTCCTCATTCAGATACAGTTCATATCCTGTTCCATGATGGTGGCCATTATTTGGATCATTCAAATCCTTCATTACCCCACTTTTTTATACATAAATGAATCGGACTTTTCTAAATTTCACCAGTTTCATTCCTTCCGAATCACTTGGATTGTTGCTCCATTGATGATGGTTGAACTTGTTAGCGCAAGTTTCCTTTGGTATTTAGAAATGAATTCAAATCTTTTTCGCCTTAATTTGATTCTCGTTTTATTCATTTGGTTTGTTACTTTTTTTGTAAGTGTTCCAATTCATAATCAACTGTTAAAAGGGAAAGATCGGATTCAAATCAAACGTTTGGTTTTCACAAATTGGATTCGTACTGGAATTTGGACCTTTCGATTCGGATTGTGTCTTTTTTTGACGTAAGCGTTTTCTTGTGGATATCTCTACTCAAGTTGTATTTTACAATTTTTAGGATCTTGTGGAAATTTAGCAAAAAGAGGTTCTCTTCCGATGAAACATATCCAACAGGTCCAACGATTCATTCCTTTCCTTTTTTTACTCTTATTTTTTTCAAATTGCCATGTGAGTTCACATTCTTACAAAAACTATCCCATCATTTCCTCTAACCAAGCATTTACACTTCCCATCAAACCAAATGTGTATGTTGATTTCCAAACCGTTAAGGCAGCTGATTGGGAAGTGCCACTTGCGGGTTTATTGGATTTGGAGGATCCAAAATCAAAACTTGCTAATCTAAAAGACAGACTAGAACCAATTTCGATTTATTTTTATTTGATCAAACACCCAAAACATGGAACCTTTATGATCGATTCTGGAATAGGAGAAAGTTTTACAAAAGGGAAAGACCAAGTTCCAGTCAGTTCCCTTGTTGCCTCTCAAATGAATTTTGATAAATTAAAAGTTTATGAAACGACAAAAAAATTTTTAGAGAACAATAAAATCCAATTGAAGGGAGTCTTTTTTACACACTTACACCTCGATCATGTTATGGGTGCCAGTGAGTTAGACCGTAAAATCCCATTTTATGTTGGTCCAAGTGAGATGGATCATTCTCAATTCATTAATGTTTTTGTACAAGGTTCTACCAATCGTTTGTTAGGTGAAAATCCAAATTTATTACAACTTGATTTTGGAGATAGGAATTCAAATAGTTTCGTTTATGATTTTTTTGGAGACCAAAGTTTTTTTATCCTCTCTGTTCCAGGACATACTCGGGGAAGTTTAGCATTCTTTATCCCATCTAAGGATGGTGGTCACTTGGTTTTAGGTGACACTTGCCATACTCGTTTTGGTTGGTTAGAAAATGTAATTCCAGGAACATTTACAACAGACCCAAAAATGAATCGTAAGAGTTTGGATACTTTACAGAGCCTTGCGACCTATCAAAAAACCAAATACATTTACCCAGGCCACCAAGAGAGAATCATTTCCAAAGAACAAAAATAAACGATTGATTCTTTTTAAAAACTATTGAGACTCTAGGTTTTTATTGCCAGAGGTGATTCGATGAATCTAAAGAAATACCTATTTTTGTTATTTAGTTTTTCTTTTTCCCAATTGTTTGCAGTTGACCAAGTGTCCTGGAACCAGGCAGACCAATATTTAAAAAAACAAGACTATCTCTCTGCATTCAAACTATCGGAAAAGATCATCCAATCTGATCCAAAAGATAGTTTTGGTTGGTGGCTTCGTTTGGCCTCTTCTTCTCAATTGGCGAGTAAAAAGGGCAAATGGCCAGACGAATGCATTAAGAGTGCGAACCAACATGTTATACTTGTTCCCGAAGAAGAAGCATCTAGTTTGACAACAGCAGTCTGGTGTCTCAATCATGATGCTCGGTATTCTGAAATGGTTTCCCTCATCCCTAAGGTCATTCCAAAAGCAAGAGAAAAAATTGGGGAAGGTAATTATGGATTGTTGATCAATGTATTAACAATCGCCTTTATGAAGTTAAATGAGAGGGAAAAGGCAAGGGAATTTTTATACGAGGGCCTTTCTACATTATCAGGACAAGATGCGGCCATGAACACTGGTTATAATATCGGTGATCTGTTTATCGATTCAGAAATCACAATGGAGGAAAGGGAAAAATGGCATGAACTATTTCAGAATAATCTGTTCAAAGAAAAATTGTCCAACCCACTCATTCCAGCAATTGCTTGGAATACTTCCTTACTCACTGATGAATTTGTAAAAAAAGGAAAATACAATTACGCATTTGATACTATATCAATGTTGTACCCAGATATGGATGCCCATGTAACTTCTTATTGGAATTTTTTACGAGACCAACTCATCATTAAATACAAAGCATTACAATTTAAAACAAAAAAATTGAAAGAAGAACCTCGTCGGAATTTAAAAATGATTTTTTTAGTAATCCCTCGTACCCGATTCAAAGATCCATTGCCAAATCAATTAAGTTCTTACGGAAATATGGATGCAGATTTATCGGAAAAGGATTTATCTGATTTGTTACTAAGTTTTATATACTTTCGAGACTCATTCGAAGATGTATCGAAGGGAATCCATTGGGATTATAAAGTGATAAGGACAAATTCAGAAATCACTTCCACAAATTTTAGGGATGAATCCTTTCGCTTTGTGATGCAACCTTCTATCGAATCCATCCAACCATCCCTTTCGAAGGAAATACTGGATGAGATCAAAACAAGTGATGGAGTGATTGTTGTATGGCCTGGTGTCAAACAACCTGATCGAGTACTCATTACCAATGGCGGTGGGACTGAATGGAACTACGGCACTGATTCAGATCCAGAAGTGAGATTGACTATTCTTTCCGATTCCAATAAAAGTATCGCAAGTGGGAATCATGCCAATCATCCCATTTTCATTTACCATGAATTGTTCCATGTTTTGGAATGGGCATACCACAAATCCAATTTCCCTAAAAAAGACCATCCTTATCAAAGGAGAAAAGAGTGGCCTCGGGATTACCAAGGAAATACGGAGTGGGATTTTTATACAGAAACATTTAACAAACGTATGATGACAGAAGACCAAATGGATCGATTGTATTGGTTGGGAAGAAAAGAAGGATTTTACGGAATCAAAGTCAAAGAAGAAAAAAAATAATACAATCGAAAGTTTAATTTACTATCATTAAAATCGATCTAAGCCTTTAGTTAGATAGTTCCATCTAACTTAGCTTCTTTTAAGATGGATTGGATATGGTGGTTTAATAATTTTTGGTATTCTGGATTTTCGAGGAAGAAGGGCCAGAGAGGTAAAAATATCCATCCATTATATATTTTGAATTTTGATTCCCTTTTGTAGTTACTTGCGTTACCCGATTTTTGATCACGAATGCTAACCTCTGTTGTGATTGTTTCATAGGTGATACTCGGCAAGATTCCAAATGAAAGTCCCGTAATCCAAACACCAATGCCTTCTTCATGTTTTCTGGTTAGAAACACTAAAGCAAAAACATCATCATCCTTGTATCCCACTTTGACAGATTTGAAATAACCAGCTGTTTCAAATGCTTTTTGTAGCAGTTTTCCTTCATTAATGGCAATTCTTGGATGATCAAATGTAGATGGATTGTAAATGGTAATGGATTTTTGAGAAGGATTTTGTTTTAAGGATAGGATGAATTTTGTGTCTACGTCTGATAAATTTTCAGCAAACGTCATGCAGTTGTTAATGAATAACAAACAAAGTATGTAAAAATAGAATCCAACTCTAGAACGCATCGCCAAAGAATGAGTACTCCCCGCCTAATGGCAAGTTATTTTTTGTTGACACATCTAATTTGCAAAACATTATATTCTACCATGGCATTTTACCGTATAACTTCAGTCATTATCATCATTCTCACTCACTTATTGATTTCTGCAGGGTGTAAAGCGACAACAGAACGAGTGTTTGATCCGAGTGATCCAAAATCCGAGGCAAAAAACACTCTAGTCGGATTTTTATTATTAGATGAGACAGAACGAAATAATCTTGCGATTGCGGTTAGTTATGTTAGCCTACAACCATTATTAGGGGAAAATGTAAAAATAGACGAGATTGTAGAACTAAATCCATCTCTGGACATATACAGAGGTTCTTATATTAAAACTTCCTTTTATTATTTTGAAGAAGAAAAAGAATCTTACGTTTCATTTTCCAATCATCCTAAAAAATCAATTTTTAATCCAAACAAGTTAGATGGTGACAAAGAATATTTGATTCGAGAACTGAATTGGACTCGGAGTTGCGGAGATAAATGTAGAATCAACATGAATTCAAGGCTAAACCCATTCAAAAGTGTGAATACACTGAAAATCAAAGGGACACCGGGAGAAATTGTTTTTCTAGGAATTTTTACAATCAAAACAAATCAAATTTCTGGCACTTCGAATTTTTCCGTTGAATTCAACCGAATCTCGGACGACTCAGAATTCTACCATAGACGGATTGATCCTGTTCAAGAAAAAATAATCTTTGATCCTCAATTTGGCAAAAATCAAAAATCAGCAGAAATTCAATTTTTGAGATCCATTTTGGAGATGCAGAAATCTGGGTTTTGGTATGAAAAGGCTAAAGAAAATCTAAAAAATCTTACAAGATAAGTTTGAAATCATTTTTTCCAAATACAAAATGTCTAATTGTAACAGCCGTGTTTGGAGAAACTTCTTTGCCTACCATCCTTATTTCCTTATCAATCGCAGTTTTATTTTCTATTTCATTTGTACAATGTAAGGCGTTTGGAAAAGACCCAGAGGGCCCCCATAAGGAATTGATTCAAAAATCAACCCATTACGATCACTCACGAGAACAGTTTGTAAATCGACGACCAGATGTACTGGAGAAAATGAGAGAGGGTCAAAACTTCTTTTCACTTTTTGTTAAGTTTATGTTTGGTGGAGACAAATACCAGAAACCTTCTGTAAAATTACCTGAAGAAAAACCTGACTTTCAGGAATTTTTAAAACCTGACGAAAGTATCAAATTTATATGGTTTGGTCATTCTACATTCCTTGTGAACATTGAAGGTACCATTTTACTTTTTGATCCAGTTTTTTCTGGGTCGGCAGCTCCTTTTGCCATTATGGTCAAACGATTCCAAGATGCTGTTGTGAAGTTAGAAGAATTGCCAAAAATCGATTATATCATAATCTCACACGACCACTATGACCATTTGGATATGGAAACGATTGAATTCTTTAAAACCAAAGAAACTCGTTTTCTCACCCCACTGGGTGTTACTTCTCACTTAAAAGAATGGGGAATCCCAGAAGATCGATTCACCGAACTTGATTGGTGGGGAAAGTTTACCATAGGAAACATTCAAATTGTTTGTACACCTGCACAACATTTTTCCGGAAGGAGAGGGATGAATGGGAACCAAACCCTTTGGTCTTCTTGGACAGTGATTGGTGAAAAGGAACGGTTTTATTTTAGTGGAGATTCTGGATACGACATCCACTTCAAACAAATTGGTGATACCTTTGGTCCATTTGATTTAACCTTCATTGAAAATGGACAATACAATCCTATGTGGGAAGCAGTTCATGTTTTACCGGAACAAACTGCGAAAGCTCATTTAGATTTAAAAGGAAAACGATTAGTGCCTGTACATTGGGGGATGTTTAATTTATCCCTTCATAGTTGGTATGAACCAGCTGAAAACATTGAAAGAGAATCAAAAAAGCATAACATTGATTTGATGACTCCAAAATTTGGACAATTGGTAAAATTAAAGGAACCAAATCTTCTGGAACGGTGGTGGAAAAAATACATAGAAACCGATTGAGTTTCTTTGTCCAACAATCCAATTAAGAGTTGGATTGTTGGGGTTCATCTTGATTTAAGAATTGTTAGTTGGAAATGAAACAGGAATCAAATTTTAATTGGATTCAACATAGTGTTTGAAATTATTTAGGATCGATTGCCATCCATCTCTCTGCATTTCTATTGGATTTTCACTCTCAGCATCAAAAACAACAATCACTTCCGTATTTGGAGATTTGTCCAAAAATTGAACTTTAACCTTTCGTCCGTCAGGCATTGTGTATGACAAAGATTGAAAATCTTTCACTTCATCGAAAATAGCTTCAAAATCGAATCCAAAACTTCCATCTTTTGCTTCCATTCTTGCAAAATACTTTCCACCTGCGATTAAGTCCACTTTTGCAGCAGGACAATGCCAAGAGGGATCTGCAAAATTCCATGATGTGATGTGAGTTGAGTTTGTATAATATTCCCAAACTTTTTTTCGATCGGAAGTAATGATCGCGTTAATTGTAATTTCTGTAGGCATAAGGGAAAATGGATTCAGTTTGTAACTCCTGAGTCAATGAAATTTTCCCATCTTTTTTGAAACCAGCCGATCGAAAAATTTACCCCATTGTGTTACAAGGTGGTACAACAAATGGGGAAAAAAATCTATAACAATCGTTATGCAAAAATTATCGTGATGATTTCATTCGTTTTCGTTTTGCTTAATTGTTCCGACAATTCGAATACAAATTTTTCTAGTTGGATGGAAGGAATCCTACTTGTTGTCAAAGTTCCACAAGTTGAAACACCGAATGAACCAGACAAGCCAACATTAGAGAATGAATTTGAGATCCACTCCATCACTCCCGATGTACTTTTGGAAAATACTAACTTTGTGATCACAGGAAAAAATCTACACTTGTTATCACCGAATGAATTATGGGGAGAAGGTGGAGAAAAGTATGTTTCCTTTACAAACACTTCTGATGATGAAATTAAGGCCCAAGTGAAACGGTGTTCCAAGCCCATTTTAGAAGTTCTTTTTGTTATCCCTTCGAAAGGAAAAGAAAATCGATTTTTACCATGTCTCGGTTCGTTTTATTATTCCTTCCGTTCTTACTTTTTGGAAACCAACCAAGAGATCGTAAATTTTGAACCAAGGGAATTGAATCCTTCCTTACAAGGGTTAGTAAATCTGGGAGAAATTGTTTTTGGAATTGAACCTGAGCTTCCGAGTGGAATCTCTTTCGATACCAAGACGGGAATTGTTACAGGAATCCCAACGAGTTCTACCAATCAACTGTTTCAACCATTTCAAGTGACAGCTTCATTAAAAACGAATCCAAAACTCAAAATCCATTCTGATTTCCAACTCATTGTTCTAACGAGTGAAGAAAAAAACAACCGAACCTGTCGTGAGATCTCTGCTACGTCAACTTGTAAGGGCCCATCACCTCATGTTTGCTCCAATAGTGACAAATGTTTTATGAGTAAACTAGCTTGTGTATCAGACACAGAGTGTGGGCTTTAAAAAAAGGAAAACCTCTATTTACAAATCAAAACCAATCCGAAATGATGTGAAAGTCAGGTGGTCACCATTGAAATATTCACATCTATTTTTTGTTAGTTTTTTAACTCTTATTTTCCCTCTCCTTGCCATTGATGAAAGTAAAGAACCAAATGTTCAATATACACTCCAAATCAATGGAAAGGACTATGATCTCATCGCTGATATTCCTAAAAAAGTAAATGGAAATTTCCAAAATTTGAATCTATTACTGAAAGCAGGTAAATGGAAAGAGTTTTCATATGGTGGAATTCAGTTTTCCTATTTGGCTTCCTTTACTTGGGAAGCTGATATCCAATCCGATATTGATAAAAGTTGGGTTTTGTCTGGTAATGATTTCAAAATCATGTATTTTGTTTTGTCCGAGGCGATCACAATCGAAGATTATACTAACGCATTTGCCGATCGTATGGGAAAAGAAAATACACAAATCTTTGATGTAGAAGATCGTTTTGGAAATCAGACCTACTTAGGAAAAAAATTATTTGTGAAAATATCTGGTGTGGATCTTGTTTATGAAATATATCTAATCCCAACAAAACAAGGAACAAGGATCTTAACTTTACAAGATGCACCAGAAAGTACAGACAAATCGAGTCAGGAAAAAATCCAAATGATGGAACAAATTCGAAAACAGTTTACCATTCTCAAACAATAGAGGACCAACTTCGTATTTTTTTACCTATTTGATTCGACAAGTAGGTAAAGTATGCGTAAGTTTTGTTTAATCCATCTCTGTTTATTACTGTTTGTTTTCCAATGTTCTTCACAAGAAGACAAAGACCTCATTCCTGGAACTAAAATCACAGGTGATCCACTCGGTGATGTTTTGGTATTTCTTGCATTATCCAATCCACCATGCCAATTTTTAACAAGTGAAAATGCGGGAGTAACCTTCGTTTTACGAGAAGGGCAAACATCTATTTGTAGTCTACAACTTGTGAATGGTACCCTTCAGGCAGAAAAATCGGGAAAATACCAGGTCCAATCAATTGCTGGTAAACAGACTTTATCTTCTTCCAAGTGTAATTCCCTTTCATTTGATTTTCATGTAAAATTGAAAGAGGGAAGCACTGAACTTTTTTCATCTCAAAATCCCACACCGAGTGAAATCAATTTCGAAGCGGGAAAACAATACCAAATTATGGCTTCTGGACTTGTTGATCCTGATTTGTACCAGTGCCAAGGGCGACCTGTTTCCTCAGCGGTTACAGCTTACCGCATCCAATTCCAAAAACTATAATTTCCTTTTGTTTCCCTTCATTCCAAATCCATAACCAAATAAAGAGAATTGAATCATTACTTTAGGTAGTATCCGCAAATGCGGATAACTACCATCGCTTTCCCTCCGTTAGGAGGTTATACTTTCTATATGCGGTGGCTCTTTTTGATTTTCCTAAGTTTCATTTCTTGTACCAGTTTTGACCGTATGGTATTTTTAGGCATCGTTGATGATTCGGTAAGAGAAAAGAGAAACGACTACCTTCGCCGGCAAGTTGCTTTAGGTTACAATTCGGAATGTTTGGTCCTGCCAAGTGAATCGATTCCATTTTCGAGAATGGAACCTTGTCCTGTTGGTGATTTCAGAAGTGTCGATTATGATCGATTGATCAAAGTAGAAGGTCGTCTCCATGTATGGTATGTTCCAAGTTATGTATTAGAAGGACATTCCAATTTAGAGTTTTACCAAGACGTCACACTTGGACGAGGTCCATTCCATAACCGATCATTAAAGGAAAATATCCTCCGACAATCCATGTCTCAAAGCCAAAATCAAAATCGAAAGATTCCTACCTTACAATATTCGAAATGAATGAAGGGGCATTCAAATGACTCAATATTGGATTCTATTTTTCACTTTTGCCTTTTGTATCGATTGTACGGGTCGGCAAACGAACCATGAGTATACAACTTTGGATGAACCTGCGATCCCCATCAAAGTAAGTTCAGTAGGCTTTGCAAAAAAGTATGGTTACAATTCCGAATGTTTGGTTTTGATGGAAGGGCCTGTGCCAAGCCGATTGGAACCATGTGTTGTTGGTGATGTGCGGTCCGCATCCATGATGTATAAAGAAACGGAAGTGACCGTCTCGGGTGAAACTGCACAATTTGAATGGCAAATGACAGGGATGGTGTATTCACCTTTTGTAAACGAAACCTACTACCAAAATGAGATTTTATACAGAGGTTCCTTTTTTCGAAAATCAGACTTCCGGAATTATAGACAATCTTCATATCCGACCATTGTTCCTTATTTGACAAGGCCTTCCTACCAATACCCAAGGCATGGATATTACCATTACGGTAGATAAGGATTTACGATTGACGGTACCCAATCATCCATCCAAACTTCTATTAGGAGATAGGACTCTATAAATTCTATCATTTCTCTAATGAAACATTTTTTCATCATTCTTCTTTGTATTAGTTCACTTACCATTCCTCTGCTTGCAAAAGAGTCAAAAAAACTAAAGATTGGATTTGGTTCTTGTTTGCACCAAGAAAAGGAAAGCCCGATTTTAAAAACCATCCAAACAGAAAAATTGAACTACTTGATCATGTTAGGTGATAACATTTATGCAGACCAATTATTTGCAAATGATAAAATTCCTGCGTATGAAAAACAATTCAATCGACCAGAATGGAAGGCCATTCAGAAAGACACCAAACTACTGTTTACTTGGGATGACCATGATTATGGGATCAATGATAGTGGTGCAGAATATAGTGATAAAATCAATTCCAGAAATGTATTTTTAAAATACGTTTTGCCAATGATGCCAAAACAAATCTCTGTTGGCACAGAAAATAACGAAGGCATTTTCTATTCTTATTGGATACCCTTTCAGGGAAAAAAGATCCATATCATCATTCCCGATACGCGTTACTTTCGTTCTCCTTTAGAAAAGAGTTTTTATTCCTATTTGACTGGAAAAAGCCAATACAGTCCTTCTTCCGATACAACTCGAACCATTTTGGGAAAAGAGCAGTGGGAATGGCTTTTAAAAGAACTTTCAAAACCTTCTGATTTACTCATTTTTGTATCGAGTATCCAAGTATTACCAACGGAACAACCATTTGAAAAATGGAATAATTTTCCACATGAGAGAGATAGGTTATTATTAGCCTTACAAAATGCGAATACCAAAGGCTTGTTACTTGTATCAGGGGATAGGCATATTGCCGAAATCCATGAATTCAAAATTCCAAACAAATCGTCTTTGATTGAAATCACATCCAGTTCACTCAATTTGCCCCTTCCTTTTTTACCCTTGGAATATGATTCCGAATTGAAAATTGGCAGTGCATATAAAAATGAAAACTATGGAACCATTCAAATCTTTTTGAAAGATGGAAAGTTACATTGGTCGACATCCATCAAGGACTTAAATGGAAATTCTGTTTTAGAGCTTCATTCTAATTTGCCAACAAACCAGTATGAAAAAAAATAGAGAATGGAGTCATCATTTTGAAACCAAAAGATAAAATTTTAGAAAGTTCATTTGCTTTGTTCCGAGAGAAAGGATTCCAGGCCACAGGTATCGCAGAAATTTTAGACAAGGCTGGTGCTTATAAAAAAACTCTATATGATCATTTTCGATCCAAGGATGACATTGGTTTTGAATACCTAAACTATTTGTCCGAACAACAAAGGATTGTGATGTTAAAAGTGTTAGGGAAAGCAAACAACCTTTCTGACTTCATTGATAAATGGGTAAATTTTATTGTTCGTAATCAGAGGAATACCTCTAGAAAAGATTGTCCCATTGCACTGTTTTCCGGTGAAATTTCCCACCTGAACCAATTTGATTCTTATCGAAATCGTGCCATACAACATGTGTTAGAAACTGTTGAAATTTGTATCCTAAAGTTCGAACCGAGTTTACGTCCCGATCTTGTAAAATCCCTGAGTTATGAACTTTATATGAGTTATTTAGGTGGATTACGTTTGTACGCACTCACAAAAGATCGCAAGGTCATTGAAAGGATGAAATCACAAATGATCCATTCGGCACAAAGGTTGATCAAAGTTTAGAGTTTGATTACCAACTTCCACTTGCACCACCACCACCTGACCTTCCTCCTCCACCAGAGTAGGAGGTACTAGAGGAACGGTAACTGGATCCTGATCCCGAACTTGAGCTAGAACCGGAACTTGTAAAAAAGTCCCGAGTGCGGGAACTGACAGTGGTTGACCAACCGAGTTTCCGAAAGATAAAAATGAAGATCGTAGTTAAAATGGCTGAAACCAACATTGAAAACATTACGTGTATGTTAGGCGAATTAGGTAAAAGATACATCTTTGTTCGAATGATGACACCGATCACATAAAAGAGTCCATAAAAGAAGATAATTCCCTCACCCGAAACCAACCCAATCCATAGGAAAAAAAACATCAACATGAAGAACAATTGAAACACAAAATGTGGTTCCTTCATGATGATTTGTTTACTTGAGTTCGACGATGTCGTTTGAGATGAATTTTCATAATTAAAATCTTTTTGGTAACGAAGTGAATTGAGGTAAGTGTCAATTCCTTCCGCACCTCGAATGCAGATCCAATCAATGTCTGCACTTTTTAAGTCTGATGTGATCGCATTTGTGATCGTTTGCTCCAGTTCTGAAGTTTCAATGAGGAAACGATTGGATCTATTTGTTGACTCAACCATCGAGTTTTGATCGGTATAAACCATGAATTTTTTATGATTTAAGGAAAAGAGTAAGGTGATTCCGGGTGACTTTCCAAAAGCCAATTGGTGGTATTTTTTTCCTTCTTCCGTTAAATCACTTTTTGTATCTAAAAAGAGAATTTGAATTCCAATCTTGTATTCTGTTTCTAACTTTCGAATGGTTTCACCCGCCCTGTCAAAAGAGAATCGTTCTAAAGAATCGTAAGGATCATAGATTCCAGTGCCTTTTTCGATTTCGATTTTGTTATTATGACGGATATGATCTAACAGTTCTAAAAATGCGCGGAATGTATAATTTGTAAAATCTCCTGTTCGGCTTTCATGGTATCGATTACGGAAGATACTCCTGATTTTGTTTTGGCTAAGGGACCAGTAAAAATCTGGGCTTGTTACAATTGTGCCTTTGTACTCATTTTTAGGTGAAGTGACAAAAATCACGGAACTTACATTTGGCGAAGATTTTTGTCGTTGTAAGAGTAGGTGATTGGCTGCTCCCTCTAGAGCCAATTGGGATCCCAATGGAAGTACACAAAATTTAAAATCGATTGATCGAAATTGTTTTGTTTCCTTTATGAGGTACGGAATTGTATCAGAGTGTAATTCTGAATTGGTATCACTAAATGGGGTTGGACAGGATTCATTCGTTAACTTTGGTGATTGAGTCCGGAGTTGTTCTAAAATGGCAGTGACACCTGAGATCATCGCCATAGAAGGATTTTCAGCTTTCATATTGGGGATGATGATTTCATCAATAATACGTTTTGCAATTAAATCAGTAAGAATTGATTCTAGTCCATAACCAACTTCAATCCTTACTTTCTTTTCGTTTGGAGCAAGTAACAACAAAATTCCATTGTCTTTGTCTTTTTGCCCGAGTTTCCATTGTTCAAAAACAGCAACTGCCTCTTTTTCAATCGTACTTTCTTTTAAACTTTCTGTAATATAAACCACAACTTGATTGGAAGTGATTTTTTCCTCTTCCAGTAAAATGGTTTCTAGTTTTGATTTGGTATCAATTGGCAAATATCCACTTGGATCAACCATGGGTCCTGTGAGTTCAGGATAAGAACCAAAAGGCATTTTACATGAAAGAATACTAACGAAAGTTAGAGTGAAAAATAGTTTTCTCATACATTAAAAATTATTTTTCTTTTGGAATTTCTTGGATGAATAACCAGATGAATCCATCTTTTACTTTGCCAAGTCCCAAGTATAACCAATAGAAAGGATATCCAATTGGTCCGGGTTGGTATTCTTTTTGAACAACTGGTTCCCATTTTTGCCTTACATGAACGGTAACAGTGGAGAGTTGGACTGCTTGGGATAAATATTTAAGTTTTCCTTCCCAACGTTCTATGGATTCAGATACTTTATTCAGTTCGGCTTCTACTTTTAATGTTTCTTCCAAAGTTTTGGCAGTCTTTAAAATTTCTAATAACCGAGTCCGCATCTTCTGTGCATTTTCTAATCGTATCTCTGTATCCAAATAATCTTCTGTAACATCTTTGGCAGAAACATCTTCAGAATAATTATGTGATTCCTTTTTTAAACTGCTGAGAAAGTTTTTTAGATTTTCCTGCGGGATTTTTAACTGGATGGTACCTTGGGAACTGTATTGGAGTGCATATCCTCCAAACGATTCTGCCAATTTGATGATTTCTAATACTTTTGGTTCAATTTCCTTTGATTGTAAATTCACAACAACAGTATAGATCATCATCCTTTTTTGGGATTTGTTTTCTTGTGGTTTGCTTTCAGGTTTTGGAGAGGAAGAAACACCTGGTGAGGCTTTGGATTCCTCGTATTCATCTCCCGTAATCCGCGAGGCATATTCTCGTTCGCTGCGACTCGCACTAGAACATTGGATGTGTAAGAGTAGTAAGGTGAGAAGGAAGGAAGAATAAAAAATTGAAATCGAGTTTGGTTTCATGGTTTGGTTGGATACTGAATCTAATCGATCCAGAATCCAACTTCAAACCTTTTTTAAACGCCGATTTGTGATTCTAAAAAGCGACCATACCCTCGTTCTTTTCCTAGTCCAGCGACGGGTTTACCACCATCCACTGCCAGTTTTCCATTGATGAATACTTTTTTGATAGTTTCATCGTTACGACGAACCCATCGTTTAAAATCCTCCATAAACGGCATCGGAGCCTCAACGTCTTTCGCTAAAGAGTCGTCCAATTTGTTTGGATCAATGAGGACGAGGTCAGCACGTTTTCCTTCTTTGATATAACCTGCATCAATTCCAAACCAATCACCAATTTCACCAGTAAGTCTATGAACAGCTCTTTCTATACTCATAAATGGTTTGTTTTCCAATTCAGCATCTCTTACTAGTTTTAACATACGAAGAGGAAAGTTATAATGTGCCATTCCACGAAGGTGAGCACCAGCATCTGAAAATCCGATGAGAATGTCTGGATAGGAAACTATTTTTTGGAGTGGTTCCTTTCTATGGTTAGCCATGACAGTATACCACCTAACTTTGTTTCCATGTTCAGCGACTAAATCTAAAAATGCTGTCACAGAATGGACACCTCTTTCTTTCGCTACATCATCGATTGATTTACCGATAAGGGATTTGTCTGGTGCATCAACAATTTTTGTTTCTCTAAAGTTTCTATGGAACACTCGAGGTAAAAACCAATTTGTCCATTGTCTTTTAAACCAAGATCGATAGTTTGGATCCTTCATTAGTGTTTTACGTTCCAATTCATCTTCAATATGGTTTGCTTTTGCACCAGCTGCAAACTCTTCAAACACAACCACATCCATCCCATCGGCATACAGATCAAATGGTTCAGGAAGAGCTTGGAATCGAAAGTCAGATCGGAAAAGTTTATTTGTAATCCTTCCAATCACTCCTAATAATTTATACAAACCTGGATCAAATTTTACATCCATTAGGGAGATGATGGTTGTTTTTAGTGGTTTTCTAAAAATACCAAATGCTTCTTTTAAAAACATCAAAACATTGATTTTGGTGGAAACGTTTGGAACCCCTTGGAAAATTTTTCCTCGTTTCCTAAGAGTTTTATTTAAAAATTCGTATTCACTCCAACTAGCAAACGTTGAAGGTAGTGGTCTTGAACGAAACCGGGAACCATCCATTTTATCCCAAACAAGTGTATTAATCGATAAACCCATAAAACCAGCATCCAATGCTTCTTCTAAGTGTTGGTTCATTTTATCTAACTCTTGTTTGGTTGGTTTCTCTCCTTTTGTTAAAGATCTTTCTAGTCCCATGACATGAGCACGGATTGCTGAGTGACCTGCAAAGGATGTTACATTGGGTCCTAAAGGAAGATCGTTTAAATGTTTTTTGTATTCAATGGCAGAGTTCCAATTTTTTTTACTCTCTAATATCGATAATACATTTTTTCTAGGGATTGCTTCTACACGGCTAAACATATCAGCAAGGTCTGTTGGATCTCCCACTGCCAAACTCAATGAACAACTTCCAAGAGAAATCGTTGTAATTCCATGTCTTACAGATTCAGAAAGATCTGGAGCCATTTCAATTTCAGCATCATAATGAGTATGAAAATCGATAAAACCTGGAGTGAGCCATTGGCCTTTTGCATCAATGACTGTTTCTCCTGGTTTTGCACTCAATTCAGTTTTAGAAATCGTCTCCACAATTCCGTCTTTGATCCGCACATCTCCAATAAACGATGGGTTTGTGCTTCCATCAAAAATACGTGCTTGTTTGATAAGAGTTTCTGCCATGATACCTCCAGAAAAACCATTCGAAATTATGGCAGATTGACAAAGATTTGTCAACGATTCCTGATGATTTGACTCAAGTTTCTCTGGACAAAACCCTTCTCTGTTCACTGATAGGTGAGAATCGATCGGCTAAGTTCCACTAACTCTGTTTCGGTGATTTCTCGATTGTTCTCTTTGGAAGAAATTGATTTTGCAACTGAGAACAAATGGTGAATTTCTTCTTTTGAAACTTCGATCCCTTTTTGGCGTAACAAAAATTCAATGGCTTTGTGGCCAGATTGGTTAGTGAACGAGATCGTTTCTTTGTCAAATCTACCTACAAATTCTGGTGAAAAGGTTCTATAAGCACCTTTGGTTTGGTTCATAGTTTTTGTGACTCCGTCTTGATGGATTCCTGATCGATGTGAGAAGATGTCTTCCCCGATGATGGGAGTTTTTTCTCCAATCGGAATTCCTGTTAATTCTGAAATTCGTTTTGCAGTTGGATAAATCCTATCAAAATGAATGTCCAAAGATTCACCATTTTGGTGTAAGGCAATCACTGTTTCATACAAATTAGTGTTACCCGCTCTTTCACCAAGTCCATTCAAAGCCACCTCTATTTGTTCTGCACCAACATACACAGACTCTACCGATGTAGCTGTTGCCATACCCAAATCATTATGTGTATGAATGGAAATCATTGCTTTGTCTCCAATGGTTTCCTTAATTTCTTTTACCATATTGACAAAAACCATCGGGCGATAACGTTCCACTGTATTTGGCAAGTTGATGATATTGGCACCTGCTTCAATAGCAGTCATAAATGCAAGTTTTGTGAATTCGAAGTTTTGGATGGCATCTCCAAAATGTTCCCCTGAAAATTGGATTTGGTGGTTGGGTCCAACAATGGAACGTGCAAAAGAAACAGAAGATTTGATTTTTTGAAGGACTTCTTTCTCAGAAATCTTTAACACATGTTTAATGGAAAAGTCACTTACAGGATAGACAATATGCATACGAGGTGAGTCTGCCTGTTGGATGGCTTCCCATGTAACAGCAATTTCTTTTTCATTGGCTCTCGACAAGGCAGCAATTGGTTTGCCCTTTGGTGCTCGTTTGGACAACACTTGGCAGGTAAAAAATTCGGATTCATTGGAAGAAGGAAATCCCACTTCAATACCATCTACGTTCATACTTACAAGTAAGTCGAAAACTTCGATTTTTTCGTTAAGTGTCCAAGGTCTTTTTAACGCTTGGTTTCCGTCCCTTAAAGTAACGTCTTGGATGTGAATGGTTTTTGGTTTCATGGTTCCTCCGTATTTCTCGATCTCACTACCGACCGGGGGAACAAATAAAAAAGCCCACTTCCCGGTTGGGAGTGGGCTTTGTCACATAGCACTCTCTCCCTCGAATTATAAGATTTCGAGGAGGAGGAGAAGCTGAATGTGTGCGAAAAATTTCATTGTTAACTTTTAGACGAACAAATCTCGGATTATCTGTCAACTTTTTTTAGCATTTTTCCTATCGAAACAAAACCAAGTAAAGAGCCAAAACCGATGGGGACAAGAAGGGTAAAGGAAAGTTTCCAAACCAAACCCATACCTACCGTAGTGAGGATACTGAATAAAAACAATAGAGAAAAAAGAGAACCAGTGATGGGAAGGTCCTTTTTCCCTTTGGCTAAAAAGAAAACAGCGATGGATGGGCCAAGTGTGTAAGAAAATATGGTGAGTCCCATTTCCAAAATTCCTTTTTCCCACGTGTCGACGAGGGCATAGGGAATGAGGCTAGCTAAAAAGAGAAGAACCCCAAAGAACAAAGACAAAATTCTCGGACTAAACCATTTGTCCATTTCCCAGTCGCGAGCCCAAGTGAGAGATAAGGAATTGATAGTGGAACTGAGAGTGGACATCGCACTGGCAAGGATAGCAGCAACAAGGATCCCAAGGAACGGAGATGGCACTTCCGTAATGATAAAATGACTAAACACCTTATCAGGCGGAATGGATTTTCCATCATAAAAAACAAATAAAAGAGATCCTATACACAAAAAGAGTAAAAATTGAAAGAAAACAACGATACCACTTCCGATCAAAATCTTTTGACCAGAGAGTAAATTTTTTGTCGCAATCACTCTTTGGACTAACATCAAATCAGTTCCATGAGAACCAATCGAGATAAAAGCTCCTCCAATGATGGCAAACAGAATGAAATAACTATTATCTCCTGTTTGGTTATAGTCGAAGACAAACACTTTCCATTTTCCGAGAGATTGTAAATGTTCAATTGCGTTTGAAAACTCTATACTTCCAAATTGCGAAAAAATCAATACGAGTGCAAATATCCCGCCAAAAATATAAATGATCCATTGTAAGACATCTGTAAAAACAATAGCTCTAAATCCACCAAACACAGAGTAAATGATGGTGGCTATGCTCAGAATTGTGAGAGCTAAAATTCCAAGTATCTCTGGTGATATAGAAAATCCCATTCGTTCCAAAAGAAAGGCAATCGGTAAGGAACTTACATACAAACGGATTCCATCACCGAGTAAACGTGAAATCGTAAATACAAAAGAGATTGTTTTTTGAGGGGGTTTTCCGAATCGATTTCCTACATATTCATATACTGAAATGGTATTCCCCGAAAAATAAGAGGGTAAAAGATACAAAGCGACTATGGTCCTTCCAAAAATATAACCAATAGCGATTTCTAAAAAACGAAAATCTGTTTTGTAAGATAAGGATGGAATACTTAAAAAAGTTAAACTAGAAGTTTCAGTTGCCACTAGAGATAACATTAAAAACACCCAATGGATTTCTTTTTTCGCTAAATAAAAGTCCTCTTCTTTCTGAGTGTTCTTTGCAAAGTGAAACCCAAAATAGAACACGATAATAAAATAAATCAATATGACAAAAATGTCCCAAATCATAAATTTCCTTTTACAATCACTAAATCGTTAAACTCAAATTGGGATATTTCAAAAGAAGTCGAAGTAAATCTGATCTTGTGATGATACCAATAGGTAAATTATCGTCATTTACGATCGGCAAACAACCAATTCTTTCTTCAAGTAAAACCTTTGTCACCTGCCTGATTTCGGCACCTGCAGTTCCAACTAATACGCGTTTGATCATGGCATCTGAAACAGGCATTCCCTTTTCATAGGATTTCATTTTATCTAACAAATCCCTGTCTGAAACAAATCCCACTAGTTTTCCCGACACGTTGGTAATGGGAAGGTGCCTGATTCCTTTTTCCATCATAAAGTCGAGGCAAGTTTCGATCGTTTCGTCTTGGGTTTTGGTCCAAACGGGAGTTGTCATGATCTCGTGGAGGAAAAAGACAGGTTTTTCTGTCGGAAGGGAGGATTCTTTGTAAACATCCTCTGGAGTTCGGTGGAGAAAAGAGCCAGTGGGAGTTGTCCCTGGTTCTCCCTCCCCGATGGCAGGTGCAGAAGATTTGCCGGATGGGTGGACCATAGGGACACGATTGGGTTGGATTTGCGGGGGATTAGGGGAAATTCGGCCGTCATGGATCCAAAAGAACATAGTTATGCCCTACCTTTCTGAAAAGTTTGTCAAAAATAAGAAAAAACTTGCAAAAAACGAACAGTGATTTTTTATCCATCCTACATTTCCTGTAAAAAGAACGAACTGAAAAAGGCAAAACCCATGAACCAAAACTACCAAATCCTGTACCAAGCATTAGAATCCGTCGCAAATACCTTCCCAACGAAAATTTCGTTCCGGAAACGGAAGTCGACCACTGAGTTTCCTGGGATCAGTTTTGGAGAATTGAAAGAGTTTGTCGACCACTTGACTTCGGGATTCATCGATCTTGGTGTTGAGGTAGGGGACCGAATTGGATTTTTTTGTGATGCATCTGTTAATTGGCTTCGGACCGATCTTTCGATTTTAACGGCAGGAGCGGTTGTTGTCCCAAGAGGGACAGATATTGTTCGGGAAGAAATTTTATACATCTTAAACCATTCGGAAGCAAAATTTTTGGTGGTTCAAAAACCAAAAGACAAAAAGCGCATAGAGGATCTGTTAGGTGAACTTCCTCATTTAAAACAAATCTTTGTTTTGGAAAATGAACAAGGCGAACTCATCTCTGGACCAAATTCAATTCTATCCTTGGCTGAAAAAGGGAAAGAAATTTGGAACACAAATGGAAAACAAAACTTAGAAAACCGAATCAAACAAATTGATCCTGATGCTTTGGCCACTTTAATTTATACTTCAGGGACTACAGGAAATCCTAAAGGTGTGATGTTGTCTCAAAAAGGATGGATCACTGCCATCCAAAATACGATTGCACGTTTGGATATGAATTCAAATGACAATGCTGTTAGTTTATTGCCACCTTGGCATGCCTTTGAAAGAGCCATTGAATATGCAGGTTTATTCCTTGGTTTAGATTTTTTGGTTTCCAATATGACAAGCTTAAAGGATGACCTTCGTGATTTTCGTCCCACAATTTTTCCATCCGTTCCAAGGATTTGGGAATCTGTTTATAATGGGATTATGGCTAAGGTTGCTAAAGAAGGTGGTTTTAAAGAAAAATTATTTCATTTCTTTTTAAAAGTTGGTGCTACATGGGCACGTTTCTATGCGATGTTTATGGGTTTTGAGTTTGAAATCAAAAAACCAAACATAATTGTTTCTTTATGCAAACGTAGTTATGCGTTATTAATTTTAATTTTACTCTCCCCTTTAAAATTACTCAGTATTAAAATTTTTTCGACCATCCACAAAGCATTAGGTGGAAGGATAAGGATTTGTATTTCTGCTGGATCTGCTTTACCAAGTGTTGTGGATGGATTTTTATCATCCATTGGATTAAAAGTTTTAGAAGGATATGGAATGACAGAAACGTCAGCTGTTGTTTCCATTCGATCCAATACAAAACCAACCAAAGGAACTGTAGGAATACCAATTGATGGATATTCCATTCGTTTAAAAGATGAAACAGGAAAAATCCTAACAAAAACAGGAGATAAAGGAACTCTTTGGATTAAATCCAAACAAATATTAAAGGGTTATTATAAGAGACCAGAACTCAATCAGGTTGTATTTGATGCAGATGGATTTTTTGACACTGGTGATTTGATGATGATTTCACATCGAAATGAACTTGTGTTTGCTGGTAGATCAAAGGATACCATTGCTCTCATTGGTGGTGAAAACGTTGAACCAATCCCAATCGAAGACAAACTTTTAACATCGTCTTATATTGATCAAGTGATGGTCGTTGGCCATGATAAAAAAACTTTAGCAGCACTGATTGTCCCAAATTTTGAGGCAGTTGAAGCAAAAATTCCAGGTTTATCAAAAGACAAAGCTAATGAATGGAACACGAATCCTAAGGTTCGCGAACTATTTCGATCTGAGATTTCTAAAATTATCTCTAAGGATAATGGATTTAAGTCTTTTGAAATGATTCCAGCTAACAATTTCTATGTGGTGCCAAGACCATTTGATCCAGATGTGGAAATGACAAGAACTCTTAAAATGAAGCGAAATATAATTTCGGAAGTATTTACAAAACAAATCGAAGGAATTTACCAATGATTAATCCTAAACTAAATCCTTATCTGGGTGATGAGGAAAGAAGTTTTTACAATACAGTCTTTCAATTTTCAGAAGATAAGGTATACCCATCTTCTGAAGAAAGGGACGAAAAAGAAATTTGGTCTGACGATCTCTGGAAAGAGTTCTCGAAAGCTGGTTTAACTGGTCTAACAATACCAGCAGAATATGGTGGTGAAGGTGCAAGTTGTTTACTCTGCTCAATCGCAACTGATGCATTTGCTTCTGGTTCATTAGACGGTGGAATCGGTTTGTCTTGGGTTGCCCATTTAGTCATCGGAACGATGCCAATTGTATTCCAAGGAACTGATGCCCAAAAAGCCAAATACCTCACTAAATTAGCAACTGGTGAATGGATGGCAGGATTTGCGCTCACAGAACCAGCATCAGGCTCAGATGCAGCTTCTCTTTTGACAAAAGCAGAAGAAGTGGAAGGTGGATGGAAGTTAAATGGATCAAAAACATTTATCACAAATGGACCTGTCGGTCAGGTCTTTATCGTCATGGCGAGAACTTCAGAAAAAGGAAGAGGGCCCATGGGTATCTCTGCCTTTATCGTAGAAAGTAACACACCAGGTTTTAAGGTAAGTAAGGTGTTAAAAAAATTAGGACATCATACTTCGATGACTGCTGAATTGGTTTTTGAAGATATGATTATTCCAAAAGAAAACCTTCTTGGACCATTAAACACTGGTTTTATGAGAATTGGAAAGGAAACCTTGGAATGGGAAAGGACTGTTTTTGTAGCTGGATTATCCGGCGCAATGGAGTTCTGTTTCCGTAAAGGAATGCGATATGCCAATGAAAGAGTCCAATTTGGAAAATCGATATCCAGTTTTTATGGAATGCGAGATATACTAGTAAGAAACTGGGTTTATATCCAAGCAGCCAGAAGATTGATATATTGGGTGGCAGAGAGAAAAGATAGGGGAATCCCTTCTCCGCTTGAAAGTAGTTTAGGTAAATTAATTTCATCAGAACTCGCAGAAGACGTAGCAAAAGACACTGTACAGTTGTTTGGTGGGTATGGTTACATGAAAGAGTATGCCGTTGAAAGGTTTTACCGTGATGTGAAATTGGGAACGATTGGTGGTGGAACAAGTGAGATCCAAAGATCGATCATTTCTTCCTTATACCCAGGAAAGGAAAAATTCCAAAAAGAATTTAGTGCCATTGGAAATCCACAGAGTGTATCGGATTCCATTCAAAATTTACTTTTTGATATCATTCTAAAAATGGATGGAGAACCAAACCGTAAAAAACAACAATCCATTGAATTTGCTTTTGCAGATGTGTTATCGGTTTTTGTGATCCTATGTTTATCTGAAATTGACACTCATAAAACGATAGATTCTTATCCAAAAGAAGAAAAAATGATAGATCGGAAGTTACTTTCGTATTAT
Organism: Leptospira limi; assembly: GCF_026151395.1. Classification (NCBI taxonomy): domain Bacteria; kingdom Pseudomonadati; phylum Spirochaetota; class Leptospiria; order Leptospirales; family Leptospiraceae; genus Leptospira; species Leptospira limi. The sequence continues at coordinate 1,766,053 of NZ_JAMQPV010000001.1, forward strand.
CTTGTGGGTAAGTATTTAATGTCCATGAGCCGACTCAATCAATTCGTACCAAAAGAACTTAATGAAATTTGGAATCTCTATAGAGAGTTAGCAAATTCAATTGAGGAAACGGTTCATACAAGGTTCTCTTCTCTCCAGGAGTTAGCCTAAATTGTGAAAGCAGCTGCCCGAATTGCTATTTTTTATTTGTTTTTCGGGTATCTGTGGATTTATTACTCTGATTATGCAATTTCCTTATTTTCTCTTTCAACAGAAGATATTAGGGAAATTCAAAGCTTAAAAGGGTGGGGATTTGTCACAATCTCCGCCTTCATCATCTATTTTCTGTTAGTTCGCGAGTTAAAATATCAAAAAAAAGTTTTGTCCGAGAAGTTTGAATCGGATCAATTATTCCAAGTTATATTGGAACGAATTGAAGATGCAGTGATCGTATTTAATTTAGATACTTGGAAAATTGATTTTTTGAGTGAACAAGTTTGTGGGTTATTTGATGCCAAAACTGGAGATATTTTATCGAATCCACAAGTATTGATTGATCGTGTTTATGAAGCTGACCGAGCACGAATGACTCATATATGGATGAATCAATTAAGAGAAAATCATACAGGTTTATTGTATCGGATTCAGATGAGGGATGGAAACATCAAATGGGCATTGGAACACCGATTGTTTATCCCATCAATCGACGGAAGTCCCAACAAAGCTGTAGCAGTTATTTCGGATATGACCAGTTATATGGAGAATCAGACCAAACTGGAACAATCTTTAAAAGAAAATGAAACTTTATTAACAGAAGTCCACCATCGTGTTAAAAATAATCTAGCTGTTATTATTTCCTTTTTACAATTACAAGTATATTCTTCTCCCCCTGAAACTGCAGATATTTTGGAACAAAGTATTGTTAGAATTAAAGCTATAGCTCTTGTTCATGAAAAATTATATAGCGGTAAAAACTTATCAGGTTTAAGTTCCGTAGATTATATCACAAGTCTTGTTGAGAATATAAAACTAATGTATATGCGTGCAGATATTCTCATCGAACTTGATATTCAAAAAATGGAGTTTAATATCATAGATGCGATTCCAATGGGACTTATGATAACAGAGATGTTAACCAATAGTTTTAGACATGCATTTAAAATTCCAAAAGAAGATGCACAAATCAAAATCGAATTTATTGTAAAAGAGAATGGTCAATTTGAATTAAAATATCGTGATAATGGAAGTGGATTCCCCGTCGGTTTTGATTTTAGGAAAGCAGAAACCATTGGATTGTCAGTTATCTTTTCATTGAGTAGCCAATTGAACGGCCGAGAAATTGAATGTTCCTCAAGTCCTGGACAAGGTGTCTTTTATCATTTTTCATTTTCTCCTAAAAGAACAAATTTAAAATAATATACATAGTTGTAGGTTTTATGTACAATCAAGGAAAACGTTATTCAGAAATCCAAATTGGAGAAAAAGCATCTTTCACAAAAACAATTTCAGAAACAGATGTTTATCTTTTTGCTGGGATTAGTGGAGATTTTAATCCCTTACATGTGGATGAGGAATATGCCAAAACAACTAGTTTTGGAACAAGAATCGCACATGGGGGACTTGCTGCTTCCTTACTTGCTCCTGTATTGGGAATGAAGTTGCCTGGTATTGGAACAGTCGCCTTAGAAACAACAACCAAGTTTCGAAAACCAGTTTATTTTGGAGATACAATCACCTGTTTGGTGGAAGTTGTTGAAAAAGTCGAAAGGATAAAAGCAGTTAAAATGAAAATTGTTTGGTCCAATCAGAAAGGAGAAGTGGTGAGTAAAGGTGAAACTTTGGTCATTCCTCCTGGTTGAGGAATTGGCCAACTAAACCAATTTCATCTTCTACGAATTCACGGACTTCTTCCAGTTCATCTTCGTCCAAAATTTCTTCTAAGATTTCTTCTCCTGCTTCGTCTTGTCCAAGTCGCATCACAATGTAACCAGGCACTTCCGAATCTGGATCATCCATTTCTACATTTACAAATTGGTATTCTTGTTCTGTTGTGGGTATAAAAACAAGATAATCATTTCCCATTAAGGAAAAAGAATAAAAAACTTCCCACTGGTAACTATTTCCTTTTTCATCCACCAAATCAATTTCTTCCGATGTTCGATTGGGTAAAAAATCATCTGCTTGGAATCCAAATTCCTTATTTTCCATTAGCTAAAGAATTCCTTCTCAAATGGTAGACTATGTTTTTTTTTGAAATTACATTCTTTGCAAGCAGGAACTAAATTTGCTTTGACTGACTTCCCGCCTCGTATAAGTGGAATTAGATGGTCCATTGTTAACTCTTCTACTTTGAATTTTTTCCCACAATAATGGCAAATTCCTGAGGCACGTTTGTTTTTCCACCAAGCTGTATTTTTTAAGTCTTTGGCTTTTTTCCTTTCTCTACTGATTTCTTCATCGCTGACATCAGAGAAAAACGGTTCTAGCGGAGGATCGGTCATACCTTAAAAAAATCTGTTATTTTCCCTTCGTCAAGAAAAAGATGGAGGAATGGGACGACTCATATACCTAGATAATTTACGTTCTTTTGCCTTATTGCTTGGGATTGTTTTCCATTCTGCGATTGTTTACGCTTCAGATATCAAATATGCCATCCAAACAGAAGAACGAAGTGAGATTTTATCCTACTTCTGTTATTGGATCCATAGTTTTCGAATGCCAATGTTTTATATGATTTCAGGTTTTTTTTCAGCGATGGTCATTGAAAAAAAAGGAACATCATTTTATCTAGATGGAAGGTTTAAGAGAGTGTTTATCCCTACCATTTTTGGATTGGTATTTCTTGCTCCCATACAATACTTTTTGATGGAAAAATTAAATTCACCTAATTTAAGCATGATGGAGTTTTTGACTTCGTTCTTTACAAAAGATAAGTTTCAACATTCTCATATTTGGTTTTTGGTCGATTTGTTTTTGTTTAGCATGATTTATGTTCTGATACAAAAACCTTTGAATCGTTTTGCAAATTGGAAAGCTTTCCACACATTGCCTGGAAAGCTGTTTTATCTAATTTGTTTTTCTTTTTTTCTTGTACTTTTTGCACATACACAATTTGGAAAAGGGGAATCGATTTATGGTATTTTTAAATTAACCTTTGTTTACCAATTTGCATTTTTTATTGTGGGTGTGTTTTGTTTTTTTTGGAAGGAAATTCTTTTTGAAGTTTCTATGCCAAAAATTAAGCCTTATGCGATTTTGGTTTGGGCAATTTTAGTTTCTTTGTTACTCATGGAGTTAGAAATCTCCGATCCTCTATGGATTTATTTTTCCTATGCAAATCCAATGTATCGAATTCTCCATATTTTTCTATGGGTCCTTTCTCCTTTTTTATGGACTGTGTTTTTTGTATTCACCTTCGTTCGGTTCGGAAATGAAGAAGGTAAAATGGGAACATATATCATAGAGGCAAGTTTGCCAATTTACTTATTACACCATCCTATTTCTTTGATCTATGCCTATTTTATGAAAGAGAGTCCTTACCCGATTTGGGGTAAGTTTCTCTTTCATAATCTTTTTGTTTTGGTACTTAGTTTTTTACTGTATGAAATTTTAATCAAAAGATCGCGATCGTTACGTTTTATCTTTGGATTAAAAATAAATTAAGTTTTACTAATGGCTTGTATGGCAGAGGCAACTGCACTATCCATACTCCCTGTGTGTAATGCAAGATGTTCTCCTGCAAAAAATACCCTTTCAAACGGTTCGTTCCAAACATCTTTGATTCCATAACTACCTGGTGGAAACAGGGAAACAAACCCAGACCTACCTGTTGTTTTTTGAAAACTATGAAAATGGAAAGGGTTTTCTTGTACTAATTCGAAATTACCTAATTCTTCCAGAGCAGACGACATCAGATTTTTTTTCTGACGATCACTTCCTTTTTCAAATAAGGAAGCCTTATCTCCTGTTGAAATTGAAGTAAGAGCCGTTATATTTTGGCCAATCGCTTGGTCAGAAACATATAAAGTTTCAGCGGCCGTATTTGTGGATTGGAAAAAAATCGAATAACCACTGTTACTTTTTACAAAACAGATATTTTTTGAAATTTTACCAGTTTGCATACGGAGTGCAGAATATATTAGGTCCTTTGGTAAAGTTGGTGTCCATTTGATGTCTAACACAGCTGCAGAAGGCAATGTACAAACAATCAAATTTCCTTTGATGATACGTCCAGAGGATAACTCAACAGACACTTGGTTTTTCTGTTGGGAAACCTTTGTTGCTGATTCCCCAAGTAACAATTCTTGTCCTTTTAATTGAGTTACAAGGGCTTGGATGATTTGTTCTGCTCCACCACTAACCAAATACTTTGGTTTGAGTGCAGATTGCAGTGCTGAGAGGTCATCTAATACCGATTCACTGGAGATTTGGTTTAAGTCAGCACCCAAAATGATACGATATAGATCATTCATTGACCTTATTTCTTCTTCTGTTAATCCTTGGTACCTTGCATAGGATGAAAAATTGATTTTATCCAATCCTTGTTTTTGGCCTGTCCCTAAAGATTTGTGTAAGTCAATGACCTTATCTAATGTATCGATGGATGAACTAGAAATTTTATGTAGGTCGGAATTGTTTTTAGAGAGTGAAAAACGTTCTGTGACATTGGAATTCACTAATTCAAGACCCAATTGTTTGACAAGGCTCTTAATGTCTGTTTGGTTTTCACTGATCCATTCACCACCTAAGTCTTGTACAATTCCCAAACTAGGATTGGAATAAGTGGCAATTCTTCCTCCAAATTGGTCTCCTCTTTCGATGACTGTCACATCATATCCCGTTTGTTTTAGTAAATAGGCAGAATAAAGTCCAGACAAACCCCCACCTAGTACGATGGCTTTTTTTGCACCAGAATTTCGTGTTTTAGTTTCTGCGCTTACCACACCTGTGGATTGTCCGTAGAATTTTTTAGGGGAGAGAAGGCTTAAGCCCACTGCTGTGGCAGTCAAATTTTTGAGGAATGTTTTTCGATTCATAGAACTTTCCCCTATTTTACCACTCAAAACAAAAAAGGCTAGAAAAATTACAAAAATAGATTCTATTGGCCTTGGCTTTTTTATGCGAAATACAAAGACAATTTTTAATATTCCAATCCTCTCCTTCTTTTCTGCGTACCTTCTAATCCATCCTGCCAATTTCTTAATGGCGGCACCTAAAATTGATTTGGCTACTGAAATGAGTGGAGTCGTAATCTGGAACCAAGTTTTGGTTTTGGAAGATCCTACCCAATCCATTTCAGAGGCGACAATTGTATCTGGTGAAAAAGATGGAGAATTCAAACAACTCACTTCGCCTAATTTAGGTTTTTCTCAGTCGGTGTTTTGGGTCAAATTGGATGTTACCAATCCAAATTCTCAAGTGGTGCGATGGAATTTGTTATTTGATTTTCCACTGATAGACGAAATCCAAATTTTGGGTGATCCAGTTCCCAAAAATTCGTTACGAAAACTTGGTGACACTTCTCCTTTTTCCGAACGAAACGTGGAATACCGAAATCCAGTTTTTCCCTTCGAAACACTTCCTAAAACAAACTCTGTCTATTATCTCAAAATTAAATCCGAATCAACCATTCCATTGGCATTGGAACTTTGGACAGAACGAGAATTTAATGAAAAGATAAACAAGGAACAGATGATCTTCGGAATTTTTTACGGAATTTTGTTTGTGATGATTGCTTACAACTTTTTCATTTATATTTTTACGTATGAAAAAAGTTATCTACTGTATCTTTTTTTCATCAGCTCTATATTTTTCTTTCACCTAGTGAACAATGGATTTGCATTTCAATACATTTGGCCTAATTGGGTCTTTTGGGCAAATTATTCTTTGCCATTTTTTATCTGTTTGTCCTGCATCACGGGAATCATTTTTACTCATAATTATTTAAGTTTGAAAAAACACCTCCCAAAGGTTTCCAAATTGATGTGGGTTTGGGTAGGAATCCTTGTTTTGTTTTCTTTCATTACGTTTTTTTTACACTACCGAGTTGCGATGGTCACCTCTATATTGTTAACTGTTCCCACAGCACTTTTACTTGTGTATAGTGGAACGTATACATTTTTGGCAAATGTTCGAACTGCGCGGTATTATCTAATCTCTTGGTTGTTTTTTTTGTTAGGTGTTTTGTTATATTCTTTAAAAAGTTTGGGATTTTTATCAGACAATCATATCACAAGATGGACCATTCAAATTGGAACAGCCTTACAAACAATTTTATTATCATTAGGGTTGGCAGACAGAATCAATTTTTTAACCAGAAGTTTGCGGGAAAATCTAAGAGATTTATCTCATGCTAAAATAAAAATTGAAGAGTCTGAAAAACGTTTTAGAGAAATTTTCCAAGGTTCCGATGAAGTGATTTTGATGATGAACGAAGATTTTGAAATCATCAATGCGAATCGATCATTATCAAAACACCTTGGTTATCGATTAGATGATTTGAGAAACAAAAAAATTACAGAAATCCTTTATACAGGAAGAGACCAAAAATCAGATTATAACGTGATGTATGTGAATGACAAACTCACAGACTTAAAGATGACCGGATCTGCAATTAATTTTAGAACAGAGTTGTCACAAAAGTATGTAAAAGAACCAAAGGAAATGGTATGTCGTATCCAATACATTGATTTTGAAGAAACTAGAGAAGTGTTAATGACCTTATCTCCCGAAAATGAAGATACCATTATCCAACTCATTGATTCTGAAAAAATTGAACTTTCGATGAATAATTATCTTCGGAATGCAGAACTTGTTTCTCAAAAGATAACTTCCCAATTAGCAAAGTACTTAACCAACATAGAACAAACGGAAGTTCGGTCTTCTATACGAGAGATTATCATCAACGCGGTAGAACATGGAAATTTGAATATCAGTTTTGATGAAAAATCAAAAGCACTGTTGGAAGGAAATTACTTAGAGTTTTTACAAAAACGACAAGAGGACCCAAGGTATCGTCACAAAAAAGTAAAAATAGAATATTCTTTTAGCAGTGAATATGTCGCCTATCGAATCACCGATGAAGGTAGAGGATTTGATCATAAAAAACATATGGAAAAATCGTTAGATGAAATGAACGAGGCACATGTCCAACATGGAAGAGGGATCCTTATGACAAAATCGGTTTTTGACCGAATTGAATACAACGACAAAGGGAATCAGGTCAGTTTGATCAAATTTATAAATCGTGATTAATTTTTTTGCCAGTCGAGAACCCACCATTCATTCCATTCTTTGGAATAAAGGAGTTTTCCTGGCAAATGACTTTGTAATAAACTTAAAAATTCATCTTTTTTCTCTGTGATGATTCCTGAAAAAATAATTCTAGGTGCATTGATTTTTGCCAAGTGACGGATGTTTTGTGAAAGAACTGCAAACGTTATATTGGCAATTGCCAAATCATATTTTTCTTTGGAAAGTTTTGGATTGTCGATCCCTGATTCTTCTACACTAAACTGAAATCCTTTTGGGTATTCGTTTTCAGTCCAGTTAGACCATGCTGCTTTGACAGCATTTGGATCTATGTCCAAAGCAAAAATTTTACTCACTCCAAACTTAGCAAGACCTATGGATAAAATTCCAGAACCTGTTCCCACATCACAAGCTGATTGGAATAAAAACTTACCTTCTGCAAATAATGAATCCAAATGTTCTAAAATGAGTTTGGTGGTTTCATGGTGACCTGTTCCGAATGCCACACCAGGGTTAATAAAAAGAGGAATGCCTCCCGTAGGTTTCCATAATGCGATTGTATTCGGTTCATTTTTTTCCCATGTTGGAATCACCCAAAGTTTATTTCCAATAGGGAAGGGTTTGTAATATTCTTTGTATGCTTCTTCGTAATCCCTGGTTTCTATGATACGCGATTCCGAATTAGAATTGTTAGGTGCATGAAGTTTTAGAAAGATTAGAATTTTTAATTCCTTTTCTACTTCATCAGTTTGTAAATAAATACGAATATTTGTATTGTCTCGGATGAGGCCTTGGTCTTTTTCTTTTGGTGCTTCACCGTCAAAAAGAATTTCATAATACCCAGCACATTGTAAAGAATCTAGTAGTTCATAAAATGGATCTGATAATTCTTTCGGTAAATTGACTTTTAATTCTCGGTATTCCAAACTTAACCTATCTCATCCGTGTAATCCATCACCAAGTACATAAGAGTTTCTTGGTCTGTAGGATTAGAATATTCATGAGAAACATCTGCTTTAAAAAACACAGAGTCTTTTGGCTCAAGTTCCACTACCTTTTCTCCTACACGCAATCGAAGTTTCCCAGAGACAACAACGAGGTTTTCCGTCGTCCCTGTTTTGTGTGGTTCCGCAACTTCATGGCCACCAGGTTTTAAAATGAGTTCATAAAATTCTGTTTTGCGGTTTCCTAGGAATGGAAACAGGGCACGGCTTGCAAACACCTTTGAGTTGGAATATAAAACCTTGGAGTTTTCTGCTTTTAAGATATGGATTCCGTCTTGGTTTTTTTCTTTCAGGAGTTCCGAAAAAGGAACATTGAGCCCGTTTGCAATTTTCCATAAAACAGAGATGGTCGGCACTGATTTCCCTTGTTCAATTTGAGACAACATTGCTCGGCTGACACCACAACGGTTAGCGAGTTTGTCCAAAGAAAATCCTTTGGTATGGCGGATGAGTTTCAGGTTTTCTTTGACAACGTCTGTTATATAGTCGCCCGATTCTGAAATTAAAGGATCTAATCCGTCACTTGTTTGTTCTACTTTACTGACCATTGTCCAAGCGTCCAATATAACAGAGGTACTGTCAAGAAACTATCGTTTGTGCCTTTCTTTTTTCTCTTCGATGACAAACACAGGTGGGAGTTTCATCCCTTGTGGGAATTTTTTTTGGACTTCCTTGGCTGTCCCGCGAAAAGAAGTTTCATGTGCGAACGAAATTCCCAGAGCCAAAAAGATCATACGATCATTCGGAAGGATTTTGGCTAGAGTTTCCAGGCAATGTTTGGCGCGGTAAGGGGTTTCGTAAAAGGCGAGTGTGATCCCAAGGCCTAAGTATTGTTTTAAGGTTTTTTCCCTTTCCTTTTCTTCTCTCGGTAAAAATCCAAGGAATAAAAAAGGCGAAGTCGCAAAACCAGAACTGGTGAGAGCGGAGACAAGAGCCGTGGGGCCCGGTGCCGATCTCACTTCCACTCCCATTTCCCAAGCAAGTGGGACAAGCCACTTACCTGGGTCTTCGAGGCCTGGACTTCCAGAATCGGAAATGAGACAAGTGCGTTTTGTCATGGCGAGTTTCATTCCTATCTCATCCATCTCACTTCTGGATGTATGTTCATTGAGGAGGTCAAATGGTTTAGAAATCCCAAGTTTTTTCAGTAGGGTAGATGTGGTCCTTTGTTCTTCCCCTAAGATCCAATCTGCTTCTTCTAGCAATTGTTTGGTGCGCGGTGGAAGGTCTAAGTCGTTTCCAATGGAATTGGATACTAAATACAATCGATTCATTTGATTAAAGTTTGGTAGGTAAAATAAGGTTGGATGAGAATTCCTTTTGCACTGCAGGCTTTAACAAATTCAGGATCACCTTTATCAATGGCCACTCCGAATTCTTTAGCTTTGGTTAACATGGGATAGTCATTAAACGAATCACCAAATACCAAATCAGGATACTGGCCAATTCTTTCTTCTATTGCTTTAACTTTCCCTTCACCATAGGTATATGGTTCAATGAGTTCGTGAGTATACCTTCCATTTCCATCTAAGGTTTGTCTCATACCAATTACATTACTTTCTAACACGGGAAAGTGGTGGGCGATGGCAGCAATGCCAGGTTCAGGAGAAGCTGTTACAATGAACACTTTCCAATTGTGGTGGTGTAAGAATTGGATTAAATCTTTCATTTCCACTTGGGGAAACACTCCAGACTCATCTTCCGGTAAGTTCACTCGTTTCCAGGCACGTCTCGAGATTTCGTAATAATCTTCTTTTGATAGTCCTTGGAATAAAAAACAAGTCCAACGGTATCCTCTTTCAATTCCAAATTCTTTTAATTGGAAAGAATATTCTTCCCATATCAAATGTTCTTTTTCAGCTAAACTCAGTTTGGTGTGGTCTTTCCAAAGTTTTTTATCACGAAAAAATGGGGAGAGGTCAGTTGGTAAAAATATAAGATCTTCTCTGATGATTTGGTCCATGATTTTTTCGCCAAAATCATTACGGATGAGGGTATTATCAAAATCAAAACAGACAATGCCTGTTTTTTTAGGAATCAGTGTTGTCAGACGGTCATAAATTTCATCTGTCCAACTATGCTTTGTAAGGTTTGTCACAAATACTTAGTCTGCAAATCCGACAAGGTTTGTGGCAACACCTTCTTCAAATGGAGTGAGAAAGTTTTCAGGATTCAAATACACATTATGAAATCGAACTTCGAAATGGACATGAGGTCCTGTTGACTTTCCAGTGTTTCCTGAAAAAGCTATGATTTGCCCTTTTTTCACAATGTCACCAGGTTTGACGAGTAACTCCTGATTATGCCCATACACAGTATGGAAATGGTTCATGTCATGGTGGTAAATTTTTACAGCAAGACCGTAGTCTCCACCTCTCCCAGCTTCTTCTACCACTCCATCAGCTGCCGCAAGTACGATTGAGTTTTTCGGAATGGCGATGTCAAGGCCTGTATGCCAAGTGTTCCAACGCCTTCCAATCCGCGAAGAAATTCGAGATTTGTTATTGGGTAACACTGGCCAAATGAATTGGTCAATCGGAGAATCGATGGTTTCACGAAAGAGTTCTTTTTCTTGGAGGTTCCGCATGTATTCAGCGGAATAAGGGAAAAATAAGGAACGTTTCAAACGTTTGAGTTCGGTTTCCGTCAGGTGGTTGATTTCCATTACCTCTTGGGCAAGCACACCAAACTCAGATGCCTTTTCCAATAAGGATTTTTTCTCTGCATTCAGATCTACCCATAGGCCCCATTGGTCGTTATACCGTTGGAACACATGATTGTCCAAAAAAACAGGACCATTTTTTTGCTTTTGGTATGCCGCATAGGCCGAGTAGGTCACGACAAAGAGGATTAGGACCAGTATGATATAGTAACTGCGATTTCGCTTCATCTCATTTCGCCTCAAAAACTATGGTGCAATGCCAAATTCTCATGGCCACCCACCTGGTCAAGGCGAAGAGGTCTGAAACTTGCGTCAATCATGGCTTTTATGTGACATAAGAAAGTGGGTCCGGTCTCTGTCATTTCCTTTTCTTGGAAGGAAATGAAAAATTAACGTTGTTAATTAGAATGGAATGGTTTTAGAAACAGGGAAAATGAGAAGGGAAAGGACCGATTGGTTTTCGATCCTTTCTTTTGGTTCTGATTAGGAGGTAGCTTGTGTTTTCTGTTGGCCTGTGCGGTAGAGATAAATCCCAGCAATCACCAAACAAACAATGCCAATGGCATAATAAGCCCAATTGACATCGAAGTAACCAAGCACTAAAAATCCAAAGAGTAATCTTGTAATCTCAAGGGCTCCCGCCCAAGTTTTGTTTTCAATCAGTGCATTGATGGAAACAAGGGAAAGTGTCACCCAAATGGTAACAAGGACTTGAGAGACAAAACTGAACTTCGGAACAAAGAGTAAAAACGCAAACGAGAGTAGTAAGACCAAAACAAACCAAGTGGTTGTATAGGTTTTTACTTCCGTAGCCGGTTTTGGGTCATACTTTTGAAACGAATTTGGACTTACTTCAGGGATAGGTAAAAATCCAGCTGGTTGGTTTCCTTGCCTTGGGTACCAACCTGGTGGTTTTAAAAAGACACGGATTTTATCCATAAAGTATTCGGCGGCAAAGGCTTGTTTTAGAAGTTCCCAGTAGTAGTGGAAGTTTGCATACACAGGGTTAAAACTGCGAAGTGGTTTTACGGTTCCATACACACAAGGTTCTGTTTCTTCTTGGAAAGTCCCAAACATTCGGTCAAAGAGGATAAAAATCCCACCATGGTTTTTGTCGATGTAGATCGGGTTAATCGCGTGGTGAACTCGGTGGTGAGAAGGTGTCGAAAGGATGTACTCACCAATCTTTCCAATTTTACCAACTGCTTTTGTGTGTACCCAAAATTGGTAGATAAGATTGATTTGTCCACTGGCAAGATACATCCATGGATGAAACCCAATCAGAGCAAGTGGTACATAAAATACCCAAGTCACAAGGCCACCAAGACCAGTTTGTCTGAGGGCAACCACAAGGTTGTATTCTTCACTATGGTGGTGGATGACATGCCCTGCCCAAAGGAAATTCACTTCATGTGCTAAGCGGTGTGACCAATAATAACAGAAATCTTGACCGACAATACAAAGCACCCATGCCCAAGGGTTTGTCATGGCAAATTCAAAAAATCGAAAGTGTTCATAGATATAAAAATAGGCATATAAACCCACACCCTTTTGGAAAAGGCCCCAAATTTGTGAAATGATTCCCGTACTCAAATCGGCAATCGAATCATTCAACCGGTACAGGTCTTTGTTCCTGCGGTAACCGATGTACACTTCAATGCCAATCAAAAGGAAAAAAACGGGGATGGCATACGTTACAATGGGAGGGGGTGTGAAATTCTCAAACATAGCGGACTATATTTGACATCATTTTGACAAAATGTCAAGTAAATGTTGACCAAGATTCAGAAATTGTTCACGGTTCAATTCTTCAGGTCGTTTGGTCGGAGGGATTTCGGAACGGACCAATGCTTCTGCCAGTGCCTCACGGAAAATGGGATCCTCGGAAAAGGGAGATTCCCGTAAACTCACTTGGATTTGTTTTCGTTTGCCCCAAAACACAGTTCGTAACATGCGAGACCAAATTTCCACTTCCACTTCTGATTGAGGAGACCAGTGCTGTTTTCCCTTTTCTTTTTTGGGAGAGAGTAAAATGAGAGCGGAATGGATTTTGGGAATGGGAAAAAAACAATTTTTATGGACTGTCTTTAGGTATTTCACTTCGCAGAAGGCAGATAAAAATACGGAGAGAGAAGAGGTTTCTTTCACAAGTCGTTCTGCAAACTCCTTTTGTACCATAAAAATTCCACCTTGGAAGTTTCGGCAATGGATGATCAGTGTGTTGATGATTTCTGTTGTGAGGTGGTAAGGTAGGTTTCCAAATACAAAAACTTTTTTCGGAAAAATATGGTGTAAATTTTCTAAGGCATCACCTGCAAATAAATTTGCTTTCGGAAACTTAGGTAAAATTTCATCCTTTGCCAATTCTATGTAAGCAAAATCAATTTCAAATAAATCAGTATGTTTTCCTAAACTCAAAATTGGATAGGTTAAAGTTCCAAGGCCAATTCCAATTTCTGCCAAAGAAACATCATCTTCAGCAAACAAAGGTTTTGCTGTATTTACAATGTATTCCACAATGTTATTATCAATTAGGAAATTTTGACCAAATTTTTTTTGGGCCCTGATTCCTTTTTGTTCAAAGAAGGTTTGGATTTGTGAGATAGTGGAATAAGGAGATTTCAAATTGATCCTCAACGATGATGATTTTCCATGCGTTAGAAATCCCAAGTAGTTTTTGGTAGATGATCCATTCTTTTGCTTCCTTTTTTTTCCAAGGAGGGAAATCGAGAACAAGGATTCCCTTCCATTTTGGTAAGGATTTGAATTTTTCTGATTCTTTTAAAGCACGTAATAAGGAGTTCACTTCCTTCGGATTGCCATCAAATCGAAATAATGTTACATCCTTTGTGAGATCGTTACCCAATCGGAGTGAAGATTGGATTTGGATTCCTTGTTTTTTAAATTGCCGAATGAAAGGGGAAACATGTGATTCAAAAAAAATCACATCCTTAATTTTTTCTTTTTTTTGCAGTCGTAAAACCGTTTGCAAACAGGTTTCGGATTCAAATAAGATTTGTTTGATTGGATGGATTGTTTTTGGGAGCCCGATCCGTTTGTGAGGAGAACAATTTCCATAAAGATACATTTTGTTCTCGAGAGTGATTGTAAAATAACCTTTGCCCGATTGGGTAAGAATTGGTAGAGAGTTAACTTCCTCGTACCAAAAACTAAATGGAAAAAATAGAAACAATACACAAAGGATCAATCGATTGGTGATTCTGTTTTGGTTAAGGTTGTATCGATGTAGACCCCCAAGGATCAAAATAAGAAGGATTGAAACAACCAATAGAAGGTTTGTCTCCGCTTTCCATTCTTTGTAAGCTCGTTCGAAATTTGATAAGGATTGGAAGATTTTTAAAAAAAGGGAAAGTAGGTAACTTGCCGGAATCCAAATCCAATGCGATAAAATAAGGGAGAATGAACTTGGTAAAAAACTTTGGAGGAGAAGTGTCGTATACAAACTAGGAAGTAAGATTCCAGCAAGTGGAACCAGACAATAATTGATCCAAATCCCTCCAAATGAGTAAGAGTGAAAATAATACACAAGAATTGGGAACGTACATAAGGAACAAACAATTGTCAGTGTAAAATTTTCCTTCAAGAAGGATTTGTTAGTTTTTAAAACCATCTGGTCCAAACTGGGTTTGAGATAAAAGATTCCAAAAACTGCACTAAATGAGAGTAAAAATCCAATGCTTAAAAAATCAGAGAAACAAAAAAAGGCAATGGTCGCAGAGGATATGATCAGTAGATCACTAACGGCGATTTTGCGGTAAAATAATGAGGAGACTAATGTCAAAAATGCAAAGAGGTAAGCTCTAACAAAGGAGACAGGAAAGTTTAAAACATATAAATATAGAAAACCAAAACCAAGTGAGAGGAGGATGGATAACCATCGGTGTTTGGAAAAAATTAAGTTTCCTAAAAATTGAATGGATCCAATAAAAATTCCTAAATGGAGTCCTGAGGCAGCAAATAGGTGTAAGATGCCCGATTCCTTTGCTAGTTCTTTAAAATCTTTCGGGATTTCCTTTGTCGAACCAGTCACAAGACCCAAAACAATTCGAGATTCAAAGGGAGAGAGTGGCGATCTGTTTAGTTCCTGTTTTAAAAAATCGCGAAAAAAAAGTTTTGGAAATTTTTGTGAGAGTGTTTGGTTCGGTTCGGCAAAGAGTAAAAATAGAAACGATGCAAGAATCACCCAAGGGATTCGATGATTGTATTTTTTTGTGAGCTTTGGTGGCAGGATTATGAGTAGGCAAAAGAATAGAAGTTGGAACAAAAAGAGAAAGGCGTAAATCCCAGGGATTTTGTTTCCAATTTTGAATGTTGTAGCAGTAAGACAAATTCCAAAACAAAACCATCCAAAGTTAGAATTAGGAAGTAGTTTTGTATTGACTCTCACATAGAGAGAGGTCCAAAAATGAAAAACTTGGTCTCTTTTAAATTTAGAAAGGATAAATGCCGAGAGTGTTTCTCACTTCGCTTAATTTTTGTTCCGCAACTTCTTGTGCTTTTTGTTTTCCTGTTTTTAATACAGAATGAACGTAATCTAAGTTTTGTGAGAGTTCTTCTCTTTTGGATCGGAAAGGTGCAAAATGATTTAGTATGGATTCTAAGAGGTCTTTTTTTAAATCCCCATATCCAAATCCACCATGTTTGTATTTTTGTTTTTGTACTTCTTTTTCAGAATTCGTTAAGAATAAAGAATGAATTTGGTAAATGATGGACTGGTCTGGATCTTTTGGCTCTTCGATGGCTTTTGAATCACTGACAATTGACATCACTTTCTTTTTGATCTCTTTTTCTGTACCAAAAAAATCAATCGTATTGTTATACGATTTAGACATCTTTGCACCATCTACACCAGGAACCGTTGCAGTGTTTTCATCAATGTCCGGTTCAGGGAGCGTTAATAAAGATCCAAATTGTGAGTTGAATTTTTCTGCAATGTCCCGAGCAAATTCCAAATGTTGTTTTTGGTCTTTCCCGACAGGAACTTTTTCTGCTGAAAACAGTAAGATGTCACTTGCCATTAAGATCGGATAAGTAAAAAGACCAGCACCTGGAACAAATCCTTTGGCAACTTTGTCTTTAAAAGAATGGGCAAGTTGCAATTGCGAAACTGTAATCGATTGTGATAAATACCAAGTAAGTTCTGTGACTTGGGGAACATCACTTTGAACCCAAAAAACAGATTTGTTTGGATCAACACCTAGTGCCAGTAAGTCGATAGCACAACCCAAAGTGTAGTCTTTTAGTTCTTCTTTAGAACGAAAGGTAGTTAATGCATGAAGGTTTGCGATGAATAAAAATAATTCTTCCCTTGATTGGTAATCTAAGATTTTTTTGATCGCTGAGAAGTAGTTTCCTAAATGTAATTTTCCTGACGGTTGTAATCCTGTGAGAACTCTCAAGTATCTTCCTCTTCCCCTGTTGTTTCGTTAGTTTCACTCGTTTCCGAACTGTTTGTCTCACCTGACGTTGGTTCTGGATTCCCACTATCTTTGTGAAAAGTAGAGTAGGTAAGCCTTTCGTATTCTTTATTGAGTTTGATCAGTTCTTGTTCAATTTTTCTATGAGCTGTTAGTTTGGATGTAGTCGTTGGGTCTTTAAAGATAACAGCATAATTATACAAATACTTAGTAAATTGAATGAAAACATCTTCCACTTTCATTCCATTGATTCGTTCTTTTGCTACAACTGCTTTGTCATAGTGAGGGATAAACCTTTGGGCAATTTTCACTTCTTCGATGACTTTGTCTTTTGTAGAAATGATTTTGTCGTTTGATTTTCCTTTTGATTCAGTCACCTTTGCCATGAGGTGGTTTTCGATGATGATATTGAGTTTTCCTGCAAAACTTCCAAAAAATTCAGATGCATCTTGGAGGGCTTGGACAATTGGTCCAGCAATTTGATCACTTGCAGCATTCCCTGTGCTATAATCCATCCCATATTGTTGGAAACTGTATTGGAAACTTGGGAATTTTTTATTAAAATTATCTATGGTTCGAACGAGTGTATTGAGTTGGTCAATTTCGTTTCTAAAAAGACCAGGTTGGATGATGAGAAGTTCTTGGTTTTGGTTTTTATCACCTAACCGAACATAACCTTCGATGAGATTGATATAAACTGTTTGTAAGTCGCGAAGTAATAAGTAAACAAGGCGGTGGGGTTGCGATTTGTAACTGTTTTTAACAGTTTGGCTTTTTGCCGATTCAGGCATATGATGAGCCATAAAATCATCTACAACTTGGTTCAAAAAATCAAAACTGATTTTTCCTTTATCATCAATGGAAAAATACCTGGATCTAAGATTTTGTAATTCTTCCTTTTTGAAGGTTCTAGTGTTGATATCGTCAGAAATTTTGGCTACGGTGATTTCCACTTCTTTTTGGATTTCACGAGCGGCTTGGAATTTATGTTCTTGGATGGGAGGAACTCGTAAGTCAGTAACAATCTCTGGCCAGGTGAACATTTTTTTCTTTGCTACTATATAAAAAGCAGTGATCGCATCAGATAACTTTGGTTTGTTGTTCTCTAAATTAATCGCATAGTTCACACCTTCCATAATTTTGTTTAGTTTGGGTGTGAGTTTTTCATCCATCTTCACGATGTCGGGTAGGTTGGACAAAATGATATCTTTTGCATCATCTCTTTGTAAAAAGCGTACATAAAACATCTGCATTTTGAGAGAACGTTCCAAGAAAATATCTGCAGAAATTTTATCCAAGATGAGCGCATCAAGTGATGCAAAGGCATTAAAAAACTTATTAAAATTATTGATGATATTATAAACGAGTGGTGTCCAAATCCTCCAACCTTGTTGTTCTGAAACACGGAGGGCTTGGATGGTTGGAATGAGGACATCTTCTTTGAGTCCGCGAAAAATCCGTTCTACGTTATTTGAGATCGCGGGATTTCTACCAAATAAACCAATATCAATGGTTCCCGTTTCTTTGGCAAATTTACCTATGGAACTGTTTGTATTATTCCCACCACCAAATAGACCTGCAAGTAG
The DNA here is from genome assembly GCF_026151395.1 of Leptospira limi. NCBI lineage: Bacteria > Pseudomonadati > Spirochaetota > Leptospiria > Leptospirales > Leptospiraceae > Leptospira > Leptospira limi. Next base: position 1,783,973 of record NZ_JAMQPV010000001.1, read on the forward strand.
ACCTCCACCTTGTTTCTGTTCGGTGGCCTTTTTCCTTGTTGGATTTTGTTTTTGTTTGGCACTGTCTATCGTAACTAAATCACTTGATCGTTTTGGTTTTGGATCGGGAGTAGATGTGCGAGAAATCACTTCCCTTCTTGGTTGTTCCCTTTCTGGTAATCCACGGTCACGACTGTCTTCTTTTTTGGGTTTGTTTTTATTTTCGTAGTCTTCGTCCACTTTACGGATGAGGTCAATCCGTATGAAGACATCATTCGATTTTAAAATCGCTTCATCAATGAGTTGTTGGTGCTCAGGTGTCCTGGTTTTGCGGTACAAATCCGCAAAAACACGATGCGCTTCGGTACGAGAAACTGGTGTCACAATTACTCCTTTTGGTTGAGAGGGTTCTCAACAATCTGTGAGCTTGTGGGAGGTTGGAAGTTAAAGAGTCCTGTTCCGAGACCAATATTGGTAGCAATGCCAGAAAAAGCAATTTCTGTGATTTCTTCGTCGGAACGTTTCATTTTGAGAACACGGGGAAGATCGTTCTCAGAGACGACTAAAATGATTTCATTAAAACGTTTGGTTGTAGATGTAAGGCGAAATGTTCTGCCACTAACAGTCACATTTTCATATCCAGATAATAATCCTCCAAGACCACCTGAAACACCTTTTAGGTCTTGTTTCCCTGCAATTGAGGAATCAGGATTGTAGAACCATAATATTCTACCATTGGAAGAGATGATCCTACCATCACTGAACCTAACATGGAGTTGGTTCGGGCTTTTGTAAGACACAACGCCAGTGAGGCCACCATTTAGAGTGACAGAGGCGCGAAAACTTTCAAGGGAGTTCATTTTGCCGATGACGGCATTGAGACGATCTCGTCCATCCTCTGCCCAAAGAGAACCCCATTGGACAGAGAAAAAGAGAACGATCTGGATTTTGAGAAGGAAATTTCTCAAAGTTAGATGGTTCGTATTGGGAATTAACCCAATACTTTTTTGAATTCAGAAGTCAGTGCAGGCACTACTTCAAACAAATCAGCGACAACACCATACGTTGCAACTTTGAAGATCGGAGCATCTCCGTCTTTATTGATCGCAACGATGTATTTAGAGGATCCCATACCCGCTAAGTGTTGGATGGCTCCGGAAATTCCGCAAGCTATGTAACAGTTAGGGGAGACAGTTTTTCCTGTTTGTCCTACTTGGTGTGAGTGAGAAATCCATCCCGCATCTACAGTCGCACGGGAAGCACCAAGTGCTGCACCGAGTGTGTCTGCTAAGTCTTGGATGATAGGCCAGTTTTCTGGTCCTTTGATTCCGCGTCCGCCAGATACGATGATAGAAGCATCAGCTAACTGCACTTTGTTTCCCCCGGAAAGGTCTTTGGAAAGTGATTTTGTTCTCACCTCACCAGCAGAAGCGCCAGATTTTTCAATCGCACCTGCTCCTTCTTTTGGAGTTACTTCTTGTGAGTTGGCACGAACAGTGAACATTTGGATGTCAGAAGACACTTTGAAGTTCGCATACGCTTTACCAGAGTAAATAGGTTTTTTTGCTACCACTTTACCTCCGTCAACAGAAAGACCTACTGCATCTGCTACGATTCCAGCATTTGCTTTGATCGCAACTCTTGCAGAGTATTCTTTTCCTTGAGCAGAGTGTGGCATAAGAACCACTGCTGGTTTTTTCTCTTGGATCACGGCAAAAATACCGTTTGCATAACCTTCAGGTGAAAATTCACCAAGGTTTACACCGATCACAGCATCAGCACCAACTGCTTTCAAATCACCTGCAAACGCGTCAACGTTGTCAGTGATGATGAGAGTATGAACTTTACCACCGATTGCATCCGCAATTTTGCGAGCTGCAGAGGTAAGTTCTTTTGAGATTTTTTTAAGTTCGCCGTTTTTTAATTCACCAACTACTAAAACATCAGCCATGTTCGTCTCCTTAGATGACCTTCGCTTCTTCGCGAAGAGCTTTTACAAGTTGAGATGCAAAACCTTGTGCATCTGCTGCTTCCAGTTTTCGACCAGCGATACGTGGAGGAGGTGGTTCAAGAGAAACAACTTCGAGTTTGGAACCAGTTGCACCGAGTTCTTCTGGTTTTTTCACATCGACTGGTTTTTTCTTAGCAGACATGATTCCTTTTAAACTTGGGTATCTTGGTTCGTTCAAACCTTTTTGCGCAGTCACAGCAAGAGGAGCAGAAGTTTCAACCACTTCAGTTCCACCTTCGATCTCGCGAGTTGCAGTTACTTTTTTGCCATCAAACTCGAGTTTGAGAGCCATTGCTACGTGAGGAACATTCAATCTCTCTGCAATTTGAACAACTACTTGTGAGCTGTCAGTATCGATGGATTGACGACCACCGATCACTACATCTGCATTTTCAGCTTTGATGAAATTGGCAAGAAGTTCGGAAGTGTATGTAGAGTCAAAAGTTACATAGTCATCCACTTTTACATGAACGGCTCTGTCCACACCCATAGCGTAGGCAGTGCGAAGTGCTTCTACGACACGGTCTGGGCCGAGGGACACTGCGATGACTTCTCCACCGCTTTTTTCACGAATTCTGATTCCCTCTTCGATTGCAAATTCATCATAAGGAGAGATGATCCATTTTACGCCAGCTTCGTTGATCGACTTGTCACCGACCTTGATATTGGTTTCCGTATCCGGAACCTGCTTTACTAGAACAACAATTTTCATTCCTTAACCCCGTTTTCGTGGATTACCTTAGACCAGAAAACGAGAGGGAAGTCATAAGGGAAGTAATTTATTCTCGGAAGAAGCTGTATTTGCTCCAATTATAAGCCCAAATGATCCAAACAATGACAACGAGGACATTCGCATCGGACCGGAGGTAAAATTGAAAACCAATGACCAAGGGAAGGAGGAGGAAAAGGATAAAAGCGAGTACGAGTACTAGGTGGGGAGTCTCTTTCCAGTGTTTACCAGCGTTTTGGATTTCAATGAGAAGGTTTCCCTTGGGACCTTCTGCCTGGGAACGGAAGCGGAACCAGTAGAGTGAGCTAAGGAGTAAAAAGAGGAAAATATGCAAAAAGAGAAATAACATATACCCAACCTTATTTTTTAGCGGAGTCCAGAGAAGAAAAAAATGATCGGAGGTAAAAACATCGGTAGGTAGGAAAGTTCGGAAAACAACTTTTGCAAGGATGGTTTTGGGAAGATATACCACGTAACCCCAAGCCAAAAGTAGGAAAGCCCCATCCCCGAGAAAAAAACAAATGGAATCGTTTGGGAACCAAAACCAAAACATAGGAAGCTAAACCCCGAGAGGAAAACCAATATCGCCAACCCTTTTGCCAAACTGGGAGAAAGCCAAAGGTTCAGTGTGATTGTATTTTGGATTTTGTCCCGTTCTCTGTCAATTTGGTAGGTCTGTAAGACATTGGCGAGTACATGGAGGAAAAAACTCACAACGATCAAAGGGAATCCTTTCGCATTTGAGAATGGAAGGAGGATCCCCCAAGTATAAAAAACAGAAACCAAAATTTCTTTGGGAACGGGAGAGAGTTGTTTCACAACAAGGACAAGGACAATTAGAAAACAAAAAAGATAGGTTTGGTTCTGGCGCAGAAATTCCCATTCCCAAACAAAACCAAATACGAGAGCCGATAAACATAAAATCGCGATGGCCCATTGGATTTTGGATTGGTTCTGCAAATAAAACTGGGAACGAAGTGAGAGTGGAGCAATTTCTTTTCTGGCATCCCATAGGTGGTCTGTCAAATACAAGGCCCAAACAGAAGTCAGATAAAGCAAGACTAAGCTCAGGTTAAGTTTGGTTTGGAAGTAATGTCTGAAAAAAAATAGATTCGCAAAAACGGAAAACACGATATCAAAAGACAGATAAGAAAAAGTGAATAAACCTTTAGATGCCCGATTTATGTTTTTGATTCGGAACATAGTTCATCTATTCCCAGAAGGAATCCAAAGGCAAAAAGAAAATTCCCTTGCCACAAAAACTTTCGTAGTCTGATATGTATGCCAATGTTCAGGTCCATTCGAAACGCCATTTATTCTGTATACTGTATCCGTGACCAATTCCCCAAGTATATGTCAGAATTACTCTTAGAAGAAGAAGAAATGGGTGCTTTGTTTGCAGTTCGATTTCGGTATGTCATTGGATTTGCCCTCATTGCTAGTGCTTTTGCCAACCTAAGTAATATAGATACCATATGGGGTTATTTGGTCAACTTCATTGCCATTAGTTTCTATTTTCTGAATACATTTGTACATTTGCATATTCTGAAAAAAAAAGATAGTAAGTGGAAAACAAAATATGACTACATTAGTTTGTTTGTAGACAATGTTTTGATTACAATGACCATCCTAAACTGGTATTGGATCAAAGGAGATGGGAATCCCAATTTTTTGGTGAAAACCCCCCTTATGATCTTTTATTTGTTACCTCTGTCGTTGTGTTTGTTCCAATACCGATTTTCTCTGGTTGTTTTTACCTTTGTTTGTTTTCTCATTAGTTATTATTCCTTTATCACAGTGGCTTTACTTGATCCTGATGCACAAGTCAGTTTGGATTGGACAAGTTATGTGTTAGGTGATGATATCATTCTTTTGGATGCGCTTGTTTCCAAACCTGTGATTTTTTTGATTTTAGTATTTGCGATATCATATGGAATTTTTCGTAGTCTCAGGATGTTGTTAAAGTTTGCTGCATCTGAAACACAAAAGACAACACTTTCACGATACTTTTCTCCTGATTTGGTATCTGAGATCGTTTCCGACCCAGAAGTCATTGGCAAAGGAAAACGTCAAAAGGTAACGGTTTTATTTAGTGACATTAGAGGTTTTACTCAGTTTTCCGAACTTTTGGATCCCGAAGAATTATCTGTATTCTTAACAGAATTTCGTCGGAGAATGGTTCGTGTCATTTTCCAAAACAAAGGTAGTTTGGATAAATTCATTGGAGATGCTGTCATGGTTACCTTTGGAACTCCACTCCCTTCTGAAATTCCAGGGGAAGATGTTAAAAATGCTGTGAATGCCGCATACGCAATGTTAAACGAATTAAAACTTTGGAATGTGGAAAGAAAATCCCAAGGGCAAGTCGAGATAAAAATTGGAATCGGCATCCATACTGGTGAAGTGTTTTGTGGGAGCATTGGATCAGAAGAAAGAATGGAATACACAGTCATTGGTGATACTGTCAATACGGCATCAAGGATCGAATCGGCGTGTAAAGAAATAGGTTTTCCTTTACTTATTTCTGAAGTAGTTTGGGATGAAATTGGAAAACCATCTGAATGGCAAAAATACGAAGGTGTTTTACTCCCTGGAAGGGAACAAAAAATCAATCTATATGCTTATCAAAACCTGTGAGTTAAGTATTTAAATTTAATTTGTAAACTGCTTCGTGTAAGGCGGGATTCAATTCTGGATCGATGATATAAATCACACGTGTGGTTCCAGCTTGTAGGGCCAAATCCATGATGGCTTTTCTACGATCAATTTTGATGCTCTTTAAATCAAAGTCTGCAATTTTAAATTTAATCCCTTTTTGGAACACAGGATTTATGCTACAAATCCTCTGGAGTTTGGGTCTTGTTTGGTATCTCCCTACATCCAAAACAAGGCAAATGTCAAAGTGAGCACGTTTTTCTGAATCCACAGAAGCTGTGATCACAAAGTCACCAAAGTTAATGATATTTTCGTTATTGGTGAGGGAACTTCCTACATAATCAAGAAGGTGGCGAATGTTTTTATTGCTATAGGAAAAAAACGAATCGTTTAGAATCATCTTGAGTGCAGTAGAAGATTTAAAAGCTGGCCTCCAAGGTTGGTTGGAAGTTAGGGAAGCATATTCACTTGCCAGAGATAAAATTGCAATGTCTTCTTCAAAACTGGAAGATGTGACATTGTTTTCTTGTAAGTGCAATTGTAGTTCGATATCTTGTGTGATCCTTTCTTTTCCCACTTCTCTGTTGTATTTATCACGAACTGACATGAGTTTGGTGAAAAGTGACCTTGGGTCTGGGAAGTTATTGTTCACCCCATTGCCTCTGTAAGGTCTATGGTGGTTTAGAATCAGAGTTCGTACATGAGATTCAACTTCGGGTGCAGGTAAGGTCATTAAATAACTAATGATGGGGTGTTGTTGGACAACAGCATACTCTTCTTTTGTGAGTTTTGGAGTTTGTTTGACTTCAAGCCTTGAATACCCGACATCCATCAAATAACTCGCCATCATAAGGCTCAAGTGGTCTTTTTTATTGGATTCTTCTTTCCCTTCGTTGACAATTTTACGTGTACGAACCTTCATACCCATTGCCACAACTGTACGTTTCGTCATAAGCTCTGATTCAACAGAAACACCTGCAACACTTAAGATTTCTAAAATGTTAAAAATTCCCAATTCAAAATCTGGGTTACTTGTAAAATCTGTGAGAAGTTCATTTACAGAGTTTTGTACAAACACTGCTTGGTCAGATGAGAAGGATGTTTTGCGTAAATCTTCAATTAGCGCCTGCGATTGTTTGGCGAAGCGAGAAGTTTTTTCAATGTCTAAAAGTTTTGTAGTTCTTCCTGGTTCTAAATAAGGTTTTTCTGCACCGTTAGGTTTTGATTTTTTTAATTCAGAGATCAAAAAGTAAACCCCTTGCATCTCAAACTTCAGTAGTTTACCAAAGTCTGCTTCTGTTGGGTTTCTTTTTTTATGAATTAAAATTTGTCCGTCTTTATTGTATAAATCGAGTGGTATGTTTTGGTTTTTGCGAAAACTATTTAATGATTCTTCGGTTAACTCAAATTTTGCGAGCTTTTCTCTAGGTACTATATTTGTATCATTTGTGCTCATTGGAAACTACACCCATTCGACGAACTAAACTTCATGAATGTTTAAGCGATGATGTATCTTCTTCCTTAAATTGTAAATTCATTCCTTTGTTTTTAGATCCATTTTTATTTTTAGGGAATTTCCGTAAGTAGAAATCCTAAACTAAGGTAGTGGATGTTCTCTTTCTAGTAACAATTGTAGCCAATCAAAAAAAGATGTGTCAGCAAAGAAATATCTGTTAATATATGTTAGGTGATTTACGAAGATTTTAGTTTTCATTTGTCATATTTCGTTAATATGATGTTCTTTTTTGGTATAAAATGCTGCAAATGAGGACAATTGACTCTGATTTTTTCGTTTACAGTTTCAGGAAAAGTACGGAAAAATCTTCTCTATGAGCATTCTTACGACCAAAAAATCTTCTTTTGATTTATTCAATCCAACAGAAGACCATTTAGCCCTACGACAATCCGTTGCATCATTTGCAGAACGGGAACTAGACGAACAAGCGAAAGAGAATGATGAAACTGAATCGTTTAATGAGATGTTATTCAAACGACTTGGTTCCGAACTTGGAATTTTTGGAATCACAGTACCGGAAGAAGAGGGTGGGCATGGACTTGATCCTCTTGCCTCTGTCATTATCCATGAAGAGATGAGTCGTTTTGATCCAGGATTTACACTTTCCTATTTGGCTCATGAAGTTTTATTTGTGAACAATTTCTTTTATAGTTCCAATGCTTCGCAAAGGAGCCGTTACCTCAGTAAAGTCATCACAGGAGAATGGATTGGTGGAATGGGTATGACAGAACCTGGTGCGGGAACTGATGTCCTCGGAATGGCAACCCATGCTATTAAAAAGGGAGATCGTTACGTTATTAACGGTGTAAAACAATACATCACAAACGGTTCTGTTGGCCAAGTTTTTGTTCTTTACACAAAGTTGGACAAAAATGCAAAAAAAATGACTTCATTTGTTATAGAGTCGTCTTACAAAGGTTTCTCGGTTGGTAAAAAAGAAGAAAAAATGGGAATGCGTTCTTCTCCCACAACCCAACTTGTTTTTGAAGATATGGAAGTCCCTGAAGAAAATTTACTTGGGAATGAAAACGGTGCCGTCACTCATATGATGCGTAATTTAGAAATCGAAAGGGTAACACTTGCAGCACAGTCACTTGGGATTGCTCGTCGTTGTGTGGACATCATGTGTGATTATACAGTCCGTCATAGAGAGGCTTTTGGAAAAAAACTAATGGAGTTTGGACAAATCCAAAGGTTAGTAGCAGAGTCTTACGCAGATTACCAAGCAGCGAGAGCCCTTGTATACCAAGTTGCAAGCGAACTGGGACCAGATGTTCGTAATTCTCTTGGAGCTGCATCTGCAAAACTCGTAGCAACACAAATGGCAGAACGAGTTTCAAGAAACGCCATACAAGTACTAGGTGGCTATGGTTATTGCCGAGAATACCCTGTTGAAAGACTCCACAGGGATGCAATCCTTCTTAGCATTGGTGGTGGAACAAATGAAGCCATGCAAAAGAACATTGCAAGTGATCTCAAAAAACTTTGGTCGGAGTAATAGTTCAAATCATCTAAACTAAAACTTTTTTCCCATTCGATTTTTATGCCAGTCTACTAGTTACATGGAAAAAGAATGGGATGTCATTGTCCTTGGCTCTGGGCTTGGTGGTCTCACTGCCGCTTTATCTTTTGCAAACAAAGGCAAACAGGTTCTCGTGCTCGAGAAGAGTAACTCTCCTGGAGGTTCAGCTTCCAGTTTTTGGAAAAATGGATATTTGTTTGAATCTGGGGCCACAACTCTTGTTGGTTTTGAACCAGGTCTTCCCATGGACCGACTCACAAAAGAACTGGGAATCCAATTTCCAATCCTACCAATCGATAGGTCAATGGTGGTTCACCTTCGCGGAAAAACCATTGAAAGATTTAAAGATAGAACTCTATGGATAAATGAAGCCAAGCGTGTGTTTGGTGGTGGATTCCGTATGGTTTTGTTTTGGAAATTGTGTTTTTTTCTTTCGGATCAACTTTGGAGTTTGTCGGCAAGATACAAACTGTTTCCGTTTCAAAACCTTCGTGATGTTTTTATCAGTTTAAAAAAGTTTCGGCCATATGATGTGATCGTTTTTCTGTTTTCGCTAGTAACCGTACGATTTGTACAAAAGTTGTTTTGGTTACACAAAAATGAAGAGTGGAATCAGTTTTTGGATGAGCAACTTCTTATCACAAACCAATCCGTTTCAATCAATGCGCCTTTTGCCATGGCAGCAGCAGGACTTACCTATCCAAATTTACAAAATTATATAGTGAGTGGTGGCATGTTGGAACTATCCCAAACTCTCATCAAACGATTACGGGAATTGGGAGGAGATTACCTTCCAAAACAGGAAGTGATCCACTTAACCAAAAAGGTTTGGGACAATCGTTCTGAACACGCCAATCAAGAAAGGTTAGGTGGTCGTTATTCCTTTTCATCTAATCCTAAAACGATTTGGGAAGTGAAAACAAAAAATCGAGAACATTCAGTTTTTTGTGCACCTACCCTCGTATCAAACCTTCCGATTTGGAACCTAGTCAAAATCTCCGAAAATTTACCAATTTTGGAAAAGAAAGCCAAACAAATGGAAAAAGGGATATGGGGAGCCTTTACCATGGGTATAGCCATTCGAGTTAGTTCACCCGAACATTCGCTGCAAAAGGAATGCCTCCACCACCAAATCCATTTGGAATCACCTCTTCCCCACGGAGGAGGGCGATCGGTATTTGTATCCATTTCACACCCAGAAGACAAACTTCGATCCAAAGAGGGAATTCGGATCTTATCAGTTTCGACTCATTTAGAAAATCCTGAGAATTGGAAACGTGACAAAGAATACCAAATACGAAAAAAAGAATTCGAATCCCTGATTCTATCTGCTTTGGAAAAAAACTTAGATTGGTTCAAACTTACGAATATCCTGTTTTATCATTCTGCAACACCTGTTACGTGGCAAACCTGGACTGGACGCCAATGGGGACGTGTGGGAGGAATCCCTTCCTTTTATTTTTTTAATCCTTTTCGAATGGTATCCAATCGATCGGAAGATCCAACACTTTTACTGACAGGTGACACCGTGTATCCAGGCCAAGGGATTCCTGCAGTTGTACTTGGTGGACTCAATGCCGTAGAACAATTTGAATCCCGAAAGTTCGGTTGATTTCCGAACCGAATCCTAGAGCCTGGGCGAAACGATGGTTCGCCTTCCAAAGATTCACATCAAAGTGCCAGGAACTTCTGCTAATTTAGGTCCTGGGTTTGACCTCATGGGCCTTGCCCTTGACATCCATAATGAATTCGAATTCCAATTTTCTAAAGAAATTACAGAAACCAAAACCGAATTGAAAAACGGAAAAACATTACCTTTCTCCCAAAAAGAAGATTTGGTTTTGTCATCATATTTGTCTTATTTTTCGAAATTTGCAAAAGATATCACACCTCCACCTTATCATTGTAAAATGACATTGGCATTACCTTTAAAGGGTGGGCTTGGTTCTAGTGCATCCGCGATTGTTGCTGGACTCTGTTTAGCCAAAGAAGTCCACAAAAGATTAAATCCCGAATCATTGCCAACAGAACAAGAGTTCACTCAATACTTAGCAGAATTTGAAGGCCATCCTGACAATACACTTCCCGCATACCTTGGTGGATTTGTTTTCGCTTACTCTACGTTTGGTGAGACATTACGTTATTTCCGAAAAAAATTCCCATCTTCTGTTTCCATTTTTGTCCTAACTCCTGAGTATTCTGTTTCGACAGAAGAATCAAGAAAAACTCTACCTAAGTCCTATGTTACCTCAGATGTGATATTTAACCTTTCACGAATAGGGGCTTGGATGCATTTCCTAGATAAACGTAAGTTTTGTGATCTACTGGTCGGTTTGGAAGACAAGATGCATACTCCCTATCGAATTCCAAACTCATCTCCACTTTTTCCTTTAGCTGATACTTTAAAACAGGAAGGGATCGGGTATTGTTTGTCAGGTTCTGGTCCAAGTTTACTTATTTTTTTAGAACGAAAGGCCTTAAAATCAAAATTAAATGAATTGGAATCAAAAGTTTCAAAGATCATGAAGGATTCTGGGATCACGTATCAATTTCGCAGGGTAAAACCTGATGGAATAGGCGTAAGAATCAAAATGAAATGAGTTATCTCTCTAACCTCTGATCGATTGGTTGCATTGTTTTTCGGAGTTTATTCTTCTTCCGCTCCTTCTTCCTTACCGAAGCCATAAACATCACCTCGAAACCGAACTTTTCTGTTGATCCCCGGTTGGATTTTACCAACTTCAAAGGTAAACTTCATTCTTTCTTTTCCTGAGCGATTGAAATAAAAGGAAGATGTGAGTGAAATTTCGATATAATTCACCATTCTATCTTTTGTAATTTTATCAGAGATCCTAAATTCAGCGGGGTGTCCAATGATCTCATAAGAATCAAAGGTTTCTTTGGATTCCATTTTTCCATAATGTTCCATTCTTGGAGGTTTATAAAAACTGGGTCCATTTTTTAAAACGGTAATCGTATAATCTTCGCTATCTCTACTTTTTTTAAATTGGAAAATCAAATGATCTTCTGTGATGGCATTACAACGTGTTGCCAATTGTCCTGTTTTACAACCAACATGGAAACTTGCAAATCTGGAAAGTTCATCGACTACTAAATCATATTTATCACCTGTTTGGACAGGGATAAATCGATCTGATTCCTTTCGCATAAAAATGGGATGGATGAATTGGTTGTACACAACTAATCCCAGTCCTAAAATGGAGATTGTAAGCACACCACTGAGGACTAGGACAAAACTATCTAAAATGGCAATGCTTAAAAACAAAATTACCTTTTTGTATCAACCTTATGGCTTTTTGTTTCCGGTAGAGGAGTCCTAGTCACAAGTGAAAGAAGGTCCTTCACTTCCTCTGGAGAAATGATTTGGTTTAATTTTTCTTCCAGAGAAGCTGGTGTCGGTTTTAAAACCAAATCCTCTGGTTTTACTTTTGGTTCTGATTTTGTTTTGGCTTCGTTTACGGCCACTTCGTTGTTTGTTTTTTTAGGGAAAGATTCCTTTCCTTCCTCCGACTGTTTTCCCGTTTGAGTGGGAAGGGTGGGGGGAATGGATAGGCCAGGATTCCCTTGGATATTGATTGTATTCATAGTTCCCAAACCTCCGTGTTCAGGATCGGCAATTGAAGAAAAAACTTTCCTTTTCCCTCCCTCAGATTTTCGGTCAAATCGAGGTTCGCTTTAGCGAAAATCGAAACATTTTTTAGGATTTTTCCGTTTGATTGCCCGCTTTATGGCCGGGAAGCTGGCAGAGATGGAAAATAATTTTAAATCGTGGATGGCTTCGCCCATCTCTAAAATCTTCATAGGGACCAATTTGGTCTTTGCCGTGCTTTTTTTAGTCAGTGTTCCTTCTTTTGTGAAAGAATACATCACCCAGGATGCAGTGAGTATCGGTGGAAAAAAATACGACTTGAGTGACGTGAAAGACTCCTCACCGATTGCTTATTCCAAATTCCAATCTGAATACAAAGCCCTTCTCAAAAATACCTTTGGTGAATTTGCTCAGGACAAATTATTCGAATTAATTGCAAAAGAAAAAAACATCAAACCTTCTGAAGTTTTAAATGAAGGATTGGTTTTAAGAGAACCTTCGGAAGAAGAAATCTTAAACGTATATATGTCTAACAAAGCACAGTTAGGTGGGAAATCTCTCGCTGAAACAAAAGATAAAATTGTTGGATTTTTAAAAAACCAACAAGAACAAGAACATAGCAGAAACAAATACCGTGAGATCATCACGAAATACCCAGTTGATTTTTTAATCAAAGAACCTGAAGCAATTCGAGTGACTGTGGATGAAAAAAACAATCCAAGTATGGGACCAAAAGATGCAAAGATTACAGTGATTGAATTTTCAGACTTTGAATGTCCATTCTGTAAACGTAGCCAAGATGTGAATCGCCAACTCCGAGAAAAATACAAAGGGCAAATCCGATGGGTATTCCGTGATTTCCCTCTCCCATTCCACCAAGACGCAATGTATGCTCACATGGCTGCAAACTGTTCCATCGAAGAAGGAAAGTATTGGGATGTTTTTAATGTTTTATTTGATAACAGCGGTAATTTAAGTAAATCAAATGTAGATGCATTGGTATTAAAAACAGGATTGTCCAAGGACAAATACCAAACTTGTATGAAAGACCAATCAAAGTTAAAAACTGAAATCGATGCCGATATCCAAGATGGACAAAAAGTAGGAGTCAGTGGAACACCTGCATTTTTTATCAATGGGATCTTTGTATCGGGTGCCTTACCTTTTGAAAACTTTGATGAGATCATCCAAAAAGAACTGAAACAATAAAGGATTATAAACCAAAAAGGAAAAATTATATGAGCAAAAAAGTAAAAGTTGCTGTAACAGGTGCTGCCGGACAAATCGGATACGCACTCTTATTTCGTATCGCTTCAGGACAAATGTTTGGACCTGACACAGCTGTCGAACTCCAGTTATTAGAATTGGAACAAGCGCTCCCTGCAGCGAAAGGTGTCATCATGGAATTGGATGACTGTGCGTTCCCATTACTCGAAAAAGTATCTGTTACTTCTAGTTTAGATGAAGCATTCCGTGATATCAATTGGGCTCTTCTTGTTGGGTCAGTTCCAAGAAAAGCTGGAATGGAACGTGGTGACCTTCTCAAAATCAATGGTGGTATTTTTACTACCCAAGGGAAAGCGATCGAAAAAAATGCAGCAAGTGATGTAAGAGTTCTTGTTGTAGGTAACCCATGTAACACAAACGCACTCATTGCAATGAATAATGCAAAAGGTGTTCCGTCTGACAGATGGTTTGCGATGACAGGTCTTGATGAAAATCGTGCAAAAACTCAATTGGCACAAAAAGCGGGAGTTCTTGTAAAAGATGTTTCTAATGTTGCAATTTGGGGTAATCACTCAGCGACTCAATACCCAGACTTTTATAATGCAAAAATCAAAGGAAAACCAGCAACTGACCTGATCAGTGACGATGCTTGGTTAAAGGGAGATTTTATCTCTACTGTGCAAAAACGTGGTGCGGCTATCATCGCTGCAAGAGGAGCTTCTTCCGCTGCTTCTGCAGCCAATGCAGTGGTCGACACAGTGCATAACATTGTGACACCAACAAAACCAGGAGATTGGTTCAGTGCCGCTTGCCATTCTAATGGTGAGTATGGTGTAGACAAAGGTCTTATCTTTGGATACCCACTCAAATCTGATGGTAAAAAAGTAGAGATCGTAACGGGTCTTGAGATCAATGCTTTCGGTAAGGAAAAATTTGATATCACTCACAATGAATTAAAAGAAGAAAGAAACGAAGTCAAAGATATGTTAGGTTAATTTCAAAAACAGATTTTCCCTACAGAAATGACTGGTAGGGATTTTTTCTGACTTCAAAGCCCACATGGTGAAATATTGCCAGTGGGCTTTTTTTATGATTGTTCGGTCTAAGAGTTTTGTTAAACCTAAAAACAGATTACCGTAGTTCCAATCTCTTCATTCCGAATCCATAACTTTCATAAATTGATTTGGGTCTTCGAAAAATGGCAAATGGCCACAGTGGTCGAGAACTGTTCGTTTCACATCTGGAAATCTTTCGATGATTGTATCCCATGTATAATAAGGAGCCACTTGGAAATCATACTTTCCTAATATGAGTTTGGTTGGATGTTTTAAATTTGGTAAAATGGTTTCGACATTGATCTCGACAAAAACTTTTCCAAACAAATAATCAAACGCTAGTTTGTTGGTTTTTATCCCTTCCCATAGATGAGTGGAATCCATTTTTAGATTATAAAAACCGAGTGCATCCTGGCTCACACAATACAAATTGAAAAAGTTTGGAAGGCCTTCAGGGTGAGACTCAATTTGGTTTTGGAAATTGGTTTGGAGTTGTCTGTGTTTTTCTTTTCTCTCTTCACTTGCGAAATTTGCAAAGTATGTTTCCCGTTCCAAAAGGGGAGCTCCATGGTTAGGGCCCGTTGCTACCATGACGAGTTTAGAAACACAGTCTGGGTATTTTTTTGCATAAGTCAGAGCCATGTACCCGTGGCCTGAGTGGCCAAGAATCGTACAGGCTGGGATTTGGAGATGGTTTTGGAAGAAGTGAAAATCATCCAATACCACATCCAAATCATACATGGATTCATTTTCAGGAGTTGAATTTATATGTTTCGCAAATCCTCTATGGTCCACAACAGTGATGTGATATTTGGATGCCATCGTTTTTGGGATCACCCTTGGGTAGTACAACGCACTCCCGAGCCAATAGAGGTTTGGTCCTTTTGTATTGTTTTGCGCGATTAAAAATTCAAATCCATCCCTTTGGATTGTCTGATAGTTCCATTCCATAACATTCCCTCTCATTCAATTTGGTGAGTATTCATTTTCTATTTAGTTGCAATATACAACCATATAGTTGTAATATGCAACTAAAAAACTTGTCAAAAACGATAATTAATTTAAATTTGGGGAATGAATGAAATTTTTTCCTATTTAGGCATTCACTTAAGTGAAACTTTACTCAAGATGCGAAAGTTTCTCTCAAATGAGTTTGAGACGAATCGAGTAGGGATGCGATTTGAAGAATGGATCCAACTGATTCCCCTAATGGAAAAGGAAAGTTTGAACCAGAAAATCTTAAGTGACCGATTGGCCAAAGATAAAACCACAATCTCTAGGTTAGTTGATGGTTGGGTAAAAAAGGGATGGGTCAAACGAATCCAATCGAGTGAAGACAAACGAAGTTTTAGCTTAAAATTAACAACCAAAGGGAAATCCATATGGGAGAAGGGGATACCTGTTGTCAAAGAAGCAGATTTAGTTTTTAAAAAAAATCTGAGTCAAGAAAATGAAAAAGAATTATTTGTAACTCTTTTTAAGATTCAAACTTCGATTCAGTTTTCAGAAACAAAAAACGTTCCTTTTGAGAACTATCCAAAACCTTCTTAGGGGAAACAAAACCCAAACTGATGGCCAAGTTTTCTAATTCTTGTATGTAAGTCGGATGGGTTTCCATCAAAAACCAACCACCTGGTTTTAATCGTCTTTTGACGGATTCAAATAATTCACGATGGAAAGAGAGGATATCGGAAACAAACAATGCTAGATGGGGTTCGTATTCCAAAACATCAGGCATAATGTCTTTTTTTTCCGATTCTGGGATATAGGGAGGGTTTGAAACTATGATATCAAAACGGAATTCATTTGGAAGTGAATTGTCCAAACTCGAAACATAAAACTGAACATCCGTTAGTTTGTATTTTTCAGCATTTGATTTACTGGTTTCGATTGCTTTTTCTGAAATATCAGATAACACAACAAGGTTTGGCTTTAGAAGTTGTGATAAACTAAGGCCAATACAACCACTTCCTGAACACAAATCCCAAATTTGTATTCCATCTGGAAATTCACTTGCGAGTGTTTCTTTCTGTTTAAAAAGATAATCTACAAGTTCTTCCGTTTCTGGCCTAGGGATGAGAACATCTTCTGATACGAAAAATTCAAATTGATGGAACCCTTTTTTCCCTGTGATGTAAGCTACTGGTTTTCGTTTGCTTCGTTCTACAATCCGTTCTCTGTACAAATCGATTTCTTTTTGAGAAAGGGGCATTTCAAATTGGGAATAGAGTTTGATACGAGGTAAACCAAGAAGGTCCGAGAGAAGCCATTCAGCATCGACACGAGGGTTTGGAATTTCTTTTTTTTCCAGAAATTCTGTGGAACGTTTGAGATAATAAAGTAAGGTTCCTGGTTGTTCCGCCATAATGTTTGCCCCCAACAGGATTCGAACCTGTGTCCCCAGTTTAGGAAACTAGTGCTCTATCCACCTGAGCTATGGGAGCTTTTACGTAGGTTTACGTTTCTGATTCACTATCCTTTGGAAATCAGAGATATTGTGAATAACAATTTTATCTGGGTAGAGGTCAAGTTTCCCAGTTTTTACATATTGCATGAGGACTTTTTGGACTTCTCCCACAGGTTGGGCACACCAATTGGCAATGTCATCCACTGTTGCAGAAAGGATGATTTCGTTATAAACATCATTATTATACTGCTTCTCGTATAACATCACAAAGACGTCACAAACTTTTCCTACAATGTCATCCATAAGAAGGATCATCAGTCGTCTTTTTTGGTCATAAATACGGAAGGAAAAAATATGTAATAATTTCATCGCAAGAGCAGGGTTTTTCGTCATGAGCATCTCAAAGTTTGCACGATTGAAATTGAGTGCTTTTACCTCAGTCACTGCAATGGCAGTAGCAGACCTTGGTTGTTCTTCCAAAATCGCCATTTCTCCCAAAATATCACCTGCTTCCAAGACATCTAAGGTTTTGATACTTGTGCCTATGGTTTTTGTGATTTTGACTTTTCCTTCTTTGATGAGGTAAAAATCGTTACCAGGTTCGTATTCACAAAATAAAACTTCGTTTGGTTGGAACACTTTTCCAAATTTTCCAAACATAGCTTCTAACATTTGGTCGTTCATTATTTACCTCCTTTGAGTTTGGATTTGGCATCTTCGGAGATGCTGTCATCCATAGGAGGCATTTGGGTTACCTTTTGGAATAATTGTTTGGCTTTTTCTTTGTCCCCTGAGGCTTCTGTTGCGAGAGCCAAATGGTAAAGGTTTTCTTTGAGCAGTAGTCCTTTTGGGTAACGTTTGATGAAATTAGAAAAATGAGAAATGGCACTTGGATAATCTTTTGCTTTAAAACTAGATTTCCCCATATAAAAAAGAGAATTTTCAACAAACTGTTCTTCTTCTTGGGTCACCGAATCCGTTCTGTCAGATACAGTTTTAAAGAGTTCAATCGCATCTGCATACTTACCTGCATTCATGAAAGTAGATGCTTTGTCATATTGAGAAAGAATGGAATTTGGATCGACACTGGAAGTGGTGCTCGAAGTAGGAACAGCCATTGTTTTGAGCATTTCTTGTAGTTTCCCTGTTTGGGAACCGGGCTCAGGTTTGTAAACTAACTCTTGTATGGTGAGAGGGAATGGTGTTTTTTTGCGAGCTAAGTCTAAAAGCTGTTTGGCTCGGTCTAAGTACATTCCGTCCGGATAATGTTGGATGTATTTCTCAAATGCATACGCTGCATGGTCAAAGTTACCATTTTTATAAAAAACTTCGGCTACGTTCATTAGCTCAAATGCTGGGTTCTTTGCTTCCCCTTGTCCGAGGATTTCCCTAACCTGTCTGTGCACTTGCCTCAGTTGGCTTGAAAACACCTTGAGCATTTTGATGATGAGATGGGTTTTGTCAGAAACAAATTTTTCGAATTCAGGCACTTTGAAGACAAGAACGGTTGCCGCTCCAATCACTTGTGCTGTTTCTTCCCTAGGGTAACGTCCAATGGCACTCTTTACTCCAAAAAACTCACCGAGTTTTACATCCTCTTTGAGTTCCACACCATTGATATTCGTGTAAGTTAGTACAACTCGGCCTTTTTGTAGTACAAAGATATCCTCTGCCTTGTCTTTTTCAAAATAGACAATGGAACCACCTTTATAATTTCGTACGATAGGACCTGACACTCATGCCTCGCTTGCGCTTCATTTTTAAAAATTAGGTAAAAAAGCCAAACTCTTTTTGTAACCGACACTGTCAGAAACTTGTTTCATGAGTTTTTTTGGCGAACCCGCAACCAACTTGTTTTTTCCTTCGATCGAAATTTCTTCTGTACCCAATCCAAACTCTTGGAAGAGTGACAAAAATTCAAGTGATCCATAAATGGGATAACCATCGATTACAACCAAATCAATGTGTTTCCAATGAAGTTCTGATACGTTTATCTCAGAAGTTTTTTTCTCATCACTGATCACTACAAAATCACAACTTAAACCAGGCATAAGTGCATTTGGATTTCCCAACCGAAAGGCTCTTCGTGGATTTTCTGTTATCATTTGTAATAAAGTTTCTTCTGGTAGTTCTTCACCGTATAACCCAAAATAAATGGATTTTGCTGTTTTTAATTCTTCCAATAATTGATTGGATCCACTTGGAGAAGAATCTGTCCCCAAACAAACGTTAACCCCTCTTTCTAAAAAGAGTTTGATATTGGTAGTTTTTCCAAATATATGAAGGTTCGAAGTAGGGCACCAAACTATCGATGCACCTTTTTCTGCAATTTTATCGGCTTCTTTTGGTCCAAATGGCAAACAATGAACAAGAACTGAATGTGGACCAAGGGCATCCATTTTTTCTAACATACGAAGTGATTGTTTTGAATCATCATCTAATCCTTCTGCTAAATGAGTCACAAAAGGAAGGTTTGCATGTTCTGCCATTCGGTATTCTAATGCAGGGCCTTCTCCCCAATCCAAACTATAATTCCCAACCGAATGTGCTAAGGTATAATCCGATATCAATTTAACAGGTAAAATTCCTCGAAAGGGATTTTGCACAAAATGAGGAATGTGATCAAATACAGATGTCACACCTGCAAATAAGTTTTTGTAAGCTCCAAGGTAGTATAAAATTTCTGGATCAATTTGTTGGCGTTCGGCGAACACTCCTGAACTTTTATACAAATTATCATAGGATAACCAGGAAAGGTGTTTTTCTGTCCCACCTACTTTTGGTAGGTAACTCGCAAGTAAATGGTCATGCGAATTGATAAATCCAGGATACAGTTTTTTGCCATGTAAGGAAAGAGTAAACATATCCTTGTTAGGTGTGATAGCATCTTCGATACTTGTGATTTTTTCACCCGTAAATAAAAGATCTTTTGATTCCATTTTTCCATTTCGGAATAGGGAAGCGGATTGTAATAGAATAGGTCGGGTCATTCAAATCCCCTTTGTAAGATAAGTTCAGGATTCAAATTGGTTTTGTTTTGGTTGAGTTGGAAATACAATCCTTTGTCTTTAGCTAAAATTCCCAATCGATCTTTTGCATTCACTTGTTGGCCTTCTGTGACTTGGATCCTTTCTAAATTTCCATAAACGGAATAAAGTCCATTTTCATGTTCTAATATCACAAAGTTTTCATACCCATCCATATAATCCACATGTACGACCTTTCCTGAAAAACTAGCACGGACAAGAGAGGAACTCCCCCTTTGGAATTGAATTCCTTTATAAGGGTCATAAGTAAGTTCAGAAAACTTCTTTTGGATTTTTTCTTTTTGTCCAAGTGGGAAAGCGATTTTCTCTTTTATCTTTGTTTCAGACGAAATGGATTTGGTTTCCTTATCTCTTGGGATTCGTAATTTTTCATTTTCGAATAAATTTTCGGAAGTGGTCCTTCCATTTAACTTTGCCAAAGTTTCGGCTGGAACATTCATTTTACGAGCGATTCCATACCAAGAATCACCTTTGACAACTCGGTACGTCAGTGGGTTTGTTTGGTTTGGAGTTTGTTTTTGGATTTGTTTGGAAAGGATGGGGAAGGCGATCAGTGCCAAACCAAAACTGAATATGATGCCTTGTTTTCGCATAATTCCCTAAGGCAAGTATCGACATGAAAAAGCGAGAGGGCAATAAAAAAGGCGGGAGAAACCCGCCTTTTCCAATACCAAACAGAACCAAAAACGAAGTTTTATTCTTCGTCTTTGTTGTTGACTTTGTATTTTTTCATTAGCTCTTCTGCTACGTTTCTTGGAACAGGAGCATACTTGGAGAATTCCATAGCGAACTCAGCTTTTCCTTGGGTAGAAGAACGAAGCACTGTGGAGTATCCAAACATATCAGCAAGAGGAACTTCTGCTTCAATTTTAGCATAACCGTTCTCTTCTGTTGTGTTTAAGATCATACCACGTCTTTGGTTCACAGAAGCAAGGATCGCTCCTTGGAATTCAGTTGGACCTTCCACTTCCACACGCATGATTGGCTCGAGGATGATGGGTGCTGCTTTTGAGAAACCTTGGCGGAATCCGTAACGAGCTCCAATCTGGAATGCCATATCAGATGAATCCACATCATGGTAAGCACCATCATTGATCACACAACGAACTCCGATGATAGGGAAGCCGATGAGAGATCCTCTTTCTAAACAAGAACGGAAACCTTTATCACAAGATCCGATGTATTCACGAGGGATGGAACCACCCACGATTTTATCTACGAATTCGTAGTCCTTTCCTTCTTCTTGTGGGATTGGTTCGATGTAACCAGCCACACGAGAGAACTGACCTTGACCACCCGTTTGTTTTTTATGAGTGTAATCAAATTCTGCCGATTTAGTGATGGTTTCACGATACGCCACCTGAGGAGCACCAGTCACAAGGTCCACACCATACTCACGTTTCATACGTTCGATGTATACTTCGAGGTGGAGTTCTCCCATCCCTTTGATGATGGTTTGACCAGACTCTTTATCTATTTCAGTTTGGAAGGTTGGATCTTCTTTTGTGAAACGGTTAAGAGCTTTTGCAAGGTTTGGAAGTTGTTTTGACTCTTTACATTCAATTGTAAGTGAGATCACTGGATTTGGAACAAACATAGACTCCATAGTGAGTTTTGTTTTTCCATCAGTGAATGTATCCCCTGATGCACAATCGATACCAAATAGAGCAACGATATCACCTGCTTCCGCTTTGGAAATATCTTCCATTTCATTGGAGTGCATACGAACAAGACGACCAATGTTGTGGCGTTTGTTGTTAGATGAGTTATAGATCGTCATCCCTTTTTCGAGTCTACCTTGGTAAACACGAACATAGGTTAACTGACCGTAACGTCCGTCTTCCAATTTGAATGCTAGGCAAACTAATGGTTTTTCTGGATCAGAATCCAAAATAAGTTCGTTTTCTTCGTTTCCAATTTCTTTTGCTGTGTTTTCCACATCATAAGGTGATGCGAGGTAGTCTGCTACTCCATCCAAAAGTCTTTGAACCCCTTTGTTTTTGAAAGCAGAACCCATAAATACAGGAACAAATTTAAGTGCAAGGACACCACGTCGAATTGCTTCTTTCACGCGAGCTTCAGAAGGAGTTCCTTCTAACATCTCTTCTGTGAGTTCATCACTAAAAAGAGACACTGCATCGAGAAGGGCTTCGCGTTTTTCATTCGCTTGGTCCTTTAATTCATCAGGAATGTCAGTGATTTTGATATCCTGTCCGTTTGGACCTTCAAAATAATACGCTTTCATCTCCACGAGGTCTACAATCCCTTTCAGGTCGTTTTCGAGTCCGATCGGAAGTTGTACTGCATGGGCATTGAGGTGGAGTTTTTCACGGAGTTGATCGATCACTCTCCATGGGTTTGCACCTGTTCTGTCGAGTTTGTTGATAAAGGCAACACGTGGAACGTTGTAACGTTTCATCTGGCGGTCAACTGTGATGGACTGAGATTGAACTCCCGCAACACCACAAAGAACCATAATCGCAGAGTCAAGGACACGAAGGGAACGTTCTACTTCAATTGTGAAGTCAACGTGGCCCGGAGTATCGATGATGTTGATTGTAATGTCTTTCCAAGTTGCATACGTAGCAGCTGACTGGATAGTGATCCCTCTTTCTCGTTCGAGGTCCATACTGTCCATAGTAGCACCCACACCGTCTTTTCCACGTACTTCGTGGATGGCGTGAATTTTGTTCGTATAAAATAAGATACGTTCTGTTAGGGTTGTTTTCCCTGAGTCAATGTGTGCGGAAATCCCGATATTACGGATTCTTTCCAATTTTGGATCACGTTTGGTTGCTTGCGTCGCAGAGGTCATATTTTCCTCAAAAATAAGGTTAAAGTTGAATTGATTCTACCAAAATCTGAAATGGACTGCGTTTGTAAAGTACTTGGGATTTTTGGTAAGAGGGAAAATCCTGGAGAAAGTAGAGAATAGGGAAATATGCCACTTGCTCGTTTCAAACGATTTTTTCGTACTTTGTCTTTTGCCCGAGTGGTGTGCCTTGGATTTTTTGCCGCCATCATACTCGGGTCGTTTGGCTTGTACATTTCGGAAGAAGGTGAGTTGTCTTTTGTCGATAGTCTCTATCTCTCCGCCTCGTCTATTTGTGTGACAGGTTTGTCACCAATTCCCCTTTCGGGACTGAACCCCTCTACTCATTGGATCATGTTATTCCTCATCCAATTGGGGGGACTTGGGATCATCAGTTTTACTGTGATTGTTGGGTTTCTCATTACAAAAGGGATTTCCAGGAACGCTCGGTTTAATGCCTTTGTTGGCGCCGCCATTGACACCCAAACGGAAACAGAGTCACTTGCTACCAATGAAGTGAACCGGATTTTACTTTCCATCATCAATATTTCATTTTCCATCGAAATCCTGGGAGCCATTGGTTTGTACCTCCATATGCCAGAAGGGGTGGAAGGTGAGAACACCCGTTGGTTTTTTTCCCTGTTTACGGCAGTCTCTTCTTTCAATAACGCTGGTTTCTCGATCACAGACGACCTAAGTGCCATACGTTTGGATCCTTTTTCCCTGTACATCGTTTCGGGTCTTGTGATTTTCGGAGGGATTGGATTCCCTGTCATCATCCTACTCGAAAAAGTGTTACTCACTATCTTTGTGAGAATTGTGTACCGCATTGAGGTGGTAGCAGAAACCCTCATGATGGAAAAAGCGTTAAAAACTGGGAATGTCCCAAGGTTTTTGTTATTACCAGCACAGTTTTCCGCAATTTTAGAAAATCGAATCGCGGAGTACAACAAACATTTACGTGGCGAAACCACGCGGATCCAATCAAGACTTTTGGTGTATGGATCTTTTGCTTTGTTACTTTTTGGATTTCTTGGAATTTATTTCTTAGAAAGGAGTAACCCTCATACCTTTCACGGCATGGAAGTTGTGGATAAAATCTCCAATGCATTTTTTATGTCTGTCTGTTCCCGAACGGCTGGTTTTTCCACAATGGACCTTGGCCATTTGAATGATGCCACTGTGATCATCATCACCGTACTCATGTTTATCGGTGGTGGTCCACAAGGAACGGCAGGTGGTATCAAGATCACAACTTTTGTTTTGTTACTTGCTTATTTAAAGAATGTCATCCAACCTTCCAAACCTGTGATGTTATTTGGCGAAACTGTTTCTAAGAATTCAGTAGCAGTGGCAATTCGGGTTTATTTTTTAGCAACAATCGCTTTAGCATTCGTATTCATTGTGCTTGGGATTTTAGACCAGAACCAACACTCTCTCCATGTTATCTTTTTTGAATTGATTTCTTCATTTTCCACAGTGGGCTATAGTTTGAACCTGACTTCCCAATTAGGGGATATCGAGAAATTATTTTATGCTGCCGTCATGTATGTGGGTAGGGTGGGGATTTTTACGGTTCTCATCGCAGCGACAGGCCATTCTGGAGTCCCAAAAATGGGTACCATCGACGACGGTGTAAAAATCCAAGTCGGGTAAAATGGATAGAAAAATCAGTTTTAGTAAATTTAGGCACAATCAGGATTGGTAGTTGTGAAAATGTCAGTGAAAGAGTTATTCCTCTCCTATTGGAGATCTCCCGTTCTTAGTCCAGAAGAAGTAAAGATAGAAGTTCTTAAAAAAGAAAAAAAACAAAAACTGGTCGAAATCGAATCTCGGTTGGAGTCACTTGAGATATTGATATCGAATGATAAACTTGCTGATGCAAATATTTTATTCAATTACGTTGTGTACGATTTGGTAAACTACTACCAAAGTTTAAATGGCAAAAAGGAAATTCCAAAAGACAGTGACTTGTCTTCTTTCCAATTGCCAGAAACAAAATCAAAAGCATTTCAGTTTTTAAAAAACTTTAATCAACATGTAGAAGTAACGGAAACAAAGTTAAACGAGATTTTTGAAGGTTGTTTAATCACTTATAATTTTTTAATCGATGAATCAAAATCATTTTTCCGTTCCAAAATGGAAACAAAACTTGATCGATTCAAACAAATTCGAAAAATACGTATCATTTCTATAACATCGATTTTACTCTTATCACTCATTTCTGTTTTATATTACCAATATAAATTTCCTGTTTTGAAGGACCAATCCATCAAGATGTATACTTTCGTGGATAAGGAACACCCACAAACTTCTGAATCACTGATGGTTTCCTTACCTGTTACGAAATCAGGTGTTGGTGTTTGGAATGAGTATGTCTTTACACTTCCAGAACCAATGAGTAAATTTGGCGGGCTCAGGATTGATCCTTTGGAACAAAGAGGAATTCGTTTTGTTTTGGATGATTTACAAATCCTGGATACAAACGGCAAAGTATTGTATTCTAAAAAAATCACTGTAAGCCAAAGTTTATTGCCAGAAGATTACCAAGACTTTTTAGAAATTAGTGATATCAAAACCGCTGGGAGACAATTGCCAGGTGAGTTAGTTGAAATGATTTCTACTGGAAGAGATCCAAAAATCCTTTTAGTGTTTCCTACATTAGAGAATGCCAAAACCATCAAAGTCAAAATGAAATACATTGAAGCCCACAAAGTGAAGAAAAAATGATCTATTTATATATAAAACTCATGAGGATCCCTCAGTGGATCAAAAATATCATCCTATTTGCTGGATTAATTTTTTCGAAACGAATTTTTGATGTACCTTCCTTTACAAAGGTATGTTTGGCTTTTTTGTTTTTTTCGCTTGTTGCGAGTTGCCAATATGTCTTTAACGATTTTTTAGACCAAAAGGAAGATGCAAAACACCCTGAAAAAAAACACCGTCCTCTTGCAAGTGGAGATTTAGATTCTGGAATTGCTCTTGCAATAACAGGAGTTATTTTGCCGATCGCTTTGATTGGTTCTTATAAACTTTCACCTGTCTTCTTTTATTTAACCATTTTTTATCTATTATTCAATATGTTGTATAGTAAGGTCTTAAAACACATTGTGATCTTAGATGTAATGAGTATCTCCATTGGATTTGTACTTCGGGCCATCGCTGGTGCCATTGTCATTGGGGTTGAATTTTCTCATTGGTTATTACTTTGTACTTTTATGCTCGCACTCTTTTGGGGATTTTCCAAACGGAGAGGTGAAATTAATATTCTGAAAACTGATGCTGGCAAACACAGAAAAATTTTGGAAGAATACTCAATTGAATTTTTAGACTTGATGATGGCTGTTGTGGCAACTTTAACTCTTGTGAGTTATGTGATGTATACGGTGAGTCCTGATACAGCTAAAAGTTTAGGAACTCCTTATATGGTGTATACAGTCCCCATTGTTGTGTATGCGATCTTTCGTTCCCTTTATATCATTTACATCAAGAATATGGGGCATAACCCCACAAGAGCCATTCTCACCGATGTGAGTGTGCTCGTCTCTGGTGTCATATGGCTTGTCCTCATCTTATTTTTGATGTTTGGGAACATATCGAGCCATCTACCAGTCTACCAATAGAGATGAAAATTTGGAAGCAGTTGCCTTATGGCTGGAAAGTGGTGTTCGCCTTTGTTTTCTTTTTTTCGGCAACCTTAGGATTTGCTTATTTTAAGGCTAGGGACACAAATCCATCCATTCCGATTGAGGCACTAGCAACAACCCCAACGGAAGCAAGTTCCTGGAAAGGCCACCCCAAGGTGGTCTATTTCTGGGCAACTTGGTGTACGGTATGCAAAGCCTACACACCCATTTTAGAAGCCAATTTAAAATTTTTACCAAAAGAAACTATGTTTTTGTCTGTTTTGGAATCGGAAGATTCTGAAGAGACCAAAGAAATCCTCTCCCACCTTTCTTCTGAATCAACATACCCGATTTACACGGCAGATTACCGAATGTTAAAGGAATGGAGGATTTCTGCTTACCCAACTACAATCTTTGTCAATGCCAATGGAAAAGTTGTTTTTGCAGACTCAGGAATTTTGAGTCCCATTGGATTTTGGATCCGTTCTTTTCTTTTGCGCTTTTTTTAATCTGTCGATGATCTAGTATGGACTCGAGCTTCAAACCCAAGCCACTTTTGAATAAGTCGGAACTCCGGCAAATCAAACGAAGTAAAACGAGGGTTGAAGGAAAAAAAGTCATCACCGATGACGTCAAAAAACTCAAATCACTTAAAGTCACACCGGAGCTTAGTTTCCAAGAGTCGATTGATTACTACAAAGAACCCATTTGGATCGAATATTACATTCCAAAAGAATCAAGGTTTGCTTTTGAAACCAAATATCTATTTATCTTGTTAGTTGATCCGAAAACTACTGATGAAGAATGTGATTTGGCTAGAAAAGAAGCCCAAGAGAAAAATGAAATCGTAGATGTTTTTGGGTATATGGAATCCCATCCCGATTCTATACGTCTCATTGAAGATTCTTACCATTCCACCATGTCGATGCATGAAACCATCCACCATATCTATCGCAATTATAAAGAAACTGGTGCTACTGAAGATTTAAAAACTGCCTGTTACCTGACAGAGGCATTACTCAAATACGAACCAACCATTGCTGGGCTTACGTATTTTCGTGATTATAGCATTTATAATTTGAATTATTGGATACGAACGTTAAATCGATTGAAAATTGACTTTGCATTAGAAGATGCAACCGTATCTCTTCTCATCAAACGAAGGAATGAACTTTGGGAAATGGAAAATCGGGAAGAGGATGAAGACTTTGATTTGTTAGCTGCATTGTTTTTTGAGCAAGCTTTTCCAAACAGAGGAGCGGGTGAACTTTCGAGTGATGACATGTTATTATTTGAATGAATCACACTGTCTTCTATTTTTAATCTTCTTAACTCACAAACCAGCGAAATAAATCGGTATGGTCTTTTGTGGATTGGTATGTTTGGTCTGCCGATAAAATGGTTACTTCGGTTAGTTTCATGGATACGGGTATTCGTTTTTCCTGAA
Organism: Leptospira limi; assembly: GCF_026151395.1. Classification (NCBI taxonomy): domain Bacteria; kingdom Pseudomonadati; phylum Spirochaetota; class Leptospiria; order Leptospirales; family Leptospiraceae; genus Leptospira; species Leptospira limi. The sequence goes on from NZ_JAMQPV010000001.1 coordinate 1,811,620, forward strand.
AAGTAAACGTTAATTTGGATACGGATTTTACTGATTCTTTCCAATGTTTTTCTGTTACTTGTTCTTCTGTGAGTGGAAAACTATCCAAAAATACCTTCCAAAAGTCTTTACCATCAATGAGTACTTCTGAGATTCCACTGATTCCCATTTTTAAATCACGATATAGATTTTCTCTGTTAAAATCTTTGATACCGATCGACAAAAATGGTTTTTCTCTTTTAATTTTTTCTAAATTTGGCACTAACAACTTTGTATCAACTCGATCCCAATCCAATACCAAAAAATGACATGGACCAACTAACAATCTTTTGAGTAAAAATTCAGGATTTGATTCCGTAAAAACAAAATAACCTAAAGTTTTTAAAACCCTAAAAATGTTTTGGTCGAGGATTTGATTTTTTGTACAAACAATCCATGTTAATTTTTTTTCAGGTTCTGGGTGGAGAGGTAGAGTATGAATTTTCTGAAAAGGTTTATCCCATAAGAAGGATACACCTGCGGATTTGTATTCCTCTTTTTCTTCCTTTGAAAATTGTCCGCATAAGATTGGTTCGATGCTCCAATCCAAAAGTTCTTTGGCTAAATCTGGACTTGGTTTGGAAAAAATTCGAATACAATCAGGGAAATCTTTCCAATTTTTACTCGTACATTCTTTCACTACGGGCCCATTTACTCGTAACCAAGCAATCATGAGTTCTTTTTCCCGCTCTGGAAGTTGTGTCAAAACGGCTCCGAATAGTGAGTCCATACGATTGTATTTTAGTTGACCCCCTAGGCTTGAAAGTCATTTTAAAAAGCATCTCCGATGAAGCTCCTCAAGCGATACGCAAACCGTAGGCTCTATGATCCAGAAACAAGTTCCACCATCACGTTAGAAGATGTGGCAAAGATGATCATTGGTGGGGAAGAAATCAAAGTCCAAGACAACCTTTCTGGGGAAGACATTACACCCAAAATCCTCGGACAAACATTTTTAAAAGTGAGTCTTGGGCAAAGGAACGAAGATTTTTCAAATTTTATGTTAACTTCTCTCATCCGAGAGACAGGTCGTGATATTTCTGGCCTATTCGAACGTTTGGTTTTAGGTGGGATTGGTGCCAATTACCTGACCCGCGAACGGTTGGAAAGGATTGTCAATTCGATGGTGGAACTCGGGGAATTGAAGGAAGTAGATTTTAGTCTCTACAGAGAAGATTTACTCCGAAAGATGGCATCCCGTGCGAGTGAAAAAAAGGAACAAATCCAAAAGGATTTGGAAAAATTCAGCCAATCCATTTTGGAAGAAGACAAAGCCACTCTTGGCGACTTATCTGAAAAATTAAAAGAAGTCGCAGAAAAATTAAAAGAAAATTAGCAAAAATGAGTTAGAATGTCCTCCAATTTTAGGAGGAAGGAATGAAATTCCAACATGTTCTACTACTTGTCTTTTTATGGAACGTAAGTATATTTTCAGAACAAGATGAGGCCTTTTTTGAGACCCAAAGGAAACGACTCAGCTCTTCCGATATCTTCGAAATTCGTGATGCTATTGACCGTTTAACATTTATTAAATCAAATCGAGGTTATAGGGACATTCTTTCTGCCTTAGAAGGGACACCCAATTTCCCAACGAGTGAGAACAATGCACCCGCTGTGAAATTTTATGCGGCAAAAGCTCTCGCGAAAAAAGGGGACAAAATTGCCATTCCTGTTCTCATCAAAACGTTTCAAAAAGAGTCGGCTTCCATCATCGAATACAACCCTCCCAAAGTAAGAAAAATTAGTGACGGAGTTGCCGATCGTCATTCTACCTCTAGTCCTTATTTTTACGAAGATGGGGAAATTTCCATGGTTTTGGCTTGTGGTGAAATGTTACGTGCGTTAGGTTCACTTCCAACAACGGAATCCTCCGATCAAACTATCAAACAAGCCTTGACTCATCCTAATTTTTATATCAGAAGTTCTGCTGCTGATGCAATGTATGAATCCAATCGTAAGGAGTGGATCACTTCTCTTGCGGAGGGACTAGGGAAAGAACAGGTCCCCTATGCAAAAATCTCCATTTTATCGGCCATAGTAGGATTAGAGCGTTTGCCCAACCAAAATTTTAAAGCGGTGACAGAGATGCTTTCCCATGAGGATCCAGAAGTAAGAAAAAAAGCTTCACAGGCATTACGTCGTTTAGACCTTCGGATTGCAGCACCTTACCTAGAAAAGGCGATTCTAGTTGAAAATCACCCAACTGTTTTATCACAAATGAAAGAAGATCATTCCTATCTACTTTCATTTCGTAGCCCCTAGACTTATTTCATTTCATTGTGGACAAATCTAGATTTTCTTTAAAAATGTGACTTAAACGGAGAAATTATGAAATTTAATAGTATTTTAGATGCCATTGGCAACACACCACATATCCGATTGTCTCGTTTGTTTGGAACTGATCACGAAGTGTATATGAAACTAGAAAGACAGAACCCAGGTGGATCGATTAAAGATCGAATCGCCCTTGCGATGATTGAAGATGCCGAAAAATCAGGGAAACTTAAAAAAGATTCCATCATTGTGGAGCCTACATCTGGAAATACAGGGATTGGTCTTGCTATGGTTGCAGCTGTGAAAGGTTATGCGATCACACTCGTCATGCCAGAACATATGTCAGTGGAAAGACGTAGGATAATGGCAGCCTATGGTGCCAAGTTTGAACTCACTCCAAGAGAAAAAGGTATGCCAGGTGCGATTGCAAAAGCACAAGAAATGGTAGCAGCCAATCCAAACGCTTGGATGCCACAACAGTTTGAAAACGAAGCCAATATCCAAGTCCACCGAGAAAAAACGGCAGAAGAAATTGCAAAAGATTTTCCTGATGGTTTGGACTACATCATCACTGGAGTTGGAACTGGTGGGCATATTACTGGTTGCGCAGAAAACTTAAAAAAACGGTTTCCTAAACTAAAAGTATTTGCTGTAGAACCAGAAGGTTCTCCTGTTCTCAGTGGTGGTAAACCAGGTCCACACCCTCTCCAAGGGATTGGTGCCGGTTTCATTCCTAAGAACTGCAAAACAGAATTACTCGATGGGATCATCACTGTTGGAAAAGAAGAGTCCTTCACAATGGCTGTTCTAGCTGCAAAAAAAGAAGGGATTTTTATCGGAACATCTTCTGGAGCAAGCCTTGCGGCAGTGTCCAAAAAACTAAAAGAAATTCCTGCAGGCTCGAAAGTGCTTACATTCTGTTATGATACAGGCGAAAGATACTTATCTGTGGAAGGACTGTTCGTTTAATTTTTGTTTGATGAGAATTTAAAATCACCAATTTAATTATTGTCGAATCTCCTACAAAAGCAACAACCATCAATTCTTACTTAGGTAAGGATTGGTTGGTTGTTGCCACAAAGGGCCACATCAAAGACCTGCCACCCAAATCATATGGCGTGGATATCTCTAATTCTTTTGAACCTGAATATGAATGGCTCAAAGGAAAAAAAAACCTCTTTGCCTCCATCGTTACAAAAGCCAAAAAATGTTCCAAAATTTATATAGCAAGTGATCCTGATAGGGAAGGTGAAATTATCGCCAAACATTGTTTTGATGAATTGGCAAAGTTAAAAAAACCAATCTACCGATTGCGTTTAAAAGAAATCACAAAAGATGAATTAAATAGCCAATTAGAAAAACAGACTGGACTAGATTTAGCGGAAATTGAATCACAAATTGCAAGAAGGGTTGTCGATAGAATTTTTGGTTTTGAAGTTTCTCCCGACTTATGGAAACAGTTAAAAATACCAACCTTATCTGCTGGAAGAGTTCAATCTACCGTTTTGCATTGGATATGTGAGAGAGAAAGGGAAATCCAAAACTTCTCAAAAGAAACTTACTTTTTACTCAGACTTCATGGAACTCTGAATAAACAAAGTTCCGAACTCAAATACCAGTCAAAAGAAAAATTGAATCAAGAAGATGTAAATGCAATTGTAAAAGAACTCGAAATGATTCCAGAACCTTCTAAGTTAAAGGAACTTGTTTTATCAAATATCAAAGTAAAACAATTGAATCGAAAACCTCCAAAGGCATTTTCCACCGCCAGTTTACTTGAAGTTAGTTTTCGTGCTTTAAAATTTGATTCAAAAAAAACGATGAGAATTGCACAAAGTTTATTTGAAGGTAAAAAATTACAATCAGGAGAAACGGTTGGCCTGATTACCTATATGAGATCTGATAGTACTCGAGTTTCGGATTCAAAACGTCAGTTAGGTGAAAATTATTTAAAACAACATTATCCAAAACTTTTGTTGGAAGGCGCTGGTAAACAGTCCAAACAAAAAAAGTTTTCGCAAGATGCTCATGAAGCAGTGATCCCTATTAACCCCAATTTAACACCAAATCAAATTCGAAATTATTTAACAGTAGATGAATGGAAACTTTACCAATTGATTTGGGAACGATTTTTGGTCTCTCTCATGAAACCAGAATCAGGTGAAGAAGTGGTGTATGAATTCCCAATTGGAAAACATCTTTTCACTCATACTTTTGAAAGGATTTTTGACGGTGGGTTCAAAAATTATCCAGAACCAATGATGGATAAAAAGAAAAGTACATTGGATGCAAAGGTGGGAGATATTTTTTTCTACGAATCTTATTCGACATTAGAAAAAGAAACAGAACCTCCAGAACGATATACCCATGGTAAATTGATCCAAAAAATGGAAGATACGGGAGTGGGCCGCCCTTCCACTTACGCAAACATTCTTGAAACATTAAAACTGAGAAAGTATATAGTTGAGTACCAAAAAAATATAGGTCCTTCTGCTTTGGGAATGAAAGTGGATGGTTATTTGGATTCAAACTTTCATGATCTAATTGGTGAGTCATTTACAAAGGACTTAGAGCAACAATTGGACCAAATTACAGAGAACAAAAATTCAAGGGTGGAATTAATTTCAGCATTTTATGGGAAGTTGAAACAGATTTTAAAATCACCAAGGAAAAAAAAAGAATCTTATGGGCCTGAGTTTGGAACTAGTAAGAAGAATGAAAAAAGTATAACTGAAAGTTCAGGAATCAATTCAAATGATTCTATAAAAAAAAATAAGAACCAACATCTACCTAAGGAAAAGAGTCTAAATCTTACAGAGAAAAAAGTTTGCCCTAAATGTTTGGATGGAACCATCAAAACCAAATTAGGGAAAAATGGAAGAACCATTTATTTTTGTTCTCGTTACCCACACTGTGACTACATCACCTATGACAACTAATCATGATAAAACTTTGATCCTTGTGAATTTGGGAGGACCTCGAACGTCCTCAGAAATTGAAGTATTTTTAAGAGATTTATTTTCAGATCCATTTGTGTTTGATTTGCCATTGCCAGAATTTTTACGCATTCGATTGGCAAAGTTCATCGCAAAAAAACGGGCTCCGAAAGTGCAAAAAACATATGAATCCATGGGTTTTGGAGGTGGTTCTCCCCTTGTGGACGAAACAGAAAAACAAGCTAAGGTTTTGGAATTAATTCTTAACCAACAAACAAACGTAAAATGGAAGGTAAAAGTTTCCATGACGTGTGGATTTCCTAATATTAGAGAGGATGAATTCACCAAACCCGATGCAAATACGGTGTATCTACCGCTTTATCCTCAATTCTCCAGGTCTACCGTATTATCAACTTTAGCAATTTTAGAAACTAAATTTGGAGAATGTCCAGTTGGGAGTGGTGGTTATATCCCACATTTTGGATTGGAGCCAAATTTCCACCAAATCACTGCTAAGTTTATTTATGAGTTTTTTACAAACCAATTAAGATCAGATGAATTTTTACATTATCCAAAAGAAACTCCGAAATGTGATTGGAAAGATCTAGATCTTATTTTTTCGGCACACGGTGTTCCAATGCGACTCATACACAAGGGAGATCGTTATATGGAAGAAGTAGAAGTTTCAGTCAAAAGAATTTCTGAAGAATTACGAAAGTTTGGTTTTAGAGGTAACGTACATGTATCTTACCAAAGTAAAGTAGGCCCTGCCAAATGGACTGAACCAAACACAATTCAAATGATCACAAAACTTTCCAAAGAAGGTAAACACATAGCAGTGTATCCAATTAGTTTTGTAAGTGATCACCTAGAAACATTGGAAGAAATTGGCGAACAGTTTAAAGAACTCACATTGGAAAATGGTGGAAAATCATTTGTTAGAATTCCTGCTTTCGGTACTTACAAACCATTTATGGAATATTTAGCAGAACGAGTGTTACTTGCCGATACATCGGTTAAGGATTGTATTTGTGAAAAAAATGGGGGAGAATCGCTAAAACATTGTCGATTCAAAAATTGATCTGAGACCAATTCCTTTTCTATAATTTCCATAAAATCTGATGTTTTTTCCTTGGGATGACCAGTTTGTTTCTAGCTGGTCTAAAACTTGGTTGAACTTAAATAAATTTGAGTCATACGCAGGGAAAACTCCCTCCCAAGTTGTTCGGTAAACAGCTGTTGGAAGGTCCATTTTCTTTGAGATCAAATATCTATCTCTTTCTAAAATAGATTCAATCGTATCGTTGCCGTTTTTTACCTTTATATCTGGATAAATCCAAGTTTCAGAATGTTTTTGATTTTGGACTCGGCCATCAAAAATATCAGAATTACACAAAACTCCTAACGCTTGAACACCTTCATTTTTGCCAAAAAGAACTCCAAAACATGGTTTTTTCGTAAGTTTTGTTTCACCAAACCTTGTTACGGTGGAAATGGTTAACAAATTTGGTTTTGATGCTAATTTGATCTCTGAATCTAATATGGGTAATAGCTTTTTTAGTGAGATACAAATTTTAACTGATCCATTTAAATTTTGAATTTCTTTAAAGTTTGAAAATGAAAATCCAGTTTTGATAGTAATTCTAGGTGATAAGTAAGAAACCAAATGAGTTACTAGGTCTCCCATTCCATTGGGAAAGGAAACAGTTCCATATGTTTTCTTTTTGTTTTTTTTGATCTCTTTGAAAATGGTACTGTTTCCTCTGCCATCCCATTTTGAAAATATCGTTTCGGGTTGTAATTCTGATAATCGAGTGCCGTAAATTCCACCTAAAGCAGGTTCTATGATGTTTTTTGTCACTGAGGGTCCAAACATTTGATTTCCCCAATTTTCAAAATTTAGATTGGGATCAAATTTAAGTTTTTTGAGAAAAATCGAATACAGTAATTTTGTGCCTGCTAAAATTGAGATTGGAAACTGGGATAATTTTTGGTTGATCCAAAAATACCTACGTTTTGATGCTTTTTTAGGGAAAACAGGTGATAGACCAATGTCATCTAACATGGATTTGATATCATCGGTCAAAAGGATTCCATTGGCAGCAAGTTCTACCAATCCTTCTGGTTTGTTCAATGTGCCTATCACTCCACCTAATGTATCCTTTTCTTCATACAGAGTGACAGAATTTCCTTTTTTTACTTGGTGGTATGCCATAAAGAGACCAGTAATCCCACCACCTACAATATGAACGTTTTCTTTCATATTGCTTTTGAGAAAACGGGTCCTGCTGGTTTACTAGATTGGAGTTTTTCATCAAACGCCATCGCTATGATTCGTAGAAATGGTTTACCTAGTTCGGTTACACATAGTGTTTCCTTATTCCATAAAACCAATTTGTCTTTTTCCATTTCCGATAAAAAATCTTTCGTATGGTTTAACAAATCACTGGGTACTTTCACTTCCCAAGAAGTCATCAGTTCTAAGATTAAAAGTTTTCGCAAACGATCGGAGTTGGAAAGTTTATGGCCTCTAAGGATCGGTAATTTTCCGTCCAAAAGGGATTTTCTATACTTCATTTCCAGTTTAATATTTTGGAAAAATAAGTTCGGTGTTTCAGAAATAGCAGAAGAACCAAGTCCTAACATAACATCGGTTTTGGAGTCACTATATCCCATAAAGTTTCTATGCAATTGTTTGGAATGGAAAGCTTTCCATAATTTATCATGAGGAAGAGCAAAATGGTCCATGCCAATTTCTCTGTATCCTTCTTTTTCTAGAAGTGATCTTCCCGTCTCATATAACTCGCGTTTGAGGGTTGGATCTGGCAAATCTGCTTCCGTAAATAAACGTTGGGATGCTTTGATCCATGGTACATGGGCATACGAGTAAAAAGCAATTCGATCTGGTTTTAGTTCTAATGTTTTTTCCATGGTGTATAACATGGAGTTTAGCGATTGTTTGGGTAATCCATAAATTAAATCAAAATTTACCGAATTAAATCCTAGAGATCTTGCTTCTAAGGTGATATTTTCAGTCAGTGCAAAAGGTTGAGTTCGGTTTACCAATCGTTGCACTTCCGGGTCAAAATCTTGGACTCCTAGACTAATTCGTTTGAAACCTAAATTATGTAAGAGTTTGAGTTGGGAAATTCGTGTTCTTCTAGGATCTACCTCAATAGAATATTGTGGGTCATTAGAAGGGGGTAATTGGTTTAAGATGGATTCGATGGTCGATTGTAGGTTGTAATCGGAAAGGTAAGTGGGGCTTCCCCCACCTAAGTGAAGTTCACTGAGTTCTTTCCCTTTTAAAGAAGGCACATTTTGTAAATACATTTCAAGTTCCGTTTTGATTGCTTTGACATAAGGTTCTTCAACGGTATGGTTTTTTGTAATTGATGTATTACAGCCGCAAAACGTACACAAAGTTTCACAAAATGGAATGTGAAGGTACATAGCAAGTTTTGATTCTTTTGGGGAAAGATGTGTTTCCAATGATTCGATACACTCTTCCACTGAAGGTGAATCGGTCCAGTAAGGTACGGTTGGATAACTTGTGTATCTTGGAGCAGGTGTATCGTATTTTTGGAGTAAGTGTTTCATGAATTAAACACCTTTCTTGTTGTGTCGATGAGAAGATGAACAGATTCTTCTGGAGTGAATTGTAATACACCATGTCCAAGTCCTGCCACCCAACCAACACGTTCTTTTGGGTTTAGATCTCTAATTGGTAAAAGGTATTCTTTTATTTTATGTTTGAGAGTTGATTGGTCTGCAAATAATAACTCTTGGTCAAAATTACCCTGAATGAAACCTTTGCCACCAAATTCATGTAATATGGAAGGGATTGAGAACCTGTGATCCACTCCGAAACCAACTAAGTTTTGAATGGAATGGATTTGCCTTATTTGTGATTCAGTTGAGTTTTTAGCATAATAACCAATTTGATTTGGGAAGGATTTTGTTAGTTCCGTAATTGGTTCTGTGACATACCTTCGGAAATTAAATGGATCTAACATTCCGGCTGCAGTGTCAAACATCATGACGACTTCCGCACCACCTTGCAATTGTAATTCGATATTTCGTTTTAAGAGTGGTACTAGAATCGAATAGAGTTGATCTACAAATTCTTGGTTAGTTTTGATAAACGATAAATTTCCGTCATGTTTACCTATACTAGCATAGGTCATAAGGGTAAACGGGCCACCAACAAATCCAATTAGAGAAACATCTTTTGGTAACACTTCTCTCGTTCGGATCACTGCTTCTTTTTGGAAATAAAGTCCTTCAATCGCTTCATCAACGGGTTTTAGTTTTTTAAGATCAGAATGGGAGGTAAGTGAGAATGATAGTTTGGGGCCGGGGTCATAAGTAAGACCCATTCCAAGTGCTTCTAATGGGAAAAGTAAATCTGAAAATAAGATACTTACATCAAATCCAAATTCTTTTACGGGACCTAATGCCACTTCGGCTGCGAGTTCAGGTTGTTTGCATAGTTCCATGAAACTATAGGATTCTTTGAGTTTACGATAATGAGAATGGTATCGTCCTGCTTGGCGCATAAACCAAATTGGAGGAGTGTTTTGTGGAACTAATTGGATCGCATTTGCAAAACGTTCGTTGTGGTATTTGGTTGTGATCATGGTTTAGCCCTTTAATGCCTGTTTAATTTTTTCAAGTGTGAGATCGATGATATCTTTTGTATGTACAGTAGATAAAAATCCCACCTCATAACCGCTTGGTGCAAGATAAACACCTTGGTTTAATAGTTTGTGGAAAAAAGATGCAAAATTGGATTTGTGAGAACTTGGAATATCAGCAATCGTTCTGATAGGTTTTTCTGTTTTCCCTTTTAGCCAAAACAAACTTCCAAATGTCACTGCTTCCCAATTGGGATCACCAGATTCTTTTAATAGATTTATGATTCCATCTGTGAATTGTTTGGTGGTAGTTTCAAGATTTGGGTAAGGATTTTCGTTCCAAGCCTTGGTAAGGGTTTTGAGCCCGGCTCGCATCCCAATCGGATTGGCAGACAATGTTCCTGCTTGGTAAACAGGTCCACTTGGTGCCACAAGGTCCATAAATTCTCGTTTTCCTGCATAAGCTCCCACTGGAAATCCTCCACCGATGATTTTTCCATAACAGACTAGATCAGGGACAATTCCTGTGATTCCAGCCATACCTTGGAAAGAAACTCGGAAACCAGAAATCACTTCATCAAACAGAAGTAATACGCCATACTTTGTTGTCAGTTCACGGCATTTTTTTAGGAATTCAATTCTTTGTGGAAGTAAACCGTAATTTGCTGGTAGTGGCTCAATCGCCAAACAAGCGATATTTGATCCTTCTCTTTGGAACAATTCCTCTAGTTTTGTTTCGTCATCCAAAGGGAGGACAAGTGTGTTTTGAATGATCTCAGGTCCAATTCCTTTGCTATCACTGGAACTAAGGCATGCAAGGCCCGAACCTGACTTCACTAAAAGTTGATCAAGGTGGCCATGGTAACAACCATCAAATTTCAGAATTTTGTTTCGTCCGGTTGCAGCTCTTGCCACTCGTAAGGCACTCATAACAGCTTCCGTTCCCGAGTTTACAAACCGTATTTTTTCAACCCAAGGAATTCTTTCTGTGATGAATTCTGCAAGTTCCAAGGAATAAGGTTCACAAGCACCAAAAGACCAGGCTTTCCTGACTGTATCTTCCACAACTTCTTGGATTTCAGGATGTCTATGTCCAAAGAGAAGTGGCCCAAAACTCAAACAATAGTCGATATAGTTTTTTCCTTCGACTGACTTAAGATAGGCGCCATTTGCTTCACTAAAAAATACTGGAGTTCCACCAACGGAAGAAAAAGATCTTACTGGGCTATGAACTCCACCAGGAACTACTTGTTTTGATCTTTCGAATAAAGATTCTGAATTCATGAATATAACCTTTTTGATATCCTTGCACCGTATGTGATTAAAAAAGAAGAACCTGCTCTCCGAAACACATCCCAAGTTTCTTTTAAACCTTCTTCAAAATCTAAAAAACCTTCTTTGGCTAAGTATACTAAACTTGCATATTCACCACTCACTTGGTAGGCGCCAGTGGGAAGCCCTGTTTTTTCTTTGATGGGACCAATTAAGTCGATAGCAGTCATCCCAGGTTTGACCATCAGTAAATCAGCACCTTCTTCTTTGTCACGAATGGAAGTATGAATGGCAGTATCTCTATCTCTAACGTCTAGTTGGTATCCACTACGATCACCAAACTGTGGTGAGGAGTCTGCTGCTCCTCGGAAGGGACCGTAAAAGTGACTTTTAAACTTCGTCGAATAACTCATAATGGGAACATGTGAATGGTTGTTTTCGTCTAGAATTTTTCGATGTGACAATACACGTCCATCCATCATATCACTAGGGGCAATTCCATCAGCACCAGAATCTGCGTAGATCAATGCAAGTTCAGACAATCGTTTTAATGTTAACTCTAAATTAATAGTTCCTTTGGGATGAAAGTGACAACAATGACCTGTTGTTGTCACAGAACAAATGCAAGTGTCTAACCACAAAAACATTTCTGGGAAAGTTTTTTTAATCAAACTGATATTGGATTGATAAAAGTTCGTCGAGAAACTTGTGTCTGACTTTTCACTCGGTACCATAAAGAGTAAAAATTGTGAAACACCAGATTTTAAATCCGATTCAATTTGATTCAATATTGTTTTGTTTGTATCGCGATGAACATCAGGTAAACCTTTGATGGGTTCTTTTTCATCGATACCTTCTACTAAAAACAATGGTTGGATCATTTTATTTACGTTAAGTGAACCTGATTCACTCAAATGGCGTAAGTATTGGTTGGAACGAAGTCGAAGGGTTTTTGTTTTCATTGTTTGATGTACTTCTCAGCCCAAGATTCAAAGGATAAGGAAACAAAAATTTTATTTTTTGAACCTTCTTCACCTAGCGCATGTTTAATTTTTCTAAATGTACTACCGGGACCAACAAAATGGATTACATTCAGTAGTTCAGGGAATCGTTTTGTAACGATGTCAAATTCAGATCCACTTCTCCAATATGCAGCTTTGATTTTGGATGTGTCAAAAGGGATCGGTATTTCTGGTGCTGAGACAAAGTAAGTTGGAATCACTGGATATACACTCGAATGTTTATCTGAATCCATATGGGTCAGTTTTACAAAATTTGGTTTTCTTCCTAAGATTGAATCAATTTCAGGAGGTTCACTTTCACCGAGTCCATCACATGTTCCATTCACCCAAAATCCACGAAGAGCAAGGTCTTTCCAAGTGGAAAGTCCAGCTGACCATAAAATCTGATTACTTGGATTCACTGATAAATCCAATGGAAACGCATAACCTCTGGATACAAATACGTCTACGTCTTTGGGAATGCTATAAGTGAGGCGTTCTCTTTGTCTTGCCGCCATTTTTGCATGTGGTGGCCAAACTTCTTCTTTGGTAAAAGATAAGTTAGGACTATCCGATAGTTCCTTCGTATGTAGAATTTCTCCTTCTTCGGTGATTCCTCTAACGAAGGTGACTTTTCCATAATCCCTTTTTAAAACTGTGACTCCAATTTTTTGGTGGCAACCTCCACCATACTTCGAAAGAATTTCTCTTTCTTCGTTTGCAGTAAGTTCGGTTTCAGGATCAACAATTTGTGATAATAATGATTTAAGGTGATTGTCTTCTTTTCTGATTTCCGCACATAACGTACCTTGTGCGGGCGCACTAGGAAAAATAGAAGAAGGTAAAACCATAAATAAAGAAAGATTTAATGTTTCTCTTATGAGTTGTTTTATTTCTTTTAGTTCGGGTAATACATTTTCATGGTCTTGGAAATTTAGGATTCGATCCAATGCTGCTTTTGCTACCAAAATGCCACCAGACTCATGGTCTAAATATTTACGAAGTCGAGTTTGGATATTGCCTCGGACTGATTCAATATTGATTTCAAAATTATTGATAGGTGTTGGGAAATAATTCTTTAAAAATTCTTTGATATGGTATTCACGCCTTGGTGAGGATGTGAGAATTGTGATCTCATTGGGCAAATTGATCCATTTATTTTTTTTGAATAATAATACATCACGCACATCTTCACGACTTAAAATAGGAATCAGTGTTGTATCGTTTCTTTCTTTTAGATCCATATCTTTAAAAGAGTGGATCACAATGTCCAATTTGTGACTGAGTAAGTCTTCTTGAAGGTCTTTTGTAAAAATTCCTTGGCCAGCAAATTGCCAAAGTGGAGTTGTTAAATCCTTATCTCCAGATGATTCTCGAAATACAGTTTCGAAATTTAATTCTTTGTTTTTTTCTTTTAAGGCTTGTTTAACAGTGTGGACTTGAATGCGAGACAGTAGGGAGGACCTACCTCCTATTTTGATTGTTTCAGACAAGTAAATCTTCCCATCCATTCATAATATGAAGTTGTTCTTCCTCCCGTTCCCTTGTGAGTTCCGTGAGAAAGTATTGTAAATCCATTTTGACAGCTTGGATTTGTTCGTCGGTTTCGTGTAAGTCATTTAGAATTTGTGAAAGCGGAATGTAGTGATCATAATTTTTGTTCTCATCTTTATTTTCTCTAAAATCTAAAATGATGGATGATGACCTGATCATCTCATCCCAGTTAAATGGCAAAAAACTTGAGGCAATGATGATGGCCTCATTGTTTGGTTTATAATCTTCCCAATGGTATGTGGTGATAGGGTAAAGTTCACTCAGTTCTTCGAGTCGGTTTTGGTTACGACCAATCAAACGCACTACTTTTTGTTTGGAAATAAGATATGGTAAAATCGAATCTACAAGTTTACCTGTTCCTAGGAGTGTGACTTCCTTGTGGTTGTGTAAATAGGACTCTGTCACACTTCCATAGGTTTGTCTGCCAATCCCTACAAGATACTTGGAACGAATTTGTTTGGTGTGTTCTAAAATTTGGTCTCTCAGTCGGAGGAGTGACGTTCCAAAATTGGAACCGTTAGTATTATCTTCCCGGAATCGGTCCCGAAACTGTGCTTGGATTTCTGATTCTCCAAATAACTTGGACCTTAGACCGGAGACCACTTCGAGTAAAAATCGATAAGCATCATAACCGTGGTATACTTCCCAACCGTCAAAAAAACGCTCATTTCCTTCCATGGGAAAAATCCGATTGTCAGTGAAGACGAGTGTCCTTTGACAAGTTTTCCAAACCTCTAGATGAGAATCGTCTAAAGACTTAGAGATGGGATCAGTCGAATGGAGTAGAATCAGGTTTGACCACATAATTTTATTCTATCAAATACATTCTGGGTACTGTCACAAGATTGTCAGTTCCTAAAAAAAATAAATGTGATATTGATACTTAATCTCAATAAGGGAGACAAACGATACAATGGAAAATCAAAATTGGAAAGAGGTTCTCACTCCACTACAGTACCAAGTGACCAGAGAGAAGGGCACCGAACGGCCGTTCACTGGCGAATACTATGCACACAAAGAAAAAGGTACGTATTTATGTGTATGTTGTGGAGAGGCATTGTTTTCTTCAGATTCAAAATATGATTCAGGAAGTGGTTGGCCGAGTTATTATGAGCCGGTGCGAAAAGAAGTGATCGCAACAGAAACTGACAAAACCCATGGAATGGTTCGAACTGAAATCATGTGCCAAAATTGTGGAGCACATTTAGGACATGTTTTTCCGGATGGGCCAAAACCAACAGGACTTCGTTATTGTGTGAATTCTGCTTCCTTAAAATTTCAAAAAAAAGAAACGGAATGAAAGTAACATTGAATTTCTTATTCTTGTAACCAAGATACTTCTTGGCAAGTTTCCCATTTCCTTGGACTCACTTCCTTTCCATTCCATTGTGCTAATGTATAGGAATCAGATCGGATTCCGACTCGTTTCACAATTTGATTGGCAAGGGAAGAATAATGAAGTGCCTCACAACTATGACCGAGTTTTGTTTCTAATTTTGCCATTTGGAAAAGTAAATGTGCGTTTCCTTCTGTGTCTTTCATCCCAATTGATTGTTTGAGTAAAATTGCTTTTTTCAGATCCTCTCGTGCGGATAAGAAGTCCCCTGATTCCATTTTTTTTGCCGACCGTTCTTCCAATTCGGCAATGACCATAGGGATTCGAGAAAGGCGAGTGTGGACTAAGATTTCTTCCACAGATTGGTCCAGCTGAGGTTCTGCCCACAAACCAATGGAAATGATGAAAAAGAGAGCGAAATGATAAGACTTCATACGTTGGTTCCTTGCTGTTTTCAATTCATAGATCAATTTGCATAAATTGTGCCAAAGTGTTGAAATACTCCTCGACGCACTTCCGAAACCTAAATTCAATGAAAGTGACTCTGGCCGAGCGATCGCCTTTTTGTTTCCCTCTGGAAACAAAGGGGAGGAAAGTCCGGACACTAGGGGACAATCGGACCAAGTAATGCTTGGGCTTTTTCTTTTTAGCAATAGGAAGGAAGGGACGGAAAGTGCAACAGAAAGAATACCGCCTACCTTGGTAGGTAAGGGTGAAATGGTGGAGTAAGAGCCCACCGCTTTGTTTGTAAAAACAATGGCCGGTAAACCCTCCGATGTGCAATCTCAAGTAAACAACCGTTATGAGCCTGTCCCGCCAGGTTGTGGGTAGAGAGCATTAGATAAATGATCGCTTAAAACAGAATCCGGCTTACGGGCCAGAGTCACTTTTTTTTAAGATGTTCTGAATCACCTTTTCTTCGTTAGGTGGGTAAAAGACACAAACCAAACTCCGAATTTTTAATATTGTTTCTGCTAATAAAACTTTTGTCTCAGTTAGGTGCCAATTTTCAAATCCAATTAAAATTCCACATGTTTCTTCCATCCCTGCAAACTCTTTGCAAGAGTAATGACGCATTTGGTTTTCCATCAAAAATTGTTTTAAACCATTTTGGATTACTGACTCTTCCGATGGATACAAAACTACAATTTCATCATTTTCGATTTCCAAAACTTTTTTAGCGTAACCATAACACCAACGCATCTGATCGGTTAAGTCTTCATCATTTTTAATGAATTGGATGTCTGAAAAATTTTCAAGAATCGGTGTTTCTGAAAAATCATCGAGTAAGGAATTGGCAAATGTAACAATTTCTGGTGAATTTCGTATATTCCTTTTGATGTCCCAAACGTGGACAGGTAACGATTGTAAATAATCCAAAATAGGTGTGGATGTATATTTGAATCGTCTGGATACAAACAGGATCCAATCTTTTTCTTCCCAAAAGTATTTAGAAAGGTATAAAAAAAGTTCCGATTGTTTATCATCAGTAAGGATTTCTTCAATCCCATCCACAAGTAATAGATCGATGTGATTGTGATTGATTTCTTTGTAATGGGAAATGAGTTCTATATTGTTTTTTTCGGGGATAAGACTCAGTTCTTCTTTCCAAATTTCAAAGAGGGCTTTTGCTCCTTGCCATAACAGAATTTTTTTTCCTTTCCTTGCATTTTGTAAGGCAAGTTCCCCACATAATATAGATTTTCCAGATCCTGAACTACCAAAAACCAAGTTATGCGAATATTGATTGATTCCCTTCACAAGGGAAAATTGTTCTTCTGTGAAAAATAATAAGTTCTCTTCTTCTTTCTCTTTTTTGGAGCGGAAGGTTTGGAAAAAGTTTAGATTTTTTTTGATGATTTCATGTGCTTTGACAAGTACGGAATCAGGGAGTGGTTCTCTTCCATTTCGATAAAAAATGGATTCTAAAATTGTATTGAGACTTGTATCTTCTCCTACTTCCCTTCCGCCAAACACAAATAAGTTTTGGTCATTGGGGAGATGGAATTCCTTTCTTTCGTTTTTTAAAAAGAAGATTGCACTATCATAATACTCTTCTGGAAATAAATCGACAAGTTGGTTATGATTTTTGAAAAATTCTCGGATGATTTCTCTTTGTGTGGTTACTTGTTCGATTGGATTTTTGTAAGACTTACCTACAACTGGTTCCCATTCCCTGCCTCTTACATTATAAAATTCCCATTCACCTTTTTTTTGTCTCCATTTACCGTTTTTTAATTCGATTGTGATCACTCCATATGGTGATACAACTAGAAAGTCTATCTCACGCATGGGAACATCAGGAGTGATTAAAGTAAGAGAATAATAAATATTACAAGGGAATTGAATTTCGTTCGAAAAACGATGGTAATAATAGGATTCGAGAGAAATGTCTCTCGTTTTTCCATGAAACTGTTTCGGATAAATCATTTTTTAGTTCTGTTATCTTTGTATTGTCTGTTCTAATGACGATATGAAACGGATACCACGAACCTTGTTATTCTGCCTATTGTTTTGTGCCTGCGCTGGAGGGAATATCAAAATAAAGATTAAACCCGACCTTTCAGGGGATCTTGTCATTTACCAAAAAAAAATCACAAAGAAACAAAAGGGGAGTTTTTTAGGTTCTGGACTTACTGATACGGGAGAGGTCACGATCACTCTCAAAGAGAGGTCTTATCAGTTTGGAAATTATACCCAAATGTTACCTCCTGGATTTCGTTTTGTTACGTTTGTGGAAGACCAAATACCAGAGATCCAACTTGGCATCGATACAAGTCAAAACTCACCACTACTTTCTGCTCTTGAAATCGTGCGAGAAGACATCAATTCGATTTTATCAGAAGCCAAGTTAAGAGACGATTTACTTCGTTTTAATACCCTTGTGGAGTTCATTCAATTTGAAATACACTTCCCATTTCCCATCAAAAAAGTAAAATTTTTAGATCCTAGAACCGCAGGCGAATGGACAGTACGCCTGGATAGCAGTGATAAAATGATTGTAAACATTCCCTTACATTCTGTTTGGGCAGGCGAACACTCGTTAACTATTGTTCAAATTTATCCAGAATGAGTATTATGGTTTGTGGAAGTATTCTGAATTTAATTTTTGGATGATTTCTTTTAATACCTTTCTTCGTTGGTCTTTGTCTGGCAAAATTTCTTTGAGATTCCGCCTCATAGCAAAAAGAGTTTCTAATAACTCATGGTCTTCTTCTGGGATGGTTTCTTCAAATAGTTTACGCAAACTGGAAGAAACACCAGCAAACATTCCGTCGGTGGAAATCGCAAATTGAACCGGTCCAATTTGGATGGTGGAAGAAGAATAAAAATCACAGTTTTTAGGATCATCTACTGAATTCACCCATATACCTTTCTCTTTGGCGATGGTTCTGAATTTTTTGTTTGTGTTCGGTTCACTTGTTGCTAAAAAAATAATATCCCTATCGTTTAAATCTGCCTCAGTGACGGCTCTGGTTTCCGTTTTGATATTTGGGTATTTTTGTAAAAAATCTTTTATTTCATCCATGAAATCCAAAGAGATGATATGGATATTGGCACCAGTATGTTCGAGCCCTAATAATTTTTCGAGGCAAGCATTTCCACCACCTACGATTAAAATATTCCTACCTTCTAAGTTGAGAAAGATTGGGTATTTTTTAACACTCATTGCAAAGGTTCCGATAAAAACGGAAGAAAAGAAAAACTTTCTATTTTTTGATTCTCACCTAACAAAAGGGGACGAACAACTTCACCAACGTATAAAATTCCTGGTCCTTTTGTTTTTTTCTCCAATCCTTCCTCTTGGGTTTTGTCGAGAGTGGAGACTGTATATACTGCACGAGTACTACCTGCATTTTCCAAAAGTACTATGGGTGTCGATGGACTTACCCCTTTTCGGATGAGTCGTTCAGCTAACTCTTTTGTTTTCTGGCTACCCATTAAGATGACAATGGTGCCTGGAAAATTTTCCATTCCCATCCAACTCCGTTCTTCTTCTAAAATGGTGTGTCCATCAAGGATGATGATTTGGCGTGATAATCCTCTCACCGTCAGTGAGATTCCAAGGTCGGATGCTCCCGTTGTCACTGAACTCACTCCAGGGATCACTTCATATGGGATTCCATTTGTTTCCAGTGTTTGGATTTCTTCAGATAACCTTCCAAAGATGGAAGCATCTCCCCCTTTCAGGCGGACCACTCGTTTGCCTTGGTGTGCATAATGAACAAGAAGGGAATTGATTTCATCCTGGGTGCGGTAGTGTTCTTTGGCACGTTTGCCCACGTAGAGGATTTGGGCACACTCAGGGAAAATCTCTAAAAAACTGGGATCGAGGAGGGCATCGTAGAGGATTACATCGGCGGATTCGATCCGAGATTTCCCACGAAGGGTTAGGAGGTCAATGGGGCCTGGACCACCACTCACAAAACTCACGAAACCTTGTTCTGTCTTATTGGAGGACATATCTGCTATACCTTGCAATCCTGCTAGAAAACGTCAAGTGATTGGCTAATTATTTCTACAAAATCTCCATTTTTTTGGTTTACTCGTCTCTAACCTTAGGAAAAGATTCAATTTATAAGACTTTTTGGATGTTTTACTGGAATCCAACACAAGCATAGGTTTTTATGTTATCCGATGAGAAACGCAATCGATTTTTACAGTTATTAAAAGAATCCACAAAGGATGAATGGGTCTGGATGTCGGGGTATCTGTCGGCACTAACTCAGGCAAGCATTGGGGGAAGTGTGGATGTGTCCCTAACCCCACCTGTTAGTATCTCGTCCAATGATCCTTCCCATGGGAATTTAAAAGCCGCCCCCATCCAATGTAGTGTTGTGTATGGAACGGAAACAGGGAATTCTAAAAAACTGGGAACGGAACTTGTTAAAAAATTAAAAGAACTAGGTGTCCAAGCCAAATTAAAAAGTACAGACACTTACAAAGCAAAAGACCTAAAAGAGGAAGAATACTTATTTGTGATTGTTTCCACTCATGGAGATGGAGAACCACCTCAGGCTGCAAAACCTTTTATCCAAATTCTTTCAGATGCAAAAGACAAATTGGCGAAAGTAAAATTCGCAGTACTTGGGTTAGGTGACACTAGTTATCCACTTTTTTGCCAAACAGGAATTGATGTGGATTCAATGTTAGAAAAATTAGGTGCCGAACGAATTCATGATTTAGGAAAATGTGATGTAGATTTTGATTTGGTTGCAAAACCTTGGATGTCAGAACTCATCACAAAACTCAATACAATTTCGAAAACGGCAACGACTCAAGTTTCAAAACAAACACAATCTACCGCAACTAAAGGGAACACTGGTGGCAAAGTTGTTTACGAGGGAACGGTTGTCACAAACTTAGTGTTAAACGACGTTGGAGCTTCAAAATCCACTAGGCATATTGAAATTAAATCTTCGGTAGCAATTGATTATTTGCCTGGGGACAGCGCTGGGTTTTTGGCTTATAATCGTGAAGAAGAAGTGGATCGAGTCCTCGGATTACTACAAACAGATAAAGAAACAAGAGTCACTTATAAAGGTGAAACTTGGATGTTGTATGATTTACTTCGCAAAAAAGTATCCATTCGTTTTTTACCGGACCGAGTGTTACAAAAATATGCCACACTTTCCAAGAAGGAAATTCCATCTGGTAAATTGGATTTAGATGTATTATTAACACTATATCCTTCTGATACAAAATTAGAAGTCCAGACCTTGGTTGATATTTTGGAACCAATTGTCCCAAGGTATTATTCCATTGCATCAAGTCCTTCTGCCCATGGGGAAGAAGAAGTCCACCTAACGGTAGCAGAAGTGGAAATTGAAACCTTTACGGGTATCAAATCTGGTTTTTGTTCTGGTTTTTTAGCATCATTAAAAGAAGGGGATACAGTTCCTTTTTTTATCCAAAGAAACAATTCTTTCCGATTACCAAGTCCCGATACAGACATCATCATGATCGGACCGGGAACAGGGATTGCACCGTTTCGCAGTTTTTTATTTGAAAGAGAACAATCAGCTGGGAATGGAAAAAATTGGTTATTTTTTGGTGAGAGAAACTTTGTTTCAGATTTTTACTACCAAACAGAACTCTTGGAACTTATGGACACAGGTGTATTACATAAATTGAATACAGCTTTTTCACGTGATACCAAACAAAAGGTATATGTCCAAGATCGTATGGGTGAAAATGCACAGGAATTACTCAAGTGGATAGAGAATGGTGCCATCATTTATCTTTGTGGATCCAAAGATCCTATGAGTAAAGATGTAGATAGAAAATTAATTGAAATTTTATCGGAAAGAACTTTTGACACGGGAAAAGAAGCCTCCGATTATTTAAAAGAACTAGAAGAATCTGGGCGTTATATCAAGGACGTTTACTGAGGAACTCATGGCTGAATCAAAAAAAGAAACACAAGCAGAAAAAGTAAAACGGGTGAGCCGTGGCCTCCGAGGCACACTTGCCGAAAGTTTGAAAGACGAACATACTGGTTCTTTACGTTCCGATGACCAATTATTATTAAAATTTCATGGTATGTACCAACAAGATGATCGAGACAGAAGGGACGAACGAGCGTTAAAGAAATTAGAACGTTTGTATTCTTTTATGATTCGATTGCGAATTCCTGGTGGTATGATAGGTCCTGTACATTGGGAAGCTCTTCATAATGTTGCTGGAGAAAATTCCACAGGAACCATTAAAATCACAACAAGGCAAACTGTCCAATTACATGGAATTTTAAAATCCAAAATCAAACCAACGATCAAAGCATTTGATTCAGTATTTTTGGATTCAATTGCAGCTTGTGGTGACGTAAACCGTAATGTCACATGTACATCCAATCCAGCCGCAAGTCCACTCCACAAAGAAGTGTTTGGTTATGCAGGTGAGATTAGTCGTTCCTTATTACCCAAAACGAGAGCCTACTATGAAATCTGGTTGGATGAAAATCTTTTAGCTGAAAAGGAAGAACCCGAAGATCCTTTGTACAAAGATGTTTATCTTCCTCGTAAATTTAAAATCGCAATTGCGATCCCACCATATAATGATGTGGATCTTTTTACCAATGACATTGGACTCATTGCAATCATTGAAAATGGACAATTATTAGGATTTAATGTTGCTGTTGGTGGAGGACTCGGAACCACCCATGGTAACCCAGATACTTACCCAAGAGTAGGAACTGTGTTTGGATTTATTCCCAAAAAAGACATTCTAAAAGTTGTATATGAAATTGTCACTGTCCAAAGAGATTTTGGAAATAGAGAAGATCGTAAACTCTCTCGATTGAAATACACCTTGGACAGGTTAGGTGTAGAATTCTACAAACGAGAAGTAGAAAAACGCGCAGGTATAAGTTTTGAACCTACCAAGGATTTCCAATTCACACAAAGATCCGATGATTTTGGTTGGAAACAGGATGCAGCAGGAAATTGGCATTATACAGTATTTGTGGAAAATGGCCGAGTTTGTGACGAACATGGTTATAATCTTAAAACTGCACTTCTAGAAGTTTCGAAAACAAGAAGAGCAACCTTTCGTTTTACATGTAACCAAAACTTAATTCTATCAGATATCTTTCCGAAAGACAAAGACTTAATTGAATCCATTTTGGTGAAGTTTGGTGTTCATAGAAAAACGACAGAAGTTTCTCCAATCAGAAAAAATTCCATCGCTTGTGTGGCACTAAACACTTGTTCTTTGGCACTTGCTGAGGCTCAGAGATACCTTCCTAGTTTAATTGATAAAATGGAACCTATCCTTTCTAAACATGGACTTTCGGAAGAACCAATTTCAATCCGTATGACGGGTTGCCCGAACGGATGTGCAAGACCTTATATCTCTGAGATAGGACTTGTTGGTACTTCATATGGAAAATACAACCTCCATTTAGGCGCTGATGCAGAAGGTTATAGGCTCAATCAAAAATACAAAGAAGATTTAGATGAATCTGCAATCTTGCAAGAGTTAGATGGGCTGTTTGGTAAATTTTCCAAGGAACGAAATGGTAAAGAATCCTTTGGAGATTATATCAACCGAATTGGGATTTTGAAAAAAGCTTAGAGTTTCTAAATAGAAATTAGGCACCTGTTTTCAGGTGCCTTTGTTTAAAAATCATAAGACTATCTTCTCTTCAATCCGCCCAACCGACAAGGATTCGTCTAGGACCAGTATAAGGTAATCTTCCATGAGAGACTGAAAAGTTATCAATGAAAAGAACATCTCCTGTTTGCCAAGGAATCGCCACCATATGGTTCCAAAATACATTGGTGATGGATTTCATTTCCTTTGGTGAAATCTCGTCTCCATTCCCATAGGTGACGTGCACATCATGTGAGTTTGGACCTAAGAGTCTTTTGAAGTTTGTAATGATTGTGAGTAAAACGGCAACACCAAACGAACGAAGGGTTTTTTGTTTTTTGAAAATTTTCCACGTTTCACTGACCCCCGCTTGGTAGTGAAACGTTTGCGAATGGTTATGCCAAGCAATTGTACCTGCGATAGGATGTGTTCGAAATCCAGATTGGTGGTTTGTGATCGTTAGAGAATCTTCACCATACCAATCTAATTGGAAACGATTTTCTTTCGCAATTTTTTCAACTTCTTCTAAGTTTGTGGTTCCAAACATTTCATCCCAACGTTTGGTTTTCCAAACAGAAAATCGTTTTTGTGAAGATGGGCCATCATACCTTCTTCTGTATCGGATTCCATATCGTTCGATTTTTTCTTTTATTTTGGGATCGATATTTTGGTAGACTAACCTAAGGTCTGTTAAGGGAGTTTCTCCCCCGTAGTCAGATGCTTTTTCCGCATAAAAAAATAAAACTTTCGGTGGGTTGTCAAGAAAACTCATTTCCGCATGTTGCATGATTGGGTAATGCGGTGGGAGTTCACTAGCTGTGAACACATGTTTTAATACTTCATCCCGAGGGGAAGTGCCAAGGTAAAACTCACCTAACTGTTTTTCGTTTGTAGCAAACAAAACGGATTGGAAATCAGAAGCTTCGTGAACGGGAAACCCACGAAAGAGAATTGCCCCATAGGTTTTTAAATCGTCTCGCCATTCCTTCTCATGGTTTTGAAACCAATTGGTTAACGAATCTAAAGTTCGTTCTTCCGTTGGCTCATACACAATGGGGAGTTTGGTTTCTCCCACAAAGGATTTGCGGATCCATTCTTTTGTGACAGTATTGGTTTGGCTCATGATACTGTCACAATAACTACTAGAGCTATGTTATTTCAATCAAAAAATCTGTTATATTGGATTAATTGTCTACAATAGCATTCCTGCGGCTACCGTTTGGTTGGTTCCTTCGTCGACGAGGACAAAACTTCCCGTTCCTCTGATTTTGGAATAAGGATCATAAGCAACTGGTTTTGCCGTCCGTATTGTCACTTTTCCAATTTCATTCAAACCGAGGTTTGGTTGTTCCTTTTTTTCATGAGTACTTGTTTCCACTCTGTATTCCAAAGAACGAATGGAAACTTTTACTGCATTGGTCGTTTGGCGTAAAAGGTATTTGGAACCTGGGGTCATCACCTTTTGGTCCATCCAACAAATATATGCTTCTAGGTCCTGAGAGACAACAGGTTCTTTCCCTGTCACAACGAGCATATCACCACGGCTCACATCAATCTCGTTTTCTAAACGAATGGTCACAGACATTGGCGCATAGGCAGTGGTGAGAGGTCCGTCAAATGTATCGATGGCTTTGATTTTCGAAGTGAGTCCACTTGGTAATACTGTGATAGAATCTCCCACCGTAAAATGTCCACTTCTGATTTGGCCCGCATAACCTCTGTAATCATGGTATTCGGTTGTTTGCGGGCGAATCACGTTTTGTACAGGAAATCTTGGAGCAGGGGATTCTTCTTCCGTATGGATTTCAATTTCTTCCAAAAAGTGGAGTAAAGATTTTCCTTTCCACCAAGGCATGGATGCGGAAGGTTCCACAACATTATCTCCGTTTAATGCAGAGATTGGTAAAAAGTGAATGGATTTTAAGTTTAAGTCTTTAGCAAATTCCAAATATTGTTTTTGGATATTTAAGAATACTTCTTCTGAAAATTCTACCAAATCCATTTTGTTCACACAAACAACTACATACGGAAGTCTTAATAATGAAACAATATAGGAATGCCTGAAGGTTTGTTCGATCACACCTTTTCTTGCATCGATGAGGATGATGGCAAGGTCTGAATTCGAAGCTCCTGTCACCATGTTCCGAGTATACTGTACATGGCCTGGTGCATCAGCGATGATGAATTTACGTTTGGGAGTGGAAAAGTATTTATAAGCAATATCAATCGTAATCCCTTGTTCTCTTTCCGCTTTGAGTCCATCAGTGAGAAGGGCTAAGTTGATTTGTCCATTCACTTGTCCTGCACGTTCAATTGCTTCGAGTTGGTCTTGGAAAATGGATTTACTATCGTATAACAAACGTCCGATGAGAGTTGATTTCCCATCGTCCACACTACCAGCAGTAATAAACCTTAATATATCCATTAAAAATACCCACCTTTTTTTCTTTCTTCCATAGCGGCTTCCGAACGTTTGTCATCCAAACGGGAGCCTCTTTCTGTGGTGCGTGAAATTTGAATTTCACGGATGATATCATCCACTGAATTGGCTTCTGATTCCACAGCTGCTGTACAAGTCATATCGCCGACAGTACGAAATCGAACTGTTCTTGTTTCTACTTTATCGGTACCATCTAAACTGATAAATTTGGAAACAGGGAATACCAGTTCCTCTCTCCATACAATTTCCCTTTGGTGAGAAAAATACAAAGAAGGAAGTTCTATCTTTTCTTTTCGGATGTATTCCCAAACATCAAGTTCTGTCCAGTTACTGATGGGAAATACACGTACGTTTTCTCCCACATGGATTTTTCCATTATAGATATTCCAAAGTTCTGGTCGTTGGAGTTTTGGGTCCCAAGATCCAAATTCATCTCGAACAGAAAAAATTCGTTCCTTGGCTCTTGCTTTTTCTTCATCACGACGGGCGCCACCAATACAAGCATCAAATTTAAATTCTGCTATGGTATCGAGAAGTGTCACGGCTTGGATTGCATTACGGCTTGGGAATTTTCCTTTTTCTTCGACTGCTTTTCCTTGGTCGATGGAATCTTGTACATAACGAACAATTAATTTTTCTCCAATTCGGTCTGCGAGTGCATCACGAAATTGAAGCGCCTCATCAAAGTTATGCCCCGTATCGATGTGAACGAGTGGAAACGGGAACTTACCTGGACGAAATGCTTTGAGTGCAAGGTGAACCAAACAAATGGAATCTTTTCCTCCCGAAAATAATAAAGCAGGTCTTTCAAATTGTGCTGCCACTTCCCGTAAGATATAAATGGCTTCTGATTCTAACTGGTCTAGGTGTGATAGTCGATGGGTACGTGTCATAGTCTATTATCCTTTTTTTGGTGTGAGTTTTCCATCTACCCAATGCAAACCACATTCCTTTTTTGATTCTTGTTCCCACCACCAACGTCCAGCTCGAAAGTCTTCTCCTGGTTCGATGGCACGTGTACAAGGGGCACAACCGATACTTGGAAAACCTTTGTCATGTAACACATTATAAGGTACATTCTGTTCGCGAATGTATTTCCAAGTCTCTTCAAAACTCCAATGGAGGAGTGGTTGGTATTTGATTAAATTTCTACTTGGATCGGATTCAAATAAAGACATCTCTGTTCGGAATCCAGACTGGTCTTTGCGTAAACCAGTCACCCAAACCTCCATTCCATTTAAAATGGAATCAAGTGGAACGAGTTTTCGGATCCGACAACATTCCTTTCGTAATTCTTGCGAGTCATAAAATGCGTTGGGGCCGTTTTGGTTGACAAAGGATTCAATCTCTTTTGTATTCGGAAAAAAAGTTTCGATTTTTGCCCCATAACGTATGTTTGTTTTTTGCCAAACATCATAGGTTTCTTGGAAGAGTCGTCCTGTATCCAAAGTGGCAATGCGAATGGGGATTTGTTCTGAAAGGATGGCATGTGTGATGGCTTGGTCTTCGAGTCCAAAACTTGTTGTGAAAACCACTTTGCCAGGGAATGTAGAAGAAAGGCGTTTTAATCCCTCTACGAGCGATAGGTTGGCATAAGATTCTGTCAAAACTTCCAAATTTCCCATATTTAACCCGTCCTACCATCCAATGTTTTGTATATTGGACGATTTGTAAAGTATATTAGCGGAAATTATTAGATAGAGAAGTCCTCTACATAGACTTTTGCTTTTTTGATGCGAAGGTAAACCGTCTCTCCGGGCAGTAAATTGAGGTATTTATAGGTTTCTTGTTCGAGGACGGATTCAATGAGGGACCCTGTATCCACCCGTTTTAATTCCACTCGGACATTTCGACCCGTGGAATGGATGTATTGGATTTCGGCTGCAATCCCTTGTTCTTTTTCCCTAACAATTTCAACGTCATAAGGGCGCACATAGGCAACCGCGTCCGATTCTTTGATATTTTCATGTTCAGAAGAATCCAGGGCGATGTTTCCAATTTTGGTTTTTCCTTCTTCGATACGTCCATGGAAAAGATTCACATCCCCTAAGAAGTGAAAGACAAAAGGTGATTTTGGTTTGTTATAAACCTCGTCTGGGCTTCCTACTTGTTCGAGTTGTCCTTGGTTTAAAATCACAATCCGATCACTCACTTCGAGTGCTTCTTCTTGGTCATGGGTGACAAAGACACTTGTGATATGGATTTCATCGTGGAGTCTACGTAACCAATTGCGAAGTTCCTTTCTAACTTTTGCATCCAGTGCACCGAACGGTTCATCGAGTAATAAAAATTTTGGTTCGATGGCAAGTGCACGAGCGAGGGCCACACGTTGCCTTTGTCCACCTGAAAGTTCATGTGGATACCGATTGTGAAATTTTTCAAGTTGGATGAGAGTCAATAGTTTTGAAACTTTCTCTTGGATTTCTGGTTTGGAAGGCCTTGTGGATTTTGGTCTTACTTCCAAACCAAACGCAATGTTTTCTGCAATGGTCATATGACGAAACAGTGCATAGTGTTGGAAAACAAATCCCACTTCACCATTTTGGATTTTGGAAGAGGATTGTCCATCGCCTACAAACCTTACAGAACCAGAACTTGCTTCTTCAAGACCTGCAATGATTCGGAGTAAGGTTGTTTTTCCTGAACCCGAAGGACCGAGTAGAGCCACAAGTTCACCATCGGGAATGGTTAAGTTTACATCTTTTAAAGCAGTAAACGAACCAAAGGTTTTTTGTACATTTTGTATTTCGATTGGCATATTAAGATCTCTCGGTACGTTTTTCCAATATCAATTTGAAGATGAGTGTGAGTAGTGATAAAAACACAAGTAAGGTGGCACAAGCAAAAGCACCTACGGAATCAAATTCATTGTATAACATTTCTATATATAATGGAAGAGTTGTGGTTTTACCTCGGATGTGTCCACTGAGAACTGAAACGGCTCCAAACTCTCCCATAGCCCTTGCATTACAAAGAATGATCCCATATAACAAGCCCCATTTGATATTGGGTAGGATGATTCTTAGAAACAACTGACTAAAACTGGCACCGAGTAACATCCCTGCTTCTTCCTCTTCACGGCCTTGGCTTTGCATGAGGGGAATGAGTTCTCTTGCAACAAAAGGAAACGTAATAAACACTGTTGCGAGGATGAGTCCAGGTGTATTAAAAACAATTTTGATTTGATGTTCAGCTAAAAACTCACCAAAGGTTCCTTGTCTTCCGAATAACAAAAGAAAGATGAGGCCAGATACAACAGGTGAAACTGCAAAAGGTGAGTCAATGATCGTGATGAGAAGATTTTTTCCTGGAAAGGAAAACCTAGTGATCGCAAAAGCAGCTGTGACTCCAAAGATTGTATTTAAAATCACAGAAACAATGGACACCTTTACGGTAAGGCCAATTGCAAATAATGCATATTCACTTGTGATTGATGAATAGTATTTTTCCCAACCTTCCGAAAATGCTTCCGTAAACACTGTATAAATTGGCAAAAGTAATAGGATGCCAAACAATGTATAGGCAAGTAAAACAAGAAAAATGGGCAAAAGTTTTGATTTCATGTGAGTTTTTTGGAAGCTCGTTCTTGGAAAAAATTAATGATAAACATAAATAAAAATGAAGTGAGTAACATCACAAGTGCGATAGAAGTTGCCTTTTCGTATTCGTATTGTTCCAGTTTGGTGACGATGAGTAGAGGAAGGATTTCTGTTTTTCCAGGTAAGTTTCCAGAAATGAATACAACCGACCCATACTCTCCGATACTCCTTGCAAATGCCATCCCGGTTCCAGCAAGTAGGGAAGGCCAAAGTTCGGGTAATAAAACTTTTCGAAATGTTTGGAACGGAGTCGCTCCAAGGCACCTTGCACTTTCTTCTAGTTCTTTAGGAAGTTCTTCAATGACAGGTTGTACAGTTCGTACGACAAAGGGAAATCCAATGAAGACAAGTGCAATGACAATACCAATGGGTGTATAAGCAATTTTGATACCCCATTTGTCAAAAAAAGAACCAATGATTCCAGTTTGAGAGTAAATCGTAGTCAGGGCAATCCCTGCCACAGCGGTGGGCAAAGTGAACGGTAAATCAATTAAGGTATCAAAAAACTTTTTGAATGGAAATTGGTATCGAACGAGTACCCAAGCAAATAAAAATCCAATGAAAAGATTGAGAACTGCGGATATGAGACCCACACTAAAACTTAAAAAGAGCGCAGATCGAATGCGCTCTTCCGTAAACACTTCTATAATCCCTGTGAATCCAATCCCCAGGGAATGATAAAAAAGTCCAAATAATGGAATGATCACAACGACGGACGAATAAAATACTGTGAATCCTAAACTGATCCCTAAGTGGATTTTTTTGTACGGCCGTGTTTCAATTTGCATATATTATTTGGTTTTGTAGATGGCATCAAAGACACCTCCATCTGCAAAATGTTTTTTCTGTGCAGTGTCCCAAGTTTCCCCTAAATCGGATAGAGAAAATAATTTGAGATTTGGAAATTCTTTTGCAGAGGATTTGCTGACTTTCGGATCAATGGGTCTAAAAAAATGTTTCGCAATGATGGTTTGGCCTTCCTTCGTAAAAAGAAATTCTAAATACGCAGTTGCCTTTTCTAAATTCCCTTTTTCCGTCGCAGTTTTTGTCACAACAGCGACTGGGGTTTCTGCTCGGATCGATTCCGATGGATAGATCACTTCTAAACTATTTTTACCAGAACGTTTTTCTTCATCTAACGCTAGTTTTGCCTCATTTTCCCAGGTAATGAGAACATCTCCGATCCCACGGTTCACAAAAGTAGTGGTGGATCCGCGAGCACCTGTATCTAGGACAGATGTATTTTGGAACAATGCTTTCACAAAGTCAGTAGCTTTCTCATCAGACTTATACTTTCGTTTTGCAAAACCATAAGCGGCAAGGTAATTCCATCTAGCACCTCCACTCGTTTTTGGGTTTGGAGTGATGATAGAGATTCCTGGTTTTACAAT
The DNA here is from genome assembly GCF_026151395.1 of Leptospira limi. Lineage (NCBI taxonomy): Bacteria > Pseudomonadati > Spirochaetota > Leptospiria > Leptospirales > Leptospiraceae > Leptospira > Leptospira limi. The sequence goes on from NZ_JAMQPV010000001.1 coordinate 1,842,169, forward strand.
ATCATCCCAATCTTTGATTTTTTTGGGATTTGATTTACGTACGAGGAAGATGATGGTTGAGTAATATGGTGTACTTTTGTTGGGTAGTTTGGATTGCCAATTTGCATCAATTAACTTTGATTTGCTGGCAATGCTATCAATATCATAAGAAAGTGCTAAACTGACTACGTCTGCTTCGAGTCCGTCAATCACTGCTCGTGCTTGTTTTCCCGATCCACCGTGGGATTGTTGGATTGAGAACTCTTCACCTTTTTTTTCCTTCCAGGATTTTAAGAAGGATTTGTTGATATCTTCATAGAGTTCCCTTGTTGGATCGAAGGATACGTGTAGAAACGTTGATTCTGCGAATAGGGAAGTGGCGAGCCCAATTCCCATTACAACAGTCAATATGGCAGAAAAACTTGGTTTAAATTGGAGGAATTGGAGTATTTTTTTCATTTTCTCGTCCTTTTGGTTAATAAAACAAACTAATCCTCCAATTTAGTGAATTTTTGTCAATGGAAAATCCAACTCTTTTTTTGGGTCATCCTGGTTTCCTGACATAAACCTAGAAAGGAAGAAGATAATTCTCTCAAGGAAATCTGGGGAAGTTCGATCCTTAAGGGAGAAGGCACCCCAATGAATGTAAATGTTGATAAACAAAACCTAATTCCCTTCCCTCAAGTTGAATTGAGACCAGGCAAAAGGGACGGTGCCGATAACAACTATTTTGCGGTAAAAGAAAGTTTTGGTGAGATTTTAGAAAGGGAATTCCAAATCCATTCGGAAAAACCAAACTCACCCTCCGAATGGAAACCACTCCAAGCAGAGAAAAATCCATCTGATTCCTCAGCAGATGTTGTTTCGAAAATGGAATCAAACCAACCATCCAATTCTGTGAATGAAAACAATTCATCTCAAAAAACAAACGAAGAAACGAATGAAGAAATTTCGGAAGAAGAAGACTTAGACCGAGAGGCACTCGAATACAGCATTGGCATTTTATCTAACCAACATCTACTCAATCAAAAATTTCTCCCTGCCAATGAAGTAAATGAATCTTTGCAAAAAGAAAAAACAGTGGCACTCTCCATGCAGAAGTCTGCAGAAAAGAATCCATTGTATGCAACAAAGGAAGCAAAAACATTTTTAGAAGAAACTAAGAAATTAGCAGAAAGTCTTTTGCAAAAAGACTTCGTCAGTTCAAAACAAATTTTTTCCCATCACAAACAAGGTCTAGAAGATTCCATTCCTTCCAATCTAGTGATGTTTCCTGGTTCTCAAAAAAAAATACAAACAGATCGAGTAGTGAACGAAACGAAACAAAACCCAAACGTAAGTTCACAAAAAAAAGAATCTGAGCAGGTTGGATTAAATCTTGTTACCTCTTTTCTCCCAAAAGAAAAAGGGAACCGTGGACTTGAGAATGAAATTCCTTCAGAATCTTCCCTTCGCAAACTAGATCCAAAAGGCAAAAATTCGAAACACAATAAATCGGAATCAGTTTTATCTGAAACAAACTTAGAGAAGGAAAATTCCAATCTTTCCATTACTTCTGACAAAATGGTACGAAGTTTGGGTTTTAAAGAAAAAGAATTCCAAAAACTAAATGAAAACAAAAACCAAGTCCAAAACGAAAAGATAAAAACAGACTCATCTTCTGTAAACCAAGTGCAAACCATCTCTTCTTCCAAAATGGGCGAAGAAAATGGAAAATCTTCAGAAGATAAAAGTAACAAACAAGGATTGAACCTTCATTCGGTGGAAAATAAACTTCACTCCAAAACAGAAGATGTTAAAAATCTAGAACGAAATCAAAAACCGAAAGAAACCAACTTAAAACAAAATTTGGATGAACTCATCAAACAAGCGAAGTTTGATATCGTTCAAAACGGAAAATCCAGTGCTGAAATCATTATGAATCCAAAAGAGTATGGTCGTTTGACTCTGAAGGTGACTGTAGATGGAGAAAAGGTAGAGGGTCGAATTTTAGTCGAATCAGAAGAGTTACAAAAATCCCTTCAAAACGAAATCCTATCAATTAAAGAAAATTTGAAAGAGTCTGGTCTCGAATTACAAGCGCTCATCATTGATTTATGGGATGATGGGAATCAATTCACAGAGAGACAAAACCAAAACCAACTCTACCAAACACTCATGGAAACTGCAAAAAACCGCGGGAATATTGAGAAATTGGAAAAAGAAAATGGAGTTGGTTTAGATGATATCTCTTTACCACCAGATTCCAAAGTATTAGAATTTTTTGCTTAAACTTACGAAATAAAAAAAGATCGAGGACAATATGCCAGACGGAATGCAAGATATCTCTACACAAAATTCTGCAAGAACCAAATACTTTGAGGGTGATAGAAGTTTTAATATCCGCAAACATTTGGACCAGCTGGAAAAAGAAGAGACAAGTGGTTTAAAAGGAATTGAAATCCGAGAAAAACAAAAAGAGTTAGGAAAGGATGATTTCCTAAAACTACTTTTGACACAACTGTCTCACCAAGATCCAACAAACCCAGTGCAAGACAAAGACTTCATTGCACAAATGGCTCAGTTTTCTTCACTCGAACAGATGAAAAATATTTCTTCTGGGATTGCTCGGATGGAATCTAAACAAAGTTATTCGGTCGTAGGTAAAATTGTATCAGGTCCAGATTTAGTGACTGGTGAAGATGTCACTGGTCTTGCAGGTGCAATTTTGTTCGATAACGAAGGGAAAACCTATGTTCGTGTGAATGGTCGTATGCTCGATGTTTCAAAAATCAATTTAATCTCTGATCCAGAGTTATTAAAGTCAGAAACACAGTTCCAACAACAACGTCCGACAAACATTCCAAACAATACGTTAAAAAAACAAGAAGCTTATCAGGATTAATTGAAAAAGGTCGATAAAAAAAGAGAGGATAGAACGTTATGATGAGATCACTTTATTCCGGTGTTTCCGGATTGAAAAACCACCAAGTTAGAATGGATGTTATTGGTAACAACATCTCTAACGTTAACACACATGGATTTAAAACAGAACGTGTAACGTTCCAAGATATGATCTCACAAGAATTGCAAGGTGCATCTGAACCAAACGAAAGGATTGGGGGAACAAACCCAAAACAAGTTGGTCTTGGATCTCTCATTGCTGCGATTGATAAAATCATGACACAAGGTGCCTTACAAACAACAGGTAAAAACACTGACCTTGCTGTATCTGGTGAAGGTTTCTTTGTTGTGAAAGACGGAGACAAACAGTTTTATACTCGTGCTGGTGCTTTTAACGTTGATAAAAATGGTTTTTATGTAAACCCAGCGAACGGACTCAAAGTACAAGGTTGGAATTCAAGACTTGATGAAACTGGAAATAAATACATCAACTCTGCAGGGTCTTTAGAAGATATCGTAATCCCACTGTATTCCAAAGAACCTGCTCGTGCTACAAGAAATGTCGACTTTCAATCTAACCTCAATGCAAGTGTAGCTGCTGTTCCAGCGGATGCAACGGAAGAAGACATCCAACGTTATATCAATGATCCAGATCCTCGCCAAAGACGTGGCCATATAACATCAATTAACGTGTATGATGAATTAGGAAACACTCGCCAAATGGGTGTGGAATTTTACAAAATGCGGGACAATGTTTGGAAGATGCGTTTTAAATTAGAAGATGCAAGCCAAGTGTCAGTTGATGTAAGTGGAACAGGTGGTGAAAACACTAGTGTATCTGGAAATACTGAACTCGAAGTTTCCTTCACACCAGATGGGAAAATCATCAGTGTATCAGATGGGGTTGATTCACAAACCACTGGAAAACTCAAAGCAGATATTTCCTTCCGCATTCCAGGAAATCCAACGGCACAAAAATTCAGTTTGAACCTTGGAGAAGCAGGACTTGTAGGTGGAATCACACAATTTTCATCTGACTTCACAACAAAAGCGGTGAAACAAGATGGTTACCCTATGGGTTATATGGAATCGTTTTCCATTGATAATACAGGAACTGTTACGGGAGTTTTCTCAAACGGAGTCCGCCAACCTCTTGCAAGAGTTGCTCTTGCCAACTTCACAAACCCAGCGGGTCTTAATAAAGAAGGGGACACAATGTATAGTTTCTCTTTAAACTCTGGGGAAGCAAACATTGGGGAAGCAGGAAGCCAAGGGCGTGGAAAAATCAATGCTGGCCTACTTGAGATGTCAAACGTTGACCTTTCTGACCAATTCACAGATATGATTGTGACCCAAAGGGGTTTCCAAGCAAACTCTAGAACCATTGTGACATCCGACCAGATGATCCAAGAAGTTCTCGGTCTCAAACGATAAGAAGTAGTGGAAGGACGGGGGTAACCCCGTTTTTTCCTTGAGTTCTGCAAAATTCTAAGAAAACTAGGTCAAACCAAACTTTTTAGAATTGTTTCAATTGTCACGTTTTCAAAAAAATACACTCCTCATTTTCATCCTTCTGGCATCCGTCGCCTATGCTCCGTTATACTATTCTATCAAGAATGTAATCAAAAAAGAATCAACACCAATTACGTTAGAAACTCCAGAAACGGTTGTTTTTTTTAGTTTAGGAGAGTTTGATTCCAAAGGGGAAATTAAAGATCCAAAGACGATACAACTACTTTTCGAAACTACCCATTTCCAATTCCAAAATACAACAGATGCTGTGTATCTGGGAAAACACTCTGAACTTTCAGCTTCCAAACAAAGTCGTTCGGAAATCATATTAAATGGAACCTTCCAATGGGAAGAAAAAGGAATCAAATTTACGCCAAAACTTCGTTATGTGGAATCCAAGTCTACGACAACTGGAAATTCTATCTTTGTGAAATATGAAGAAAGAGGAAATTTGATTTTGGAAGTCCAATCTTCTCTCACTCATTTGGTAGATGAAACGATAAGACTCAACAGGCTCATCAAACGGAATCCTCAATGGGAATTTATATCAGAGGAAGAAATTCTTTCTGAATCAGAATTTGTAAAACTGACAGAATATGAATTTGAGACCAAGTCTGAGAGTCGAAACAATGTTTTAGTTTCTCTTAATTTGAAAACCAATTTTACAGAGTGGCTTAAGGTTAACGATAGATTAGCGAAACAAACAGAAGATAATTTAAAAGAAATATGGAAAGAAGTAGGTTCCAATCCAAAATTATCTAAGTTCTTACGTTTCCAGATCGCAAAAAACATCTCTCAATTTTACTTCGACAAAGCAGAGTATTCAAAATCCATCGAATATGCAAGTTTTGCCAAACGAGAAAAAGAATCTTCTAAACAAGTATTTCATAGTGATTATGCGGACATACTTTCCTTAATTGGGAAATGTTTGGTGTTAGATGGAAAAAAAGAAGACTCAATATTTTATCTTACATCGGCTAAAAAAATCTATGAAACCTTGGGACTCTTAACGGATCCAGAAGGAATACAAAACTCCTATTTTTATGGATTGGTGTTATTTGATGTTTCTCAGTTAGAACTTTCTGCTTATGAACTATCTTCCATCCAAGGAAAACTTGGTGATGTATACCAAACGATTTATTTGGATTACAATTTAGCACAAACTCTCTATCGATTGGGTCGATACGATGCGACGATCACTTTGTTAAAAGAACAACGCACTAAAATCTTTGAAGTTTCCATTCCGAATTTTGATATTGCTCTACAATCTCTACTATTGTATGGAGCAGCTCAATACAATGTTGGAAATTGGAGTATTGCAAAATCAGTTTGGGAATCAATTCTCCATGCAAAATCAACATATGCCATCGAAGAAAAATCTTATTATCGATATGCACTTTTTAATTTGAGTATTTTGTCTAGGGAACGAAATCATATCGAAGAATCGGAAGAGTATTACAAACAATATGTAAAACTTTCACCTTATGGCCAAATCGAACCATTGCCAACAACTGTGAATTTTGAAATTGGAAAACCAATTTATCCTTATACATGGAATCTAACGAATAATGGACTTTTTTCTGAATTAGAAGAAAAAACAATTCGTTCGTATACTGGTCGGTATTTATTCCAATCCCAAGATGAAGAGATCAGAGCGAGAACCTACGAAAATCGATTAGAAGATACCAATTTAATCTTAGATGATCTTTTGAATCCAAATGCCTATCTCTCAAAATCGATGTTAGTTCTCAGGAAATCTTTGTTTGGTGACCTGAAATTACATGAGAGAGGAAATCAAGTTGTATTTTTAGACATTGGTCCTGCATTGAACCACCCCGAGTATCCAGGTGTCACTTCCCAAGCGGTTGCAAAACATTTTCCCAAAATGGAAGTTGTGTTATGGGAATTACCTGGAGAAGTGGAACTCTTTTTGAAAAAGGTAAAACCTGAACTAAAAGAGAAATTATATTCTTTTTCTAATATTCGAATTCTATCGGCAGATGGAGTTGGTAAATTTCAAACTGAATACAATGATCCCAAACATTGGATTCTAAGGAATCGTTCCATTCCTAATTTGAAACAGAAAACGATTGTTATACGAGCTGCCAATTCCATTGATATATACGAACCTTACGCAAAGATTTTACCTCATTTCCAAAACCTTGGTAAGGAACTCAAAGAAAACCCTGTATTGTATTTTTTCAATCGTAGTATTCTACTGAAACCAAAGGGAAAAGAAAAGTTTATCCTCATTGGAAACCAATCCATAAGAGGGTTTCATCATAATTTCCAAAGTTTAGATCGTAATGGAGAACCTCCCTATTCGATCCTTCCATTTAGTATCAGCGATGAGGTGATACCATGATCTCAATAGAAATCGATTTTATTTATTTTTTTGCATCTCTCTTCTTTTTACAGTATAGTTTGGTGATTGTAACCAATAAAGAAAATAGAAATTTGTTCTTACTATATTGGATGAGTCTTTCGGTCATCGGAATTTTTCTATTATTCTCTCTTTCAAAATGGGGAATTTCCGTATTTGGTTGGGATACCCAATCCATTTTTTTGCTTCTAACAAAAGCCAATTTAATTTTGTTTTTCGCATTTCAGGTATTAGGAGAGAGGATATTCTCGTATTCACGAGTTGTCGGTTTTTTGATTTCAGTTTTACTCACTCTTTTTTTTGGGACTTTTTTTTATTGGATCCATTTGTTTCAATCGCAACTCTACGCCCAGGATGAGTCTGGGCTTTTACCGTTCACTGTTGCCATGGGTGCGTTTGTTTGGTCTCGGGAAATGTTTTGGATTTCTCCAAAGTCAAACAAATCAAAGTTAGTGGAGGAAGATAAACCAAAGCTATTATTTTTATTTTTGCCTTGTATTTTATTCCTCTTATCTCCTTACAAAACAAATTATGAATTTATTGAAATCATTTCAAAACCAGTGGTTTTGGGATTTTCTTCCTTAATTGGATTTACGATCATTTCTCAATACCTAAAGGTTTCCATCCCAAGAGAAACTGAGATCGGTGTATGGTTAGGAAGTATCGGATTTTCGACAGCGATCAGTGTGGATTTATTGGTAAGTATTCCTTTAGCATTTGTGATTGGAATGTTTGCCCGTGGAATCTATTTTTATCTAGATGGATTGAAATGGTCAGATTCAGGAAAACGAGGAGTTGTTTCCTATTTGGTTCCTTCCATACTTGCAACTTTTTTGCCTTTTTTGGTAGTGGAACCAAAAGATTGGAACCATTCACCCTATGTCTTGTTAGGAGTCCAAGTCTTATATTTTCTGAGTTTTTATCTAATTTCAAGTTTAGTTTTTGGCTTTCTACTTCTAATCAAACCAAAGTCAGAATAAATTTTTGAAAAAACAATCGACAGTGAATTTTTTGCTGTCGATAGTAATTCTGTGAACCCATCTTCGGATTCGAAATACATCATCACGGATGACCCTTTTTTTGAAGGTAAAATCGCCGATTTTTCTAAAAAACTAAAAACAAAAGTCCTTCCTCTCTCCGATTTACCCAACACAGATTTTGATTCACAAGGAAAAATCATAAAACTCTTATTTTACATCTCTCGTTATGAGTTGGAAAATAAACACAAAGAAATCCATCAGTTTTTAAAAGAAAATCCTACAATTATGTCCAACATCATCGTTCGGGCACCAATCGACTACACAGGTTATATGGCGATGTCGATTGAAGAGGAATTGTTTTTCACGAATGTTCCAGATGATGCTCCTTTGGTATTTCTCATCAAAAATTTGGTAAATGCATTTACCAGCTTACAAATGATAGTTGATAAGTTTGAGCTCCAAAAACGAATCAATGTATCCACAAATGAGATTTCAAAACTAACAAAAATTGGAATCAGTTTAGCGAATGAAAAGGATTTTACGAAATTACTTCGAGATATTTTGAATTCTGCACGCGAGATTTCCAACTCAGATTCTGGTTCTTTGTATTTGGTGGAAAAAGATGAACGGGGGAATCCAAGAAATTTACGTTTTAAAATTTCTGCCTTAGATTTAAATAGTGATGAATTTATCCTCCCTATCAATAAAAAAAGTATCGCAGGTTATGTTGCTTTTACTGGCAAACAATTAAATATCCCAAACGTATACGAACTTTCGGGCAAAGAAGAATATAAATTCAACAGTGATTTTGATCGAATGAGTAATTATTACTCCAAGTCAATGTTGGTGGTGCCCATGAAAGACCACCATGATGAAGTAGTAGGTGTCATCCAACTCATCAATCGCAAAAAGAATTTTCAAACCAAACTGACATTAGATGAAATGAAATCGAATTCAGTTTTGGATTATGATAAATATTCGGAAGAACTTGTGATGGCAGTTGCAGGACAAGCTGCCGTTGCAATCCAAAATAATAACCTAGTTCATGAAATTGAAACCTTGTTTGAAGGGTTTGTAACTGCAAGTGTTTCTGCAATTGAATCTAGGGACCCAACTACATCTGGTCACTCCTTTCGTGTGGCACAGTACACCGTTGGACTTGCTGAATCTGTGAATGGAGTGCAAGTTGGACGATTTAAAGATGTTCACTTTAATGAATCTCAAATCAAAGAAATTCGTTATGCTTCCTTATTACACGATTTTGGAAAAGTTGGTGTAAGAGAAAAGGTTTTGGTGAAAGCCAAAAAATTGGAAGATTATGAGTTGGATCTCATTCGTTGGAGATTCCAATTTATTCTGAAAGATGTAGAAACTAAACTTGCACAGAAAAAAATTGAATACTTAAAAAAACACGGTAACAACGGTTATCCACAATTTGAAAAATCAATCCAGTTAGAATATACACTAGAGAAAGAAAAATTGGAAGAGATGGTTCGTGTCATTACCGATTCGAATGAACCAACTATTTTGGAAGAGGGCAATTCGAACTTTTTGGAAGAGATTTCGAAAATGAGTTACCACACAACCGATGGAAATCAATTGAGTTTGTTACTTCCAAAAGAGTTTAATTTTTTATCGATTCGTCGTGGTTCTTTGGATTTTGAAGAAAGAAGAGAAATTGAATCCCATGTGGAACATACGTTTCAATTTTTATCCAAAATTCCTTGGACAAGAGAACTTAAAATGGTTCCGAGTATCGCTCATGGCCACCATGAAAAATTGAATGGGTCGGGATACCCTAGGGGGTTGTCTGCAGTCGAAATACCCGTCCAGGCGAAAATGATGGCGATTGCCGATATTTTTGATGCGTTAACGGACCAGGACCGTCCTTATAAAAAAGCGGTTCCACTCGATCGGGCTTTTGATATTTTAAAAATGGAAGTGCGAGACCAACACATTGATGGAGACCTTCTCGACCTCTTCATTGAAAGTCGCGCTTACGAAAAAATTCAGCACAAACGATAAAAAAAACCTGAAAAAAAGTTCGTCTTTTAAAGCACCTCCGAAACTTGTGTGTCTAAGCATTAGGAGGAGACATGAACCAAACTCTAAAAGGTCGCACAGTGATCATTACTGGCATTACAGATGCGTCCTCACTTGCACTTATCATTGCAAAAGAATGTAAAGACCAAGGTGCAAAACTCATTTGCACAGGACTTGGAAAAACACCTTTTCACAAAAATTTATCTGAAAACAGCATAAACTTTTTAGATCGTACATATGCAGATTTTCAAAATACCGTAAAAAAGGAATTAGGTGAAGATGTGGTCACCTTCCCTCTTGATGTCACCATCCAAGAGAGTATTGATTCCTTTGCTGACTTTTTGTTAGAGAAAAAAGAAACCATTCATTCTTTATTACACTCTATTGCAATGGACAAAACCATTCGCCAAGGGAAAGTAAAGCCAATCATGACCGTTTCAAGAGAAGAGTTTATGGATGCGATGAACGTATCTTCTTTTTCGTTACTTGCGATTGTCCAAAGCCTTTATCAAAGAAATCTATTAACGATTGGAGCATCCATTGTTGCTCTCAGTTATTTAGGTGCAGAAAAAGTTGTAGTTCACCCATATAAAAACATTGGTGTTGCTAAAGCGGCACTAGAGCGACTTGTAAAAGAGATGGCTATGGAATTGGGACAAGAAAAAGAAATCCAAGTGAATGCGATTCGATTTTCTCCCTACCGAGCAAGTAAAGCTGGTTCTGCAATAGAAGGATTAGAAGAAGCTGAAATCCATTGCCAAACTTCCTCTCCACTTGGGAATGCAAAAGCAAAAGACCTTGCAGAAGAAGTATGTTATTTGTTCCGTCCTTCCAATCGAATCACTGGTGAAATTCGACATGTGGATGGTGGATACCATATCCGAGGATAAAACTTAAACTAGGCTTGATCCAAAAAAATCTTGGATTAGATTTTGAAAGTGATTCCCTCTCACTTCAAAGTTTTTATAAAGATCAAAACTAGCACCTGCCGGTGAAAAAATCACCGTCAGGGTTTCTTCTTTTTCTAAATTTGATTTGGTTAACCAATGATGATCAATTTTTTCTTTCACATCTGCGATCAGAGATTTCAAATCATCAAAATAAAAAACAGGTAATCCAGTAAGATTTAATTCCTCTCCCCATACTTCTTTTGCCTTTCCAAAAACAAACAGAGGACATTCTAACTCTCTCCATCTTTTTATCAGCGGTTGGATTGGTTCCACTTTCGGAATTCCACCTAATATTAGATAAATGGGATCACCTTTTTTGAAACCAGAGATTCCCGATAACATTGAATGTAAGTTTGTCGATTTTGAATCATTAATGAACCGAATGGACTGGTATTTTGGGTTGAGAGTTTCTGTGGGAATGGATTGGAACCTGTGTGGCAAACCATCAAATGTTTCCAATTGGCTTTGGATTTGGTCTGGACTTAAACCCACAACCTCAGCAAGTGCAATGGCAAAACATAAATTCATAAGGTTGTGTTTTCCTTTTAGAGGGAATAAGGAAACATCATATTCATGATTTGGTGTATGGATTTTATTTGGGTTTTGTGTGACAGAATAAGATTTATTTTCTCCCACCAAATGTAAATTGGGATTCGTAGGAATCTCAAATGGTGTATAAGTGAAAAAATTCGGATTCACAAAACATTGGTGCTTTTTGTCTAACAAATTCTGGATTTTCCATTTTGCAAGCGCATAGGATTCCATGGTTTTATGCCTTTCTAAATGATCAGATGCAAGATTTAAGATGGCAGATGCCGTCAGTTTTAAGTTAGGTGAGTCATCCAGTTGGTAACTTGATAATTCTAATACAACAATCTCTGGATTTTCTCTACAAAACGAAGTAAAGGGAACTCCAATATTCCCTCCCATTTTTGCATTTGGGTATTTTTTCTTTAGTATATGATATGTTAAAGCAGTTGTTGTCGATTTGCCGTCGGTGCCAGTGATGCCTATCACTGGTCCATTGAAAAAAATTCTGCCAAGTGTGATCTCACTTAGGATGGGAATTTGTTTCCTACGTGCCGTTTCTAAAATTGGATGATCTGGTAGGATTCCTGGACTTTTGATGATACAATCAATTCCACCTAGGTTTTCTTGTGGCATAAGATCGGACAAAACTTTCGTATACAGACTTTGGTTTGCTTTCTCTGGGAAACGATCCGCGAGAATGACTTTTTTCCCAAGGGAATTGAGTAGGAGAGCTGCCGAATCACCGGAGGACCCACCCCCTAAAATGAGGAAAGAATGAAGATTTTGCAGGTCAGATTGGCTCAATATGGATTCAGAAAACATTGATTGACACTCCGTTAAAATACATCGATTTTGTAAAATCATATCAGGTTGGGTAAATAGGTGCTGAAACACGAAGTGAAAGACGGAAAACTAGTCGTTTATTTGGAAGGTCGATTGGACGTTTCTGTGGCGAATGAAGTGGAAGAGGGACTCACTGAACTCATTGACTCTTTAGGTCATAGAAAGGTTCTTCTCAATATGAAAGATGTAGAGTATATGTCTTCTTCGGGGTTTCGTGCTTGTATATCGACTTTACGCAAACTCAATTCCAAAGAAGGATTTCTTAAGATTTCCAATATCAAACCAGCTGTGAAAAGGATCTTTGATGTCATCGAACTGACTTCTTTATTCGATATTTATGATTCAGAAGAAGCAGCGTTAAAATCCTTTTGACCAATTCATTTGAATCCTATTTTACACAAAATTGTAGAAACGAAACATTCAGAAATCAATGAAAGTCGTGGTAAGGTTTTACCCGACAGAACGATTCCCATTCGGGATTGGAAATCTCATCTCAAAACAACATCCATCTCGGTCATAGCCGAATGCAAAAAAGGTAGTCCCAGTGCGGGAGTGATTCGGCATGAATACGATCCAGTCACCATTGCCACTGAGTATGAAAGTTCAGGGGCTGGTGCCATTTCTGTCTTGACTGACAAATCGTATTTTTATGGTTCCTTGAGTGATTTACAATCTGTTGCAAACAAGGTTTCTGTTCCAGTCATTCGTAAGGATTTTATTTTAGATCCAATTCAAATCGATGAAGCGTATGCCTATGGTGCCTCAGCAATTTTACTCATTGTTAGGATCCTTTCACCGGAACAATTAAAACTTTTACATGAACATGCGACTCGTCTTGGCCTTGCTGTCCTCGTGGAAACCCATAACCAAATGGAAGTGGATATTGCATTAGACATGGGGGCAAATACCATTGGAATTAATACTCGCGACCTAGATACATTTCAAATTCACAAAAATCTAATTGAACAAATTGCACCTAAATTGGATTCGTCGATCATCCGAGTGGCTGAGTCAGGAATTGAATCTTTTGAAGATTGGCAAAAATACAAAGGAATGATTGATTCTATGTTAGTTGGAACTTTTTTTATGAAAAGTAAAAACATTCCTGCTGATTTTTTGGCTCTTCTGAATGGTAAAACTGCCAATCGAAACTGAAAAATCATAGAGATCGAATCGAATTCATTCTAATTATTTGAATTAAATGTTGTTTTATTTATAAATTCGGATTTTTTAATACAGAAAACTATGGTCTGGAAGTCATTCTTAAAAGGTATCTTCCTCTTTCTAGCCTACATTGGTTCTGCCAAATTGGGTATGGAGTATTTTGCATTCCAACCTATGAATTTGGCTGTATTGTGGATCCCTTCTGGGATTGGTCTCGTCGGCTGTATTTTTTTCGGATATCGATTTTTCCCAATTGTTTGGTTAGCAAGTTTTCTTGCTAATAAAGATGGATTGATTAGCAGTCAATTCCAACTCACACAATTTGAATTGTATCTTAGTATTTGTTTAACTGCATCAGTTGATGCGTTTCAATCAGTTCTCGCCTATTATTTCTGGAATACAAAAATAAGAAAAAATCTCAATTCGACTAAGGATAATTTTTATTTCATCGTATATGTTGCTTTTTTATCTAGTTTGATTTCGATTTTACTTCTTGGTCTTGTTCTAAATTCATTTGGATACTTTCATAACTTAAATGTAAATGAAATTGTTCGAACTCTCGTTGTGATCACCTTTGGTGATACGATAGGAATTTTTATCACTGTTCCGATGTTTCTGGCTTGGAGGAAATTGGAATGGAAGGAGTTATCCTTACGTCTCGTTTTCTGGACAATTATATTTATCGTTTTCCAAGCAGTGATAGTGTTTCGATTCCCATATTTATTTTTTCTTTCGTTTTTGATTTTGATTTATTTAGGGTATCGATTCCAAATCAGGGGAGTCACATTAGGTGTATTCTTATTGTATTTGTCGAGTGTACTCATGACTCGATTAGGTGTTGGACCATTTGTACAACCGGTTATCTTTGATTCTTATATTTATCTCATTTCGTTTTTGATTCCATATGCAATTCTTGCTGAGTTTATCACCTTACAATACCAAAGGTTACTGTATAATCGGTTTGAGTTGGAAAAAAAAGTATATGACCGAACTAAGTTACTGAGAACTCAGATTTTCGAAAAAACACAAGCGATTGAAGCATTACACAAATCCGAAAAACTATTAAGTGAGTCCAATCGCACAAAAGATATATTTTTTTCGATCATTGCTCACGATTTACGTAATCCTTTAGGATCCTTTAAACAAATCACAGAACTGATGTATGCGGACTTTGATACCTATAGCGATTCTGAAAAAAGAGAAACTGTTTTTGAAATTAAAAAATCTGCCTCGCGAGTTTATAGTTTGTTAGAACAACTTCTTGATTGGGCAAGAACTCAAACGGGCAATATGCCATTCCGTCCAAATGAAGTCAACCTTCGGACAATTGTTTCTAAGATAACCGAACAAATGGCCGCTTTGATTCAGAAAAAGGGAATTCAGTTCAGTGTAGAGATCCCTGAAAAATTTTCATTTGTGTATGCAGACTCCGAAATGATCCAAGCGGTTTTACGAAATTTAATTTCCAATTCAATTAAGTTTACCAATGATAATGGCAAAATCCAAATCTCTGTTTCGCAAGAAGAGGATGGTGTACGAATTGAATGCAAAGACAATGGAGTTGGAATGAATAGCTCTGATTTAGAGAAATTATTCCGTTTGGATGCACAGTTAACAAGTATAGGGTTAGAAGGAGAAAAAGGCACAGGCCTTGGTCTCATTTTATGCCATGAATTTGTTAAAATACACGGTGGAGAAATTTGGGCTACAAGTGAAAAGGGAAAGGGAACGACTGTTAGCTTTCGTTTGCCTGATCCCAAATAAAATTTGATAAGAATCTGTTTTTATTTTTGAATCATTTAAGAAAAATTCTCTTCTAAATTTGCCTTTTGGCTATAAGGCAAATATACGATGAATTTTGTATTTCCTTTCGCAGATTTTACATCAATGATTCCTTTGTGTTTTTCAATGATCTGTTTCGAAATATACAAACCAAGACCAGTTCCTTGGCCAATTGGTTTTGTTGTAAAAAACGGATCAAAAATTTTATCCAATATTTCATTTGGTACACCAGGACCTGAGTCTTCGATACAGACATAGGCAAATGGATTGTTCTTTAGAATC